>JAJYTH010000011.1 GCA_021793175.1 Actinomycetes bacterium
CTTGTCGCCACCGATCCGGCTCGAGGAGAAGTGGTTCGAGACAGGGCACCTCGCCTACAGCATCGCCAAGTACTCGATGAGTCTGGTCACGGTGGGCCTGGCCGCCGAACTGCGCGCCGACGGCATCGCGGCCAACTCGTTGTGGCCACGCACGACCATCGACACCGCGGCCATTCGCAACGTGGTCGGCGCGGAGTTGTCGAGCCGCTCCCGCACCCCCGAGATCATGGCGGACGCGGCACACGCCATCCTCACCAAGCCGAGCCGGAAGCTGACGGGGCGGTTCCTCATCGACGACGAGGTGTTGGCCGCCGAGGGCGTCACGGACTTCTCGCGTTACCGCCTCGCCGAACGCGAGGAGGACCTCCAACTGGACTTCTGGGTCGACCCGGCCAATGACACGTGAACCGAGACAGGAACGCAGCAGGGCGACACGGCGGCGGTTGATGACCGCCGCCGTGGAGTGTCTGGCCGAACACGGCTGGACGAACACCACGGTGGCCCTCGTCGCCGAACGGGCGGGCGTGTCACGTGGCGCGGCCCAACACCACTTCCCGACCCGGGAGGACCTCGTGGTGGCCACGGTCGAGTTCCTGGCCGAGGAACAGATCGCCGAGGTGCGTTCCCGGGCGGAGACGCTGCCCCCAGGCCGCCGCAGGGCGTTGCCGGTGGCACGCATGCTGTTGAACCTCTACACCGGGCCGAAGTTCCGTGCCGCCCTGCATCTGTGGGTGGCGGCGTCCACCGACGAGGCTCTGCGTTCGGTGCTGGCTCCGCTGGAAGCCCGCGTCGGCCGGGAATCCCACCGAGTCGCGGTCGAGCTGCTCGGCGCCGACGAATCCCGGCCCGGTGTACGCGAGACCGTGCAGACCACGCTCGACCTGGCTCGGGGTCTCGGGCTGGCGAGTCTGCTCAGTGATGACTCGAAACGTCGCGAACGCCTCGTGCGGCAGTGGGCGACGGTGTTGGAACCGGTCGTGGAGGAACGCAGCGGAGGCCGGGTCCGCAGCGGGTCCTGAGGTTCGTCGCGGTCATTCCTCGTTTTCCGGCCATCGATGTCGATCGCCGTATTCATCGCAAGCGCCATCCTGCTGGAAATGTCCGTTATATAGGCATTCCCAGGCGTGTCCATAATGTTCCGATTCGAGGTGGGCGGTACTGCGTCGCCGCCGCTCTGTCCTGGCCGGATCACCTCCCGATCGCTTGCGTGGCCGGCTCACGAACCGTTGTGGGAAACACCCGTTAGGAGGGCTCAGCCTGGTCGCTTCGTGTGATAAATCTCTGAATCCTGACGATGCCGAGCAGCGCATACTCGCAAGGAGGCGGTACAGACCGCTGGACGAGTGACACTAGGGAGCACGTTCCAGCGACACCTTCCGACGTCGGTCGTAGAACACGGGTGAAAAGACGGGCCGATGACACTCCCACCACGGCACGCGACGAGCGCACCATTCGGATCGAACACACACGCGCAGGAGCACACATGGCAACGGTCGGGCATCCACCGGTCGAGGTGAACGACAAACCTCGATGGACACCGGGCAGAGTCGTGCTCTGGGTGGCGATCTCGCTGCTCGGGGCCATCGCCTGGACCATTCTCGCGTTGTCCAGGGACGAGCAGGTGAACGCGATCTGGTTCATTTTCGCGGCACTGTGCTCGTACGCGATCGCCTACCGGTTCTACGCGAGGTTCATCCTCACGAAGGTCCTCAAGGCCGATGACAAACGCGCCACTCCGGCGGAGCGACTGGAGAACGGCGCCGACTACAACCGCACCGACCGTCGAGTGCTCTACGGGCACCACTTCGCGGCCATCGCGGGCGCCGGTCCGCTGGTTGGCCCGGTACTCGCCGCGCAGATGGGCTACCTGCCCGGCACGATCTGGATCATCGTCGGTGTCATCTTCGCGGGCGCCGTGCAGGACATGGTGGTCCTGTTCTTCTCGATGCGCCGCAACGGCCGGTCGCTCGGGCAGATGGCCCGCGACGAGATCGGTCCCATCGGCGGTGCCGCCGCGATCCTCGCCGTCCTGGCCATCATGATCATCCTGCTGGCGGTGTTGGCGCTTGTGGTGGTGAACGCGCTCGCCGAATCGCCGTGGGGTGTGTTCTCGATCGCGATGACCATCCCGATCGCGTTCTTCATGGGTTTCTACCTGCGCTACCTGCGGCCGGGCCGGGTCACCGAGGTCAGCTTCATCGGCTGTGCCCTGTTGCTGTTCGCGATCGTCGCGGGTGGCTGGGTGGCCGAGTCGTCGTGGGCGCCGATGTTCACGTTGGACAAGGTCACGCTGGTCTGGTGTCTCATCATCTACGGTTTCCTCGCCTCGGTGTTGCCCGTGTGGATGTTGTTGGCGCCCCGGGACTACCTGTCGACGTTCATGAAGGTCGGCACGATCGCCCTGCTCGCGGTGGGTGTCCTGATCGCGATGCCTGCCACCACGATGCCCGCGTTCACCGAGTTCGCGTTCACCGGCGAGGGCCCGGCGTTCTCGGGCGCGTTGTTCCCGTTCGTGTTCATCACCATCGCCTGCGGCGCGTTGTCGGGTTTCCACGCGCTGGTCGCCTCGGGAACCACGCCGAAGATGGTGGCCAAGGAGCGGCAGGTCAAGCTCATCGGCTACGGCGGGATGCTCACCGAGTCGTTCGTGGCGATCATGGCGCTCGTCGCGGCCTGCGTGATCGACCAGGGTCTGTACTTCGCCATGAACTCGGCGGCGGGAGCCACGGGCGGCACGGCCCAGGGCGCGGCACAGTTCGTCAACGGACTCGACCTGCCCGGCGTGTCCACCACCCCGGAGGCACTCGACGAGGCGGCGGCCTCGGTGCAGGAGGAGTCGCTGGTGTCGCGCACCGGCGGCGCGCCGACACTGGCGGTGGGGATCTCGGAGATCCTCGGTGGGGTCTTCGGGGGCGCGGCGGCGAAGGCGTTCTGGTACCACTTCGCGATCATGTTCGAGGCCCTGTTCATCCTCACCACGGTGGACGCCGGGACGCGCGTGGGCCGGTTCATGCTGCAGGACACCCTCGGCAACGTGGTCCCGAAGTTCAAGAACACGTCGTGGCGGCCCGGAGCGATCCTGGCCAGCGCGGTGATTGTGGCCGCGTGGGGCTCGATTCTGTTGATGGGAGTCACCGACCCTCTCGGCGGAATCAACACGCTGTTCCCGCTGTTCGGCATCGCCAACCAGTTGCTGGCCGCCGTGGCGCTCACCGTGTGCGTGACGATCCTGTGTAAGACCGGCCGGGTCAAATACGCCTGGGTGCCGGGCATTCCCTTGGTATGGGATGTCGTCGTGACACTCACGGCCAGCTGGCAGAAGATCTTCAGCAGCGATCCGAACATCGGTTACTGGGCCCAGCACAGTGCCTACAAGGAAGCGATCGCGGCGGGCGAGACGTCCATGGGGCCTGCCGAGAACGTGGCGCAGATGGAACAGGTCGTGCGCAACACGTTCATCCAAGGCAGCCTGTCGATCCTCTTCGCCCTGCTGATCGTGGTGGTGCTCGTCGACGCGCTTCGGAAGTCGATCGGCGCCATCCGGTCCGGGCGGATCAGCGACACCGAACACCCGGCGGAGGAATCGCACGTGTTCGAGCCGTCGGGGCTGTTTGCCACCGCGGAGGAGAAACGTCTCCAAGCCCAGTGGCGGGAATGGGAAGCCGGACAAACCGGACAGGAGCCCACGGCGGTGCGGACATGACCGACCGTTCCGCCACGCGTCGCCTCGGCCTCTCGCGGGCTGGGGCGGCGCTGGCCCGTGGGTGGCGCGTGGTGAGTTGGTACGTCAAAGAAGTCGTCGGTGAGAACGACTATGAGCACTACGTGACGCACCTGCGTCGACACCACCCCGACACCCAGCCGATGTCCCGGCGCGAGTTCGAACGCGCCAAGTTGGACCGGATGGACACCGACCCGCAAGCCCGCTGCTGTTGATGCCCGGTGCGTGGCACCGGCGACGGTGCGTCCGAACAGGCTGTCCGCGGTGGGGCCTGCTCGTTCCTTGTGAGGAGGTCGAGCACTCTCCTATGGCCTGATGCCGAGTCCCTCGAGCACGCGAGCGACGTGGGCACGCTGGTCGTCGTCGAGGCCGAGAATCGGCAGCGGAAGACACGGGCGTCGGGCGAATCCCAGTTGCTCGGCGATCGCCGCGGTGACGTGTAAGCTTCCGCCGAGGTCGGAGAACAGGGCCCACAGCGGGGCGAGCCGCTCGGATTCGGCTGCCACTGCCTGATGGTCACCGTTCTGCGCAGCGCGTGTGATGCGCAGGGCGAGTTCGGGCAGGGTCCCGCCGATCACCGAATACCAGGCAGCACATCCGGAGACCAGTCCTGTCGCAGCCACGGCGTCCCCGGAGACCCCGATCGTCACCCACTCGGGGAGCGCGGCGCGGATCTTCGCGATATGGGCTCGTGCCTCGCCGAGATCGGTGGGCACGCCCGGGATCTTGAACGAAGCGATTCCGGGAAGTTCTGCGATCCGCGCGTACAGGTCGAGATTGAACGTGAAGCGTGTCGTGCCGGGATTGTCGTACACGATCACGGGAACCGAACTGTGTGCGGTGACGGTACGGAACAGTTCGTACACGTCGTCATCGGTGAGGGGTTGGTAGGTCATCGGTGCCAGCAGCAACCCGGCAGCACCGGCCCGCTGTGCGTCCTCCGCGTGGGCGAGGACCTGGGACGTGCGCAGTGCACCGATGCCGATGAACACGGGAACTGTCCCCGCGTGCTCGACGGCCAGACGTGCCACGGTGGCGCGCTCCTGACGGCTGAGGTAGGCATACGATCCGGTCGAGCCGAGTGCGGTGATCGAATCGACGCCTGCGGCGGCCAATCGTTCCACCTGGGTCGCGAAGGCCGCCTCGTCGACCACGTCGTCAACGAGGGGGATGAGTGGGAAGACGCTGAGTCCGGTGAACGTCACGGTCGTAGACCCCTTTGTCTGTCGCGGCTGCTGGAGGCTGGGCGAACTCATCGTCTCCCAACACTGTGGGAAGTCTGCCGACACCTGTGGCCTGAACCGATCCCGGGCTGCACCTCGACGAGGCTCGGAGCGGGGGCCTTTCCCGTGGAACTCGCCGGCACGTGCCACGGAATGGGTAGTGCGCTCCCATTCGGGTGGCTATCCGGATACTTCGCACCCAACGGCGATCGGACTCACTCCGAAGTGTTCGTCTACAGTCGATCGCTCCAACCCGACCAAGCCCGGACCGGTCGACAACGGCATGGTCCCCTGTTCACGGCCGCCTTCGCCGGCTGCCCGAACAGTCACGAACGAGTGTCTCGACGAGAATTCCAAGCTGAGTGACCTGGCAGCACACACTCCTCGTCGGTGACACAGGGACAACGGACCGTTTCGGTCCGCATCGCACCCTCACAGAGTGGGTAGTCCTCTGCCGGACATGCCCGACGGCGGCTCCACACGAGGTGGACAGGCCCCGCCGTTTGGCTACACCGCGCACTTCTCGAGCGATGACAGAGGAGATGAACGTGCCCGGCGACCCCGATGCCGCGCGGAAACCCGCCCTCAAGAAGGCCATCGGCCCCAAACTGCTGCTGTTCTTCATCATCGGGGACATCCTCGGGACGACGATCTACGCACTCACCGGTGAGGTCGCGGGCAAGGTCGGTGGGGCACTGTGGCTTCCCTTCCTGGTCGCCTTCGTCGTCGCCTTTCTCACCGCGTTCAGTTATCTGGAGCTGGTCGGGAAGTATCCGAAAGCCGGCGGCGCGCCGCTGTACGTGCACAAGGCGTTCGGAGTGCACCTTTTGACCTTTCTGATCGCTTTCGCGGTGATGAGCTCGGGGATCACCTCGGCGTCGTCCGCCGCGGAGGCGTTCAGCGGCGACTACCTGGAAGCGATCGTCGGGGAGGACGTGTCCGGGTGGGCCTGGCTCGTGGCGATCGGCTTCCTCGTGCTCCTATCGGTGATCAACTACCGCGGTGTCAGCGAATCCGTCCGGGTGAACCTGGTGCTGACCTGTGTGGAGCTCGCCGGTTTGGCCATCGTGATCGTCTTCGGGGCCTATGCGTTGTTCACCGGGACACACAGCACCGACGTGGACCCCGATCCCGGCCGTCTCGTGGAGTTCGACCCCGACACCTCACCGCTGTTGGCCGTCACCTCGGCCACCGCACTCGCCTTCTTCGCGATGGTGGGCTTCGAGGACTCGGTGAACATGGCCGAGGAGACCAAGAACCCCACCAAGACGTTTCCCCGGGCCCTCCTGCTGGGCATGGCCATCACCGCCACGATCTACTTGCTGATCGCGCTGGTCACCTCGACGCTGGTGCCCACCGACACGCTGGCGGCCTCGGACGGCCCGCTGTTGCTGGTCGTCGAGGCGGCAGCTCCGTGGTTCCCGCCGGTCGTCTTCTCTCTGATCGCCCTGTTCGCGGTGACCAACACCGCCTTGATCAACATGATGATGGCCAGTCGGCTCGTCTACGGCATGGCACAGGAGCGGGTCATTCCGCCTCCGTTCGGCGTGGTGCACCCGACTCGGCGCACGCCGTGGGTGGCGATCCTGTTCACCAGTCTCCTCGCGGTGATCCTGGTGAGCTCGCTGGAGATCGCCGCCCTGGGGAGTACCACGTCGTTGCTGCTGCTCATGGTATTCGCGGTAGTGAACATCGCGGTGCTGGTGCTGCGTCGGGATAAGGCCGAACATGAGCACTTCCGAGCACCCACCTGGGTGCCGGTGCTCGGGGCGATCAGTTGCGCGTTCTTCGCGAGCCCGCTGTCCGGCAGGCCGGCTACGGAATACTTCGTGGCCGGCATCCTGCTGGGTATCGGTCTCCTCTTCTGGGTGGTCAACTTCCTTGTCCGACGCCGCCGCGCGGCGTTCGATCCGGCGAAGCTCCGCAAGTGACCTGAGCCGACGCGATGTGGCGAGTGCCCACTTTTCGAGCAAAGCGGTACTCGTTCGCGTTAACCGAGCAAGTCAGCGGCATCGGCTTGTAAGCGATGCTTGCCTGCATTTGTTGTGTTCAGCTGGGACCTGCCTTGCCCTGTGTCTTGCGGTACAGGCCAAGGCAGGTTTGCCCTTAGCTATTCCGCTGAAGGCCACTTCGGGGTAACCCCGCCCCAGCGTGACTCCGCGTCGTCACACGGCGTCGAGGACGCGCAGGAGGCGGATGACCTCCTCGGTCATCGCGGTTCGGCCCGCGCCCAGGTATTTGCGGGGGTCAACCACGTCGGGATGTTCGGCGAGATAGTTCCGTACCGCGTCGGTGAGCGCGTGGTTGAGGTGTGTGGCGATGTTGATTTTCGTCATTCCGGCGCGGATGGCGGCGGTCAACGTCGCATCGGGTACGCCCGACGAACCGTGCAACACCAACGGGACGTCCACGGCCTCCCGAAGCTCACCGATCCGGTCCAGGTCCAGGACGGCGGTGCGTTCGGTCATGGCGTGCGACGAACCCACCGCCACCGCCAGCGAGTCGACACCGGTGTCGCGCACGAACACGGCCGCTTCCTTCGGATCGGTGCGCACCCCGGGTGCGTGCACGCCGTCCTTACCGCCGACCTCGCCCAGCTCCGCCTCCACGGCCGCGCCCACGGCATGTGCCTCGGCCACGACCTCGGCCGTGCTCGTGACATTGACGTCGTAGGGCAGCGCGGAGGCGTCGAACATCACCGACGTGAACCCCAGGTCCAGGGCCTCGCGAACGAGGTCGCGGTCGTCGGCGTGGTCGAGGTGCAGCACCAGCGGTGCCGACGACGCCTCGGCGACGGCGGTCACCGCCTTCGCCAGCGGTGCCAGCGCACCGTGGTAACG
Source organism: Actinomycetes bacterium (assembly GCA_021793175.1). Lineage (GTDB taxonomy): Bacteria > Actinomycetota > Actinomycetes > Mycobacteriales > Pseudonocardiaceae > Saccharomonospora. The sequence continues at coordinate 7,785 of JAJYTH010000011.1, forward strand.
CATGGCGTTCTGACTGATCTGCAGCACGATCGTGCAGCCGGTCTCCTCCGCCGCCGCCGCATACGCCTCGGCGTGTTCGAGCTGGATGACGTTGAACGCGGCCACACCGCGACGCTCGCCGCGCGCACGGTGGAGAGCGTCGTGCGGAGTCACCAAAGGCATGGCTCGCTCACTCTCCTGACAGGACGATCGACCGGGTCAGGTGACGGGGACGGTCGGGATCGAGTCCCTTCGACAGCGAGTACGCCACCGCGAACAGTTGGCAGCGCACCAGCGTCAGCTGGGGGTCCTCGTCGAACCACAGCGCCAACGCCCCCGTGGCCTCCACTTCCTCGACGAGCCCGTCGGGGCGGGATCCGAGGAACACCACGGCGGAGTTCTCGTCGGAGATCGCCTTGGGACCGTGCCGGTAGTCCATGGCCGGGTACGACTCCGTCCACGCCAGCGCCGCCTCGCGACACTTGAGGGCCGCCTCGTGTGCGAGTCCGACACTCCAGCCCCGGCCGAGGAACGTGATCTGGGCGCGCTCCAGCAGTGCGGGCGGGACCGACCAGCGCGCCACGTCTTCCGCGGCCGAGGCCAGGGCCTCGATGTCCTCACCCAGACCTGCCCGCAGCAGCGACAACGTCGAGGTGGCGAACCGGGTCTGCACCACCGACTGTTCGTCGGCGAAGGGCAGCGTCACGACTTCGTCCGCGGCGTCGCGTCCGGGGGAGTCGGGATCGCCGATGACGGCGAGAGTCGGCACCTTCCCCCGCAGTTCCTTCAGCAGTTCGAGCACCTCGCTCGTCGTGCCGGAACGGGAGATCGCCACGACGAGGTCGTAGTCCCGGCCGGTGGGGAACTCGCTGGCGGCGAAGGCGTCGGTGACGCCGTGGCCGAGACCTTCCCGACGAGCGGCGTAGGCCTGGGCGATGAACCAGCTCGTGCCGCACCCGACGACGGCCACGCGTTGACCGCGGCGGGGAAGGGGGGAGGAGGCGGCCAGTGCGGCGGCCTGCCTCCAGGTGTCGGGCTGGCTGGCGATCTCGATGGAGACGAGGGGAGTGGTCAATTACTTTCGCTCCTTGTCGAACATGCCTTCGGTCGGACGCGGTGTGCCGGGTCGTTCGGTTTCGTCGGTGCTGTCGCGAGTTCTCGCCGCAACCGTGTATGCGGCGAGAACCGGATCGAGATCGATGTCGGCGGCCTGCCAGCCGAGCAGCGCGGCACCCCAGGAGCCGGCCGCTCCGCCGAGTACGGCGGGCAGGATGTGGGGAGCGGGGTGCACGGTGAGCCGTTCACGCACTCGGTCTCGCAGTGGCGCGAGCAGTGTTTCTCCCGCGTGGACCAGGCCGCCACCGACGACGATCCGAGCCACGCCGGTCACCCGGACCAGGTCGGCCATGACGGAGCCCAGCACCTCGACGGCGTCGTCCCACACTCGGCGGGCCGTCGAATCGCCTTCCCGGGCGCGGGCGAGCACGTCCCGGGCACCGTCGACGGGAGTTCCCGTCAGCGCCGCGTAGCGGCGGGCGATCGCGGCGGCTGAGGCGACAGTCTCCGCGCAGCCGCGCCCACCACAGGCGCAGGGTTCGCCTTCGATCGAGCCGCCGTGGCCGATCTCTCCGGCATAGCCGCCCGAGACCACCATTCGGTCGTCGAGCAGCAGAGCCGCGGCCAGTCCCGTGCCCACCGACACGTACATCTGGTCGGTGATGCCGCGGCCCGCGCCGAGCCGCCACTCCGCTGTCGCGCCTGCGCGCACGTCGTGGCCGAAGCCCACGGGCAGGCCGGTGTGTTCGAAGACCCGTTCGACCACGGGCAGTTCCCGCCAGCCCAGGTTCTCCGAGTACACGCACACCCCGCGGCGTTCGTCGACCGTGCCGGGCACGGCCAGACCGATCCCCACCGGCACGTGCGTCGAGGGCAGCGTGGCCAGTGCGGAGTCCACTGTGTCCAGCACTACGCCGAACGAACGTTCGGGCCCGTCCGCGGCACGAGTGGGGGCCATGCCGTGGTGGAGTACTCCGGTGTGGTCGGCGACGAGCCATTTGACGAAGGTCCCGCCCACGTCGAGGGCCACGACGGCGGGCTGCGGGGGCGGATCGTTGATCGTCTGGGACACGGGCACCTACTTGACACTTCCCGCCGTCAGACCGGCGACGAGTCGTTTCTCGATGAACGCGAACAGGACGACCACCGGCACGATCGCCACGATGGAGACGCCGAACACGTATTGCCAGGCCGAGTCGTACTGGCCCACGAACTTCGTCAGCGCCACCGACAGCGGTTGGTTCTCCGCCGAGGTCAGGATCACCAACGAGGCCGCGAACTCGTTCCACGCCGCCACGAACGTGAAGATGACCGCCGTGACGATCCCCGGCCACACCAACGGCAAGGTGACGCGGAAGAACACGGTCCATCGCCCCGCACCGTCGAGCTGCGCCGCCTCGTCGAGTTCCTTGGGGACCGACGCGAAGAACGAATGCATGATCCAGGTGGCGAACGACATGTTGAACGCCGTGTTGATGAGGATCATGGCGAGCCAGGTGTCCTGGATACCCCACGACAGCATCTGCCGGAACAGACCGGCCACCAGCACGGCCGGTTGGAGCATCTGCGTCACCAACACGCAGAACAGGAACGCCAGACGTCCCGGGAAGCGGAACCGCGCCGTGTAGTACGCGGCGGGGGTGGCCACGGCCAGGGTCAGCAGTGTGGCGCAGCCCGCGATGACCAGGGTGGACGTGAGGTTGTTCGGAAGCGGCGTCTCCGGGGTCGACCACATGGAGACGTAGTTCTCCGGTAGCCATTCCTCCGGCAGGTACGTGGGTGGCACGCGCAGGATCTCCGGGCGTGACTTGAACGAGCCCACGAGCATCACGAGGTAGGGCAGCAGGAAGACGATCGCCACGACCGCGCCCGCGATCATGCGCAGGGGTATCGATCCTCGGGCACCCGGTGCCTCCTGAGCGCGGCGGGACCGGCGCCGTGGAGAACCCGACGGTGTGGGAGCGGCCGGCTGTGTGGCCGAGGCGGTGGTGTCGGCAGTAGCGCTCATTCGTCGACCGCCTTCAGGGGTTTCACGATCCGGATGTACACCGCGATCACCACGATGACGATGATCAGGTTGAGTACGGCGAGTGCCGAGGCCATGCCCGAGTCACGCATGTCCTGGAGCACTTTGAACATCAGCGTGGTCGTGGTGTCGGCGTCGTATCCCGGCAGCGCTCCGGTGACGACACTGAGGATGGGGAAGTTGTTGTAGACGTTGATGATGTTGATGATCGTGGCTACCGCGAGCGCCGGTCGCAGGTGCGGCAGCACGATCTTGAAGTAGGTCACGCGTGGGGAGGCGCCGTCGATCCGGGCCGCCTCCAGCAGCTCGGGACTGACCGACTGCATGCCCGCCAGGAGCGTGTAGGTGGTGAAGGGCAACGAGACGAAGATGGCGATCCCGATGGCCACGAGGAACGCCGAGGGCATCGACTTGGTGAAGCCGAAGTCCGGCGAGTCGATGAGACCGATGTCGTACAGGAACTGCTGAACGATGCCGTAGCCCGGTTCCAGCCCGTAGTAGATGACGGTGGTCGTCATCACCACCGACGCCGCCCACGGCACGATCACGGCGAGACGTACGAACTGCCGGCCCGGGAACGCCTTGTTGAGCAGGTTCGCCAGCGCCAGCGAGAGCACGATCGTCACGACGACCACGACCGACACCCACAGCACGGTGCGCAGCAGCACCCCGGGGAGGGCGGGCATGTCGAACAGGGCCGTGTAGTTGTCGAGCCCCGCGCTGCCGCGGTCCACGCCGGTCTGCGAGATCTCCCGCGTGGAATTGACGATCATCAGGACGGCCGGGTAGAAGACGACTCCGACGATGAGTAGCAGACTCGGCCCGATCCACGGCAGAGCCCGCAACAGGTCCCGGGCTCTGCTCGTTCGGCGGCCGCCGGTGGTGACTGGTGACATCGACGTTCCCTTCCCGAAGGCGCCGGGTGGTCCCATGACGGATCACCCGGCGCCCGGATGCCCTCAGGCGTTGTCGACCTCGGCCTGGATGGCGGCCAACACCTGTTTCGGGTCGTTCCCCGCCGTGATCAACCCGATCTGGGATTGCATGGCCGCCTGGGCGGTCGCCCATGAGGGGTTGGTCGACGGGTAGAACTGCGCGTGGGGCAGCAACTCGAGGAACGGCTCCATGGCCTCGTTCGTTGATTCCTCCGCGCCGGACTTGGTGACGGGCAGGAATCCTTCGGTCTCCACGAACGACAGGTAGTTCTCCGGCTGGTAGAAGAAGTCGAAGAACGCGCCGATCTCTTCGGCCTTGTCCTCGTCGTTGCGGAAGGCCATGAGGTGGTCGGCCACGCCCAGCGTCACCTTCTCGCCGTCCTTCGTGGGAATGTCCACGATGGAGTAGTTCAGGTCGGGGTTCTTCTCCTCGATCATGCCCACGATCGGCGGAAGACCCATCGCCATGCCGAACCTGCCCTGGATGAACTGGTCCAGCATGGGAGTGCGCTGGGTGGCACCGGCGTCCGGCTGGGTCAGGCCGTCGTCATAGAGGCGTTTCATGAATTGCGCCGCCTCCAGGTTCTGAGGAGTGTCCACGGTGATCTCGTCCGGGGTGCCGTAGCCGCCCCCGGCGCCGAGGAACCAGATACCCGCTTCGGCCTGTGACTCCTCCGACCCGAGGGGCAGGCCGTAGCCGTAGGCGTCGGTGGAGTCGGTGACGGCCTTCGCCGCGTCGTACAGTTCGTCCCAGGTCGTCGGCGGCTGTTCGACACCGGCCTGTTCCAGTAGGTCGTCGTTGACGAACAGAGCCCTCGCCGAGGCGAACAGGGGGAATCCGTACTGCTTGCCGTCGACGGAGGCGTTCTCCCGGAAGGCGTCCTGGAAGTCGTCGATCGTCTCCTGCGACACCAGCTCGTCGGCCGAGTACAGCAGGTCGTCCTCCACGTAACCGGCGAAGGCGTCGATGCTCAAGATGTCGGGAGCCTCGTTCGTCTGCACCCGCGTGCGGATGACGTCGTTGATGTTCTCCCACGACTGGATCTCCAGGTTGACGGTCACACCCGGGTTGGCGTCCTCGAACTTCGTGATCACCTCCTCCCACAGCCTCTTCGTGTTGTCCGAATAGGAGGCGGCGAGCATCGTCAGTTCGACGCTGCCATCGTCTGCCGAGTCGTCGCCCGAACAGGCAGTGAGTGCCATCGCGGTCGCCGCGACCAGGGCAGTGGCCCGCAATCGTCTTGTCACGGCCGGTTCTCCTTCATGGTCGAGAGCAGAAGTCGGATGTGTGCGGTCGGTTCGGAAGCAGTGGCGGAGTCCCGCCCGTTTCTCATCGGCGGTTCCTGACCGGGGGCATGTCGGTCTCCTCGGAGTCCAGGCCCGGGCGTGGTTCCTTCCAACGGCCTCGCGTGAAGTCCGGGACCGCCACGGGGCGACTGCCCTTACGGATCGACTCTCCGGACAGAGGCACCGACGCGCACCACGTCGCCGAGTCGTACACGTCGATGTCGGGCACGAGTCCCGCTCGCATCTGCTGGACGATCCGCCACTGGAGGATGTAGTCCATGCCGCCGTGGCCGCCGTTGTTCTCCGCGTCGTCACCGACCTTGCGCCACAGCCAGTGGTCGTAACGGTCGAGGTACGGCTGGGCGTCCGCCCACTGGTGATCGTTGTGGTCGGGTTCGAGGTAGATGCGGGTGGGGTCGTCCTCGAAGATGCCGCGGGTACCGGCGATGCTGTTGATCCTGCTGTACGGACGCGGTGAGCTGACGTCGTGCTCGGCGCGCACCATCCGGCCCTTGGCGGTCATGAGCATGCTCGTGGTGCGGTCACCCTTGACGTAGGTGTCGCTCCACGACGGGTGGTCCTTGGGCATGAACCGCTCGCGGTAGTCGGCCAGTCCCAGTGCGGCCGAGCTGGTCGCCGTCAGGTAGGTGAACCGGTCGCCACGGTTGATGTCCATGCAGGCCGCGATCGGCGCGAGGCCGTGCATGGCGTAGAAGCTCGCGTCGATCTTGGTGTGCCACGCTCGCCGCCAGTCCTCCGGCGTGTAGTGGCCGTTGAATAGCAGGTCGCGCAGATCGTGCAGGTAGCCGCCGTGCCCGTTGGTGAGTTCACCGAACAGGCCGTCGTGGGCCATGCGCAGGATGGCCAGCTCGTTGCGTCCGTAAGAGCAGTTCTCCATCAGGAAGCAGTGGCGCCGAGCTCGTTCGCTTGCGTCCACAAGACCCCACAGCTGCTTGAGTTCCGTGGCGATGGGCAACTCGATTCCGACGTGCTTGCCGTTTCTCAACGCGGCCATGCCCTGCCGGAAGTGCCACTCCCACGGGGTGGCGACGTAGACGAAGTCGACCTCGTCGGATGCGCAGAGTGCCTCGTACGCCTTGTCGCTTCCGGTGTGGACGGTCGGTCGCCGGCCGGTCTCGGCTTTCACGGCATCGGCCGCACGGTGTGCGTGTTCGGGAACGGTGTCGCACACGGCGGTGACGACCGCGCCCGGAATGGCGGTCCAACCGGACAGCATTCCCATGCCCCGGTTGCCGAGCCCGATCAGGCCGATGCGGACCTCGTCGTAGCGGTCGAACGGAACACCGATCATCGAGCGTTGCCCACGGGCTCGTTGCGGAGCCTCGGCGGTGCTCGTCACCGCGTTCGCGGGCACGGCGCCACTCACGGCGACGGCTCCCGCTGCCAGCCCCATGCTCTGCAGGAACGTCCTTCGGCTCGGCCTGACCTCCACCATGACCTCTCCTCGTTGACAGTCGATGTGGCCGGCATCGGCGAATCCCGGTGAAGCCGGGCATGGGCGCCGCGGATGCCGTCTGGCCCGTGGTGGCGGCAATCTTTGCCGCGGCGCCAACAAGATGTCAAGAGTTGATCGAAACACAGGAGTTTCAATCAAAATCAATCAAGAAGTAGGCAGAGGCATGCTTTGTGCGCGGGGATCAACGACCCGGCGTCCGGGTGCCCGAATCCCGTGTGCGACGAATGGAGCAGTCGCTACCGCGCTACGGTCCAACCGGTCGTCCAGTGGGGAAATTTCAGTGTCGGTCCGATGTGGTCACGGACACGGTGGCTCGGGACCGGTGGTAGAAGTCGAGATCGACCTCACCCGCCACGGGTCGGGTGACGGCGGACGCGGACAGGGCGACGGCGTCGGCGAGATAGTCGGCGAACACCGCTGACAAAGGAGCGTTCGTGCCGTGCAACGCGCGCGCCAGTGCCGCCACCGCGGCGTCTCCCGCGCCGGTGGGATTGCCGTGCACCACCGACGACGGACGTACCCGCCAGGTCCGCGGACGGTCGGGATCACCGGCGACCGCGAGCATTCCGTCCTCGCCGAGCGAGACGACGACACCGCGTGCGCCGTCGCCGAGCAATGTTCGTGCTCCGGCGAGCGCATCCTCCTCGCCGGTCGCGGCACGCAACTCGTCGTGATTGGGTTTGATCAGCGTCGCACGCGCTCGGGCCGCGACCCGCAGGAGCGGCCCCGAGGTGTCGACCACGACCCACGTGCCCCGTGCCACGGTGCTGTCGACGAGCGTGTGCAGGGCGCTTTCGGAGGTCCCGGGCGGCATCGAGCCGGACACCACCACCACGTCGCCTTCACCGGCGAGATCGGCCACGACGGCGTTCAGTCGCCGCCATGCCGCGTCGTCGACGGGAGCGCCGGGTTCGTTGAACAGGGTCGTATCGGACTCGGTGACGATGGCGGTGGTGCGACGGGTCGGACTCTCGACCGACACCCAGCGTTGGTCGACGCCGCCGAGCAGGTGGCGCAGGCGGTCGCCGGTGTCACCGCCGAGGAATCCCGTACACGTCACCGCCTCTCCGAGTTGATGCAGCACGCGTGCGACGTTGACACCTTTGCCGCCCGCGGTCTCGGAGACCTGCTGGACTCGGTTGACATCGCCCCACCGTGCGTGTGGGAGGTGGTAGGTGACATCGAGGGCAGGATTGGGCGTGATCGTGAGGATCATGGGGGCTCGCTTCCCGCTGCGGTGATAGATACCGTTCGTTTCGGCGGAGTTTGAATCAGTTTCCGTCACGAGGCCAGTACGATGAGGACGATAGCACTCGGCCCGACCGTCCGACGCGGTATTCGGCGGCATACCGAGGAAGCCTTGCCCTGGCACGACAGTGAAAGAGAGAGGCGATGAACCGCCACGAGAGGTTAGCGGGACTGCTCGAACTCGTCATCGAGAGGGAGAGTGTCCACATCGACGACCTCGTGCGCGAGCTCGGTGTGTCGGCGGCGACGGTGCGGCGCGATCTCGACGAGCTCGCCGAGCAGCAGCTCATCACTCGTACCCGCGGAGGCGCCACGACGGCCCCCGGTTCCTCGGATCTCCCTCTGCGTTATAAAACGGCGCGCTACCCCGAGGAGAAGACGCGCATCGCGCGCGAGGCAGCGTCGATAGTGGACCCGGGTCAGGTGGTCGGGCTCAACGGTGGAACGACGACCACCGAGGTGGCCAGGGAGATCGCGGTGCGTCCCGAGCTTCGCAGCCACACGCCGGGGGATGAGGTCGTCGTGGTCACCAATGCCGTCAATATCGCCAATGAGCTCACCGTGCGCCCCCACCTGCGGGTGGTGGTGACCGGAGGCGTGGCTCGCGCGTTGAGCTATGAGCTCACCGGGCCGTTGGCGGCTCCCATTCTGGAACAGATCACGCTGGACGTGCTGTTCCTCGGTGTCGACGCGATCGATGTCGAGCGGGGTGCCGCCGCGCATCACGAGGGGGAGGCGGCGGTGAACGGTGTGTTCGTCACCCGCGCCAACCGGGTGGTGGTGGTCGCCGACTCGGCCAAGCTCGGTAGGACGGCGTTCGCGACGATCTGCGGGATCGAGGCGGTGGACACGCTGATCACGGACACCAATGCCGACCGCGGGGTGGTGAAGGAGTTCCGCCGCAGCGGGGTGGAAGTCGTCCGGGTCTGAACGCTCTCCTGTCCGGAAGTCCACGGAAGGGGTAGCGCCAATGCTGAGCGACCGCTTAGTATGTTGCGTGTCCGACGGGGTGTGCCCGTGACGTGCCGGTAGGTGGGAGGTGCGTGTGCGCCGCGGTCAGCTCGATCGGTCCGGCGACCGGTCCGGGTCGGCTCCCAACATGCGCAGCGCGAGCTCGCCGTACTCCCGGCCCAGCGTGGTGGGCGATTTACGCGACTGCTCGGTGTACCAGCGGGCGACGTCCACCCCGAGCGAGAGCACCGCACGAGCGGCCGTCTTCGGGTCCGACACCGTGAAGTCACCCGCTTCGGCGCCGGCCACCACGAGATCGTGCACGATGCGCTCGATCTCTCGGCGCAACTCGATGACGACGCGGTACTCCTTCTCCGGCAGCGCACCGAGTTCGTACTGCACCACGCGCGCGATCGTGTGGCGTCGTGCGTGCCAGGCGACGAACCGTTCCACGATCTCCCGCATGGCCCCCACCGGAGTGTCGGCCTGTTCGGCGGCGCTCATCACGAGGTTGAGTGCCTGTTCGTGGCCACTGCGGCTGATCTCGAACAGCAACGCCGCCTTGGAAGGGAAGTGCACATACAACGCGGCCGGACTCATGCCGGCATTGGACGCGATGTCGCGGGTGGTGGTGGCGTGGTAGCCGCGCTGGGCGAAGGACTCGACACCGGCGAGCATGAGCCGCCGCGCCGCGTCTGGTTGAACATCCGGCCACAAGTCGGCCGACAGCGACATCGACATGCCCAAATTGTAAGCGAGTGCTTAGCGTGGATTGGAGAACGGCCGTGGAATCACTGAAGGACCGGGTCGCCATTGTGACAGGAGCCAGCCGGGGGATCGGCTTCGGGGTGGCCCAGACACTCGTCGACTCCGGCGCGAAAGTGGTCATCACCGCCCGGAAGCCCGATCCGTTGGCCGAAGCCGTCGAGCGGCTGGGCGGTGACTCGGTGGCGCTCGGCGTACCTGGTAAGGCCGACGACGCGGACCACCGGGACGAGGTGGTGCGGCGCACGTTGGAGACCTTCGGCCGCATCGACTTCCTCGTGAACAACACGGGGATCAACCCGGTCTACGGATCGATCCTCGACGTGGAGACCGAGGCTGCCGCCAAGATCTTCAACGTCAACGTCCTCGCGCCGCTGGCGTGGACGCGGAAGGTACGCGACGCGTGGATGGGCGAGCACGGTGGCGCGATCGTCAACGTCTCCTCGATCGCCGGGTTGCGAACCTCGCCCAACATCGGCATGTATGGCGTCAGCAAGGCGGCGCTCCTGCGACTGACCACCGAGCTCGCCCAGGAGCTGGCTCCGGCGATCCGGGTGAACGCCGTGGCTCCCGCCGTGGTGAAGACCGCCTTCGCCACAGCGTTGTACGCCGACCGTGAGGAAGAGGTGGCCGCCGGTTACCCGATGAAGCGGCTCGGTGTCCCCTCCGACGTAGCGGGAGCCGTGACGTTCCTGCTGTCGGACCAGTCCGCGTGGATGACAGGGCAGACACTTGTCGTCGACGGTGGTGTCACGCTCGGCGGTGGACTGTGACACTCGACCTCGACGGGGCCGGTGTCGTCGTCACGGGTGGAGGTAACGGCATCGGAGCGGCATTGGCCGCGCGGTTCGCCGCCGAAGGCGCCCGGGTGGTCGTCGCCGACCTCGACGGTGCCGCCGCGTCGGCCGTGGCGGAACGGGTGGGCGGCGTGGCCGTGGCCGGGGACGCGGCGTCGGTCGAAGGGGTGGGCGCGCTGGTGGGAGCGGCTCGCGACGCCCTCGGGGAGATCGACCTGTTCTGCGCCAACGCGGGCATCGCCGTGCCCGGCGGGCCGGACGCCTCCGAGAAGGTGTGGTCGCGGGTCTGGGACGTCAACGTCATGGCCCACGTCCGCGCGGCACGTGAGTTGTTGCCCCGGTGGCTGGAGCGGGGGAGTGGACACTTCCTGGCCACCGTGTCCGCGGCCGGGCTGCTGACGAACCTCGGCTCGGCACCGTACTCGGTGACCAAGCACGCCGCCCTCGGATTCGCCGAGTGGCTTTCGGTGACCTACCGGCACCGCGGTATCCGGGTGCAGGCCCTCTGTCCTCAGGGGGTGCGTACGGACATGCTCGCCAACTCGGGCTCGGTGGGCACGGTCCTGCTGGGGCCCGGCGCCATCGAACCCGAGCAGGTCGCCGATGTCACCATGGAGGGTCTGCGTGACGGGCGGTTCCTCATCCTGCCGCACCCCGAGGTCGCCGAGTACTACGCGAACCGGGCCACCCGAACCGAGCGTTGGCTGGCCGGCATGAACAAGCTGCAACGCAAACTCGAGGACACGTCGGAATAGCGACGCCGTACGGGACGGTGACGACGAGTCGCCGGCGACGAGGTGACGAACCGGGGAAGGATCGGCCGATCGGTATGCTCCCAACGGTGAGTGTTCCCGAAGGCCGGTCCGCCGTGCAACGGAGGTTGCTGTCGGCTGCGACGCGATTGTTCGCCGAACACGGTTTCGATCGCACGTCGGTGAGTCAGATCGTCGAGGCCGCGGGCGTCACCAAAGGCGCCATGTACCACTACTTCCGCTCCAAGGACGACCTGCTCTACGAGGTCTACGCGCGGGTGTTGCGGGAGCAGACACGGCGGCTGGAGGCGTTCGCCAGCGGTGACGAACCGGTGACGAAGCGACTTCACTCCATCGCCTCGGACGTCGTGGTCAGCACGATCGCCAACCTCGACGACGCCACGATCTTCTTCCAGTCCCTGCACCGGCTGGACCCGGCGATGCGCAAGGCGGTGCGCGCGGAACGACGTCGCTACCACGAACGGTTCCGAGGACTGATCGAGGAAGGACAGCGCGCCGGGCTGTTCCGTTCGGACAAACCCGCCGATATCATCGTCGACTTCTTCTTCGGCGCGGTGCACCATCTCGCCTACTGGTACCAGTCCAGCGGGGAGCTGTCGGCGCAGCAGGTCGGCGATCATTTCGCCGACCTGCTGCTCGACTCGCTCGAGCTGAGCTGAGCCCGGCCTCAGGACGCCGGAAGGTCCACCACCTCGGCGAGACGGGCGCGGTGCCGCCCCGGTGTGCCGAGTGCGAGTTGGTCGGCCTTGGCTCGCTTGAGATACAGGTGCGCGGGGTGTTCCCAGGTCATACCGATGCCGCCGTGCAGTTGAATCGCCTCTTCGGCGGCGTGCACGGCCACGGTCGCGCAGTAGGACTGCGCCACGGCCACCGCCACCTCGACGTCCGAGTCGTCACCGAACGGGTCGGTCCCGGCGAGCACGTCGGCGGCGTAGCGTGCGGCGGCGCGGGCCGCCACCAGTTCGAGCCACACGTCGGCGAGGCGATGCTTGACCGCTTGGAACGAACCCACGGGCCTGCCGAACTGGTGTCGTTCCCGCACATACGCCACCGTGGTGTCGAGGCACCACTGCGCCACGCCCAGCTGTTCGGAGGCGAGCAGGCCCGCCGCCGTCACCAGTCCTTGTCGCAGCGCGGTGACGGCTTCTCGCCCCGTGACCAGTTCCCGCGCCGACGCCTGCCGCATCGTCACGTCGCCGACCCGCCTGGTGAGATCGAACGACACCACCTCGGTGACATCCACTCCGGAGTGGCCGGCATCCACTTCGTACAAACCCTGACCGTCGGGTCCGACGGCGGGCACCACGAGTACATCGGCCGTCGAGGCATCGGCGACCGTGGTGACCGTCCCGGTGAGCACGGGACCGTCGGAGCCGGACGTGGCACGCACCGCCGTGGGGAACGCCGCTTCTGGCGCGGTGGACAGGGCAACGGCGAGCGCACCCGTCGTCTCGCCCGTCGCCAGTCGTCGCAGTAGCGCGGCCACGTTTTCGACTTCGGTGTCGGCCCGCAGGAGTACCGAGGTCGCCAGCACAGCGCTACCGAGGAACGGCACGGGAGCCACGCTGCGGCCCAGCTCCTCCAATACGAGAGCGGTCTCCCTCGTCGACACACCCTGACCGCCGAGCTGCTCCGGTACCGGCAGTCCCGCCAGTCCCAGCTCGGCCGACAGGGTGCGCCACAACGCCGTGTCATAGGGTTCGTCGCCGTCGACCCGGGCCACGAGCGCCGACGGTTCGCAGTGTTCGGAGAGTACGTTCCGCAACGTCGCGCGGAGATCGGTCTCCACATCGGAGTACAGCAGGTCGGGAGTCTTCACCGGGGCAGGTCCTTCCACGCGACGTCCTTGTCCGTCCTCGGCTCGGTGGGAAGTCCGAGGACGCGTTCGGCGATGATGTTGCGCAGCACTTCGGACGTGCCGCCCTCGATGGAGTTGCCCTTGGCCCGCAGATAGCGATAGCCCGCCTCACGCCCGACGAAGTCGACCAGTTCGGGCCGCCGCAGCGACCAGTCGTCGTAGCGCAGCCCTTCCTCTCCCAGCAGTTCGAGTTCGAGCCCCGACAGCTCCTGGGCCAAGCGGGCGAAGGCGAGTTTCATGCCCGAGCCCTCGGGCCCCGGTTCACCGACGGCGAGTTGCTGGCGCAGTCGCATTCCCGTGAGCCGGAACGCCTCCTGCTCGACCCACAGCCGCAGGAGTCGTTCGTGCAGTTCCGGGGTGCGTAGCTCGGGGCGTCGACGCCAGGTGTTCACCACCTTGCCCAGCATCCCGCTCTCCCTAGAAGCGGCGTTGCCGCCGATGGCCACCCGTTCGTTCATCAGGGTCGTCTGCGCGACCCTCCAGCCGTCACCGACCGGACCGAGCCGGTGTGCGTCGGGAATGCGCACGTCGGTGAGGAACACCTCGTTGAACTCGGCTTCTCCGGTGAGTTGCCGCAGCGGCCGGACCTCCACCCCGGGGTCGGTCATATCGCACACGAAGTAGGTGATGCCCCGGTGCTTGGGCACGTCCGGATCGGTGCGGGCCAACAGAATCGCCCACCGTGCGTTGTGCGCGGAGGACGTCCACACCTTCTGTCCGGTGACGATCCAGTCGCCGTCGTCGTCCCGCACGGCACGGGTGGCCAGTGCCGCCAGGTCCGATCCGGCTCCCGGTTCACTGAACAGCTGGCACCACACCTCCTCGCCGGTCCATAACGGACGGAGGAAGCGTCGTTTCTGTTCCTCGGTGCCGACGGCGAGGATCGTGGGTGCCGCCATACCGAGTCCGATGCCGTTACGTCGGGGGTCGTTGTCCGGCGCGTTCACCGCGGCGAACTCGGCCTCCACCACCGATTGCAGTTCCCGCGCCAACCCCAGCCCTCCGAGTCCGGTTGGGAAGTGCACCCACGCCAGGCCCGCGTCGAAGCGAGCGCGGAGGAACTCCAGGCGCTCGGTGGTGACAGGGTCGTGTTCGGCGAGGAATTCGGCCACGCGGCGGCGTAGTTCCTCGGCTTCCGTGCGGGGGTCCGTGTCGTCCGTGTCCGTCGCCATCACCGGTACCTCTTCAGCTCTCGCCTGGCCAGGGAACGTTTGTGCACTTCGTCGGGTCCGTCAGCGAGCCGCAGGGTGCGCACCGCGGCCCACAGCGAGGCGAGCGGGAAGTCCTGGCTCACCCCGCCCGCACCGTGTAGCTGGATGGCCTTGTCGAGAATCCACTCCACGGTCCGGGGCGTGGCGATCTTGATGGCCTGGATCTCGGTGTGGGCACCCTTGTTGCCGACCGTGTCCATGAGCCACGCGGTCTTCAACACCAGTTGCCGCAACTGTTCCACCCGCACCCGCGATTCGGCGATCCAGTCCTGGACCACGCCCTGTTCGGCCAGCGGTTTGCCGAACGCGACTCGCGCGACCGCGCGGCGACACATCAGCTCGATGGCACGCTCGGCCATGCCGATGGCGCGCATACAGTGGTGGATGCGGCCGGGCCCGAGCCTCGCCTGCGCGATGGCGAACCCGTCCCCCTCACCGCCGATGATGTTGTCGACGGGCACGCGCACACGGTCGAAGACGATCTCGGCGTGTCCGCTGGATTCCTCGTCCCCGTAGCCGAACACGGTCATCGCCCGTTTCACGTGCACGCCGGGGGTGTCCCGGGGCACGAGCACCATGCTCTGCTGCCGATGCGGTTCGGCGTCCGGATCGGTCTTTCCCATGACGATGAAGATCCGGCAACGCGGGTTCATCGCGCCGGAGATGAACCACTTGTGGCCGGTGATCACGTACTCGTCGCCGTCCCGTTCGATACGGGTCCCGATGTTGCGTGCGTCGGAGGAGGCGACGTCGGGCTCCGTCATGGCGAAGGCCGAGCGGATCTCGCCGTCCAGCAGCGGCCGCAGCCACTGCCGACGCTGCTGCGGCGAGCCGAACTGCGCCAGCAGTTCCATGTTGCCGGTGTCGGGTGCAGCGCAGTTGGTGGCGATCGGGGCGAGGTGTGGACTGCGCCCGGTGATCTCGGCCAAGGGCGCGTACTGGAGGTTCGTCAGGCCCGCGCCGTGTTCGCCGGGCAGGAAGAGGTTCCACAGACCGCGCTCGCGGGCTTCGGTCTTGAGCTCCTCGATAATCGGCGGAGGCGCCCATGGGTCGGCGGCGGTCCGCGTCTGTTCGGCGAGTACGGGTTCGGCGGGGTACACGTGCTCGTCCATGAACTCGAGCAGCTTCTCGCGGTACCGCTCGGTGGTGGCGTCGTACGCGAAGTCCATCAGACCTCCTTGAGAGTGGCGTTTCCACGCGCCACCAGTGGCGCGACACTCGCTCCGATGCGGTCGAAACCTTCGCCGACCGTCTTTCCCTGACTGAATCGGTAGTAGATGCCCTCCAAGATCACGGCGAGCTTGAAGAACGCGAAGCCGAGATACCAGTTCAGCGCCGAGGTGTCCCGTCCCGACGTTCTCGTGTAGCGCGCGATGAGGTCGTCGACGGGTGGGAAGCCCGGTGCGGTGGCGACGCTGCTGACCTCGTCGCCCAGCGCTTCGCCCTCGGTGTAGGCGATCAGCAGGGCGATGTCGGTGAGCGGGTCGCCGAGTGTGGACATCTCCCAGTCCAGTACGGCGGTGATGGTGTCGTCGTCGGCGACGAGGAGGTTGTCGAGCCGGTAGTCACCGTGCACGATCGTCGGTTCCGGCGACGACGGCAGCCGAGCCGACAGTCGTTCGCGCAGGGCGTCGATTCCCGGGATGTCGCGGCTGCGGGAGGCATCGAGTTGCTTGCCCCATCGCCGCAGTTGCCGTTCCAAGAAGCCCTCGGGCCTGCCGAAGTCGGCCAGGCCCACCGAGACGTAGTCGACGGCGTGCAACTCGGCCAGAGTGTCGATCATCGCCTCGGCGATGTGCCGCGTTCGTTCGGGGCCCAACGGAACGAGCTGGTCGCGGTGCCGGTAGGGGGTGCCCTCGACATGGTCCATCACGTAGAAGGGCGCTCCGAGCACCGAGGTGTCCTCGCACAGCAACACGGTGGGTGGCACGGGGACCGGGGTGGCCGCGAGGGCGCTGATGACAGTGTGCTCGCGGCGCATGTCGTGCGCGGTGGGCAGCACGTGGCCCAACGGCGGGCGGCGGACCACCCAGCGGTGGGTGCTGTCGTCGACGACGTAGGTGAGGTTCGACCGGCCTCCTTCGATCACCCGGGCACGCAACGGTCCGGTGACCAGGTCCGGGCGCTGCCGGTCGAGGTGGGCGCGCAGCCGGTCCAGGTCGAGTCCCGGAGGGTTCTCCTCACTCATGTGACCTCCTCGTCACGGTGGGACGCGACCCGGTACCGACCGGTCGGTATGGGGCTGTCAGCCGCGGCTCCCGGGCGGTGGCGAGTCGCGCCCACCAGATTCGTTCCTAGGGCACCATCAACACGACGACCTCGGCGACACAGGCGGGTTTGTCCGCGCCCTCGATCTCGATGGTCCACCGCACTACGGCTTGTTTGCCCTGAGCCGTGTCGGTGACGGAGGCGAGATCGGCGGTGGCCCTGATACGGGAGCCGACGGTCACCGGCTGCGGGAACCGCACCTTGTTGAGGCCGTAGTTGATGCCCATGCGCAGACCCTCGACGCGGTAGATCTCCGCGCCCAACTTCGGGATCAGCGACAGCGTGAGATAGCCGTGGGCGATGGGCGCGCCGAACGGTCCTTCGGCCGCCTTCTCCGTGTCCACGTGGATCCACTGGTGATCGCCCGTGGCGTCGGCGAAGAGGTTGATCTGGTCCTGTGTGACCGTGTGCCACTCGCCGGTGCCGAGGGACTCGCCCACGGCGGCGGCGAAGGCGTCGAGGTCCGGGAAGACGCGTGTGGTGCTCATGCCTTCGGACCGCCCGCGACGTAGATGACCTGGCCGGACACGAACGACGCTTCGTCGCTGACCAAGAACGACACCACGTTGGCGATGTCGGAGGGCTTGCCCACCCTGCGCACCGGGATCTCGGCGGCGGCGGCCTCCTTGAACTTCTCGAACGGCACCCCGAGACGTTCGGCCGTGGCCGCGGTCATGTCGGTCTCGATGAAACCGGGCGCGATCGCGTTGACGGTGACGCCGAACTTGCCGAGTTCGATGGCCAGCGTCTTGGTGAAGCCCTGCAGACCTGCCTTGGCGGTGGCGTAGTTGGCCTGTCCCCGGTTGCCCAGGGCCGAGGTACTGGACAGATTGACGATGCGTCCCCAGTTCTGCTGAGTCATGTGCTTCTGCGCGGCGCGACTCATGAGGAAGGAGCCCCGCAGGTGCACGTTCATCACCGAGTCCCAATCGGAATCGGTCATCTTGAACAGCAGGTTGTCCCGGGTGATACCCGCGTTGTTCACGAGTACGGTCGGCGCGCCCAGCTCCTCGGCCACCGTGGCGACGGCTGCGTCCACCGAGTCGGAGTCACCGACGTCGACGCCCACGCCGAGTGCTCGGCCGCCGTCAGCGGTGATCGCCTCGGCGGCGGTCTTGACAGCGGTTTCGTCGAGGTCGGCCAGGGCGACGGCGAACCCGTCCGAAGCCAGCTGCGTGGCGATGGCCGAACCGATGCCCCGGCCGGCTCCGGTGACGATGGCGACCCGGGAAGGGGAGTCGGTCACTATGATCCTCCTCGTTGAGTGAACCTGTCCTCGTTGCCGAGTAAGCGTGCGCTTAGCACCGTACCAGGGATCGCCCGTATTGGGGATGAGATCGTTTTCGTGGTGACCCTCACCGTCGGACGCCGTCGGAGATGCTCGACGCTTTGCTTTTCTGACACGGAGTGGAGCGACCCGCGACCAGCGGCGGTGTCCTCGAACCGTTGAACGCGCGGGCCGACGTCGTCGGGTCCCGGACCGGTGTGACGCGGTGATACCGAGCCGCAGCCCGTCCGGGTGAAGGCGGTCACCGGGTCGTGATCGGGCGTCGGCCGAGGCCGGTCACGCGTTGGTGGGCGTGGGGGACAGGCCCACGACCTGGCCGAGCACGGTGCGAAACACGTGCCGGTCCACGGTGACGGGTTCGGCGGCGAGCCAGTCACCCAGCTGCCGTACGAACTGTTCCGGGGTCATCGGAGGAGCGTCGCCGTCGTCCTGCTCATCGGTGGTGATCTCGCCCTCGCGGCTGGGGTAGAGCACCAGCGCGCCACGGACTTCCACGTCCGGCAGCAGTCGGCGGAACGCCTCCACGCTGGTGGGCAGCTGGGTGCCGCCGCCTCGGAATCGGCGGCCGTTGCGGGTGAGGGTGCCGTCGTCGGCCAGGGCGTAGTGGCCCGGCAGCCACGACTTCGACTCCACGACGACGAGCCTGCGTCCGCACAGCACCGCGTGATCGACGTCGGCGAAGACCGAGTCGGGCCAGGCGAGGCCGTGGAAGATCCGGACTCCGGGGAGGCGTGTCAGATAGCGCTCGAACAGCTCGGCCGTCAATCGCTCCGCCACTTCGTCCGGCTCGGAGCCCGGAGAACCGAACACGACCCGGTCGCCGAACTCGTTCCGGAACGTTCGCACCGTGCGTAGCGACTCCAGGTGGCGTCGCACGAGCAGTACCGCCGCCGCCACGGCCGACACCACGAGCAGCAGCCACACGGCCACCAGCCATACGGAGAACGCGAACGGCACCACCAAAGGAAGCGGCAGCAGCACGGCCCCTGCCAGGGCGCCGGCCGCGGGCGCGTGCCCCGGTGAGCCCGGGTGGGCGTAGTGCACCCGGGAGACGCCTTCCATCATGCGCCACCACGGCAGGTGCGCCACATCGATGTCGGGGACGGTGGGTACGAAATCCGGGTCCTCGCCGAACCGGCGTGGCCTCGACCAACGGGCCGCACGTTGCTCCGCTGCCACCTCCAGTGACGGCCGCCTGCCGCGGCGGTCGTAGGCCGCGCGCAGCATCGGGTCGGACAGGGTCTCGTAGGCCGACTGGAGCAGCTGGAATTCCTCAGCCGAACCACCCGCGTCCGGATGCGCCCGAAGTGCCAGGGCCCGATAGGCCGACTTGATCTCCCCGGGCGTGGCGTCCCGTGCGATGCCCAGCAATGCGTAATAGTCGACCTCGGCCACGCTCACCTCCCGCTCGCGCGCTCAGACTATGACGCGTACACCCGGTCTAGGGACAACGACCTGTGGATATCCGGTCACTCCCTGTGTGCTAAAGATGATCATTTCATCTTGCCACTCGCCCATCCGCCTCCGTTCGGGAGTCATGCCGGCACGAAAGGATGGCCGCGGTTCGTGAGTGTCCTGTCTGGAATGGGGTAATCCCCCGCGCAGCCGACAAACGGTGTGGCCTGACGTCAAGCTCAATGGTCCTGCCCGCATGTAGGAGAGGACCGGCCGACCACGGAAAGGATGTGGGCACCGGTGAATATCACGGAATCGTTCAACGACGCGCTTCGGTCGGTCATCACCTTTCTACCGAAGTTCGCCGCCTTCCTGGTCATCCTGCTCATCGGATGGCTGGTGGCGAAAGGCCTGCGCAAGCTGGTCGACGTCGTACTGGAGCGGCTCAACTTCGACCGCGCGGTCGAACGCGGAGGCATCAAGCGCGCACTGGAGCGGTCGAAGTACGACGCCAGCGGTCTGGTGGCGGCGATCGTGTTCTACGCCGTGCTGTTGATCGCATTGCAGATCGCGTTCGGCGTATTCGGCCCGAACCCGGTGAGTGACCTGTTGGCGGCCATCGTGGCGTGGCTGCCGAGAGCCGTCGTGGCCATCGTGATCATCGTCGTGGCTGCGGCCATCGCCAACGCGGTCAAGGACATCATCAGCGGGACTCTCGGCGGCCTCAGCTACGGATCCGTACTGGCCACCGTGGTCCAGGTGTTCATCATCGGTCTCGGTGTGATCGCCGCGCTGAACCAGATCGGTGTCGCCACCTCGGTGACGACGCCTGTACTGATCACGGTGCTCGCCACGATCGGCGCGGTTCTCGCCATCGGCGTGGGCGGTGGCCTCGTGAGGCCCATGCAGCAGCGTTGGGAACGGTGGCTCGACCGTGCCGAGCAAGAGGTGCCGAACGCCAAGGCACAGGCGGCGGCCTACCAGCGCGGCAAGGAAGACGTCACCCGGGCGCAGACCGAGCCGATCGAGACGCAGGAAGAACAGACCCGGACCGCTCATCCTCCGCAGTCCTGAGGTTTTTTCGGTGCCGCGGGGATCAGGCGAACAGCAGTGGATCGATGTCGGAGATGTCGTCCACGGACGAGGCGTCGGCGAGGACGCAGACCGCGAGCAGCCGGGACGCGATCCACTCGGCCGTACCGGAGATCGGTTCGGGATCCGGCTGGGTGGATATCAGCGTGCGGTGGTTCTCGGGAGTCCAGCCCGCCTCGGCCGCCGCGTCGAGCACTCCCTGGGCGTAGGCGGCCAGTTCCACCACCCCGCACCGGGCGCCACCGAGCGCGAGACTGTCCCTGACAGCGGCCGCGTGCTGGTCGACGTAGGCGAGCGATCCCGCATCGAGGGCCGACGTGCTCAACCCGGCCGAGGCGAGTCGCTCGGCGAGAGTGTCGAGATCACGTCGGGCGTAGGACACCTGTCGCGCGCCTGACAACCAACCCATGGCGGGACAGCATACGAAAGTGTTATGTGCCGGTGCGCAGAGGGCCGTCGCCACGGCAAGTCGAGTGCGGCTCCTGGGCGTGGGCTCCGCGGGGTGACATAACTGGAGAGCAGCCCTTTTGTCGGTACCGGGGTACTTCTTCGGCCCACAGGCTTGCCGGACCTGGGCAGTCACTGTGATCGTGACGCTCTAGTCTGTCGGGGTGACAGGAGGGTCCACAGGTGAGTGAGGGCGACAAAACACTGATCGCGGGGCGTTACCGGCTGGAGAACCAGATCGGCAGTGGCGCGATGGGCGTCGTCTGGCGTGCCATCGACATCCGTCTCGATCGGCCGGTGGCGGTGAAGCAACTGTTGTTGCCACCGGGGTTGAACGACACCGAGACGGAGAAGGCACGGCAACGGGCCGCCCGGGAGGGCCGGATCGCCGCTCGCCTTCAGCACCCGAACGCCATCTCGGTGTACAACGTCGTCGACCACGACGGTCAACCCGTGCTCGTGATGGAGTACTTGCCGTCGCGCAGTCTCTCCGACGTGCTGGAGGAACGCGTCACCCTGCCTCCGCAGGACGTGGCACGTATCGGTGCTCAGGTGGCGGCGGCGCTCACCGCCGCGCACGGGGCGGGGGTCATCCACCGCGACGTGAAACCCGGCAACATCCTCCTCGCCGAGGACGGCACCGCGAAGATCACCGACTTCGGCATCTCCAGGGCGGCGGGCGACGTCACGCTGACCAGCACCGGCTTGCTGGCGGGCACCCCCGCGTTCCTCTCCCCTGAAACGGCCCGAGGCTCCGAGCCCGGCCCCGCGGGCGACGTGTTCTCCCTCGGTGCCACGTTGTACGCCGCTGTGGAGGGCAGGCCACCGTTCGAGAACCCCGGCAACGAGATCGCCATGTTGCACGTGGTGGCCGCCGGAAACATCATCCCGCCTCGCCAGGCCGGAGAGCTCGACGCGCCACTGCGTTCGATGCTGCAGTCCGAGCCGCACACGCGGCCGACCATGGCCCAGGTGGAGGAGACCCTGCGCGCGGTCGCCGAAGGGCGGTCCGGGGGCGCCGACGCCCCCACGTTGCCCTCCTCCCCACCCGTGCGTGGCTCGACGCGCGTGGACCTGCACCCGGCCTCCGTCTCGGCCATCCCGTCGGTGGGGCATCCGGCGCCACACACGCCTTCGACGGTTCCCCCGGTGGGCGGAGCGGACCAGACCGTACCGCCCTCCTCGCCGCACACCCCGGCCGCCGGCTTCTCCGCGCCGTCCCCGTCCGGAGACGGCGGTGCCGGGCGTTCGCGGGCGCGAACGGTCACCACCACCCTGTCGGTGCTCGCGGCGGCTGCCGTGGGGGTTCTCGTGGCCGAGCTGATCGTGGGCGGCACCGGGAGTTCCGACGCCTCCACCGAGAGTGACACCGCTGGCGGGGACCAGACGACCGCATCGGCGCCGGCGCCTTCCGAGACACAGCCGCCCGTGTCGGAGTCCTCGACGGCCGCACAGCCGACCAGTTCGAGCACACCCACGCAGGAGGCCCCGTCTCCCGCCGAGCTCGAACAGGCGGTCGCCGACTACTACGAACTACTACCCGAGAACGCGGACCAGGCGTGGCACCACCTCGGGCCCAGTCTGCGTGAGCAGGGTAGGCGCAGCTACCGCGACTTTTGGTCGAGCATCGGGGACGTCAGTATCGTCGACGGTCCGAGGGCGGTCGGGGGACACCTCGTGGAGGTGGAGATCGACTTCACCGTGGCCGGGAAGGGCGTCATCCGAGAGGTGCACAGGCTGGGCATGATCGTGCAGGGCGGTCGTGTGCTCATCGACACCGACGAGATCATGTCGATCACCGAGATCGGCGAGCCGGACGAGGACGAGGAAGACGAAGAGGACCGGGAAAACCGGGAAGACGAGGAAGACTGACAGCCTGACAGGCTGTCAGGCCGACACCGGCTCCGTGGAGGGTCAGGGGTACCGGTCGCCCTTGGGCTGGCCGGACTGAGCCGGAACACCGTGTGGCGGAGAAGTCACCGATCCACTCGTGACCCCGCCACTCACCGCGGAGCCGTGTCGGGTGCCCCCGGGCTGCTCCGGCCGGATGTCGTGTTGCCCCGAGGTCGGAGTGGCCCCCTGCTCCAGCTCTTCCAACCTCGTCCGCATCGCCATCACCACGGGCAGACGATCGGCGTGTTCCCGCTCGTACGTGAGCAACTGTTCGAGCTGCTCGCTCGTCAGCGAACGGATGCGATCACGCAGCGCGGTCACGGGAAGGTGGTCGTAGTCCGCCAGAGGAAGCTCGTCGCGGCGTTGCGTGCTCATGAGCGTTCTCCTTTTCTGTTCGCAGAGACCTCATTCGACAGCGGATACAGCGCTCCTGCAGCTCCTGCCGCTCTCGTCCCCACAGCCTTCCCTTCACACGGTGGGGTGAAACCGAAACCGCCGATCACTCCAGGTCGTACAGCGCGTATGCCGACCGGATCACCGGCTGGGCCACGTTCCGCACCCGCACGCCACCGGGAGTGACGCCGTGCTCGCAGCCTCTGTGTGCGTGGCCGTGCAAGGCCAGCGTGGTCTCCGTCTCGTCGACGACTTCGCCGAGCTGATAGGCGCCGAGGAACGGGTAGATCTCCAGCGGCTCGCCGTGCAGCGTGTCCGGTATGGGCGAGTAGTGCATCAATGCCACGCGTACGTCGGCGTCCAAGGACTTCAGCGCCGACCGGAGCCTGTCGGCGACCTCCACGGTGTGGTCGACGAACGCCTTCATCTCCGGTTCCCCGAACGCGCTCGCGCAGCGTCCCTCGAATCCGCCGCCGAAGCCCTTCACCCCGGCGATGCCCACCCGCCGGCCGTTCACCGGCAGCACCACACCCTCGCCTTCGAGCACGCGGATTCCGCTTTCCCCGAAGAGGATCTCGGTCATCTCGTCGACCGCGTCGCTGTGGTAGTCGTGATTACCGAGGACCGCGTAGATCGGCAGCCCCAGGTCACGGAACTCGTGCGCGACGATGCGGGCCTCCGCGGTGGTGCCGTGCCGGGTGAGGTCGCCCGCCAGCAACAACACGTCCGCGCGCTCGCTCACCTGCTCCAGGGCGGGCCGCAACCTGCCCTGCGCGTCCTCTCCGAGATGAACGTCTCCCACCGCCGCGATTCGGATCATCGCAGGACCTCGGAGTCCGGGGGCTCGGTCACCTCGACGACATGGACGTCGTTGTGCAGCTGCAGTCGTGGTTCTTGCTCGTGCAGCACCGTGTCGAGGTGATCCTTGTACTCCTGCGACGACACCGTTCCGCTGATATAGACGTGTTGTCCACGGATGTCGACCTGAAGCCCCAGCTCGCCCGTTCGGGCGTCTTCCGCCAGGGCGCGCCGCAGTCGGGCAGCGCGGTATTCGGGAGCTTCCTCGAAGGGGTGTTCCTCACCATGGCCCTTGTCCTGCATGGGCGTCTCCTTTCCCGGGAGCGAATCGGCCTCCGTCGGCGACTCCGAGGTCGGTGAGCAGAGTCAGAAACGCTCGCGCATAGGGTGAGTCACCGGTCTGCTGTGCCACCTCGGCCCAGTCGATCTTTTCGCGCACGGAACGGGCGATCAGCAGCAGAGGGGTGAAGTCGCAGCGATGGGGACCCAGGATCAGCAACTTGTCCACCATGAGTTCCGTCGCCGGTATGACCGGCGCTGTCGTGGCTCCCACTCTGAGTTCTTCCGCTCTGCGGAGCCGTTCCGGCGTCACCGGTCGGCCACTCGGCCGGAAGATCAGATCGACGAGACAGTCGCCGTCGTAGACCTTGA
The DNA here is from genome assembly GCA_021793175.1 of Actinomycetes bacterium. Lineage (GTDB taxonomy): Bacteria > Actinomycetota > Actinomycetes > Mycobacteriales > Pseudonocardiaceae > Saccharomonospora. The sequence continues at coordinate 32,373 of JAJYTH010000011.1, forward strand.
GTAACCAGTCCTCGGGTGGATCGACGGCACGCATCCCCGCCGCGACCAACACCTTCCGGGCTATGGGGGCGTCCTGTTCGGTGACGAAGACGTCCACATCGTGCTCGGAGGCCGGCCCACCATGTGCGTACGCAGCACACCCTCCGGCGAGCGCGAAACGCACCTCGTGGGAACGCAACGTGTTCGCCACGCGCATCGCCGTACGTAACAACTGATCGGGTCCGGCATCCACCGTGCTCGGTTACCCGAGAGCCACCCAGGGTATGCCGGGTTCGGAGGTGAGAACGATGGCGCAACCCAGCCCGATCCGAATGCAGAAATACCTCTCCGGTGTGGACTATCCCTGCAACAGGGAAGACCTCGTTCAGCACGCCCGTGACCAGGGCGCCGACGACGACGTACTCCGGAATCTGGAGTCGATCCCCGACCGCACCTACGACGGTCCCAATGCCGTCAGCGCGGAATTCTCCAAGAGCTGACCCCTGAGAGCAGCGACCGGTCCGATCACGCCGGTCGCTGCTGCCCGCTTTTTGCCACCGACCCCGTGAGGGTGATGTACGCCGATGACCGATCTTGCCGTGGAACTCGACCTGCCGTCGGCCGAACCCGCCGACCCGAACAGTATCCGTATCGACAATCCCGCCGACGGCCGTCTGGTCGGGTGGGTCGCCATGGCCACGCCCGAGGAAGTGGCCGGAGCCGTCGCCGAAGCGAAGAGCGCCTTCCCCGGTTGGGCCGCGACCTCCGCGGAGCAGCGGGGCGCGGCACTTCGGGCCGCCGCCGACGCGCTCGCCGACCGCGCCGCCGACCTGGCGAAGGTGAATGCGGCGGAGACCGGGAAACCCGTCGCCGAGGCGCGGGAGGGGGTGCTCGCCGGGGTGGCGGCGCTGCGGCAGTACGCCGAGCTCGGCCCGCTGCATCGCGGCCGCTCGTTGCTGGGTGAGCAGTCCGCGACCGACCTCATGGTGCCCGAACCGCGCGGTGTGGCGGCGGTGCTGACGCCGTGGAACGACCCGGTCGCCGTGGCGTGTGGCCTGGTGGGGGCGGCTCTGGTCACGGGCAACACCGTGGTGGCCAAGCCCAGCGAACGTTGCCCGCACACGGGATTGCTCTTCGGCGAGGTGCTGCGTCCACATTTCCCCGAGGGTGTGGTGAAACACCTCGCCGGAAACGGCACAGTCGGCGCGTGGCTGGCCGGCAACACCGACATCGATGTGATCGCGCATGTCGGCAGTACCGCCACGGGCCGGAAACTGGCCGCCACGGCGGCGAGGACGGGTGCCAAGGTGTTGCTGGAGAACGGTGGTAACGATCCGCTGCTCGTGGACGGCGACGTGGACCCGGTGTGGGCGGCCGAGCAGGCCGCCACGGGCGCGTTCGCCAACAGCGGTCAGATCTGTGTCGCCGTGGAACGCATCTTCGTCCACCGAGACATCGCCACTCCTTTTCTGGACGCGCTCATCGCTGCGGCCGAACGTGCCGGGATGCTGCCGCTCGTGGACGTGCGACACCGGGACGCCGTGCACGAACATGTCACCGACGCCGTCGCCTCCGGAGCCCGGCTCCAGGCCGGGGGCGTGGTACCCGACGGCCCCGGTTCCCTGTACCCGGCCACGGTGCTCACCGGCTGCGCACCGGGGATGCGAGTGCTTCGGGAGGAGACGTTCGGCCCGGTGGCACCCGTGTGCGTGGTGGACGACTTCGCCGACGGACTCGCCCGCGCCCGCGACGATGACTACGGTCTCGCCGCGACCGTGCTGACGCGGTCGATGGAACATGCTCAGCGGGCATGGCGGGAGCTTCCCGTGGGCACGGTCAAGGTGAACTCCGTGTTCGGTGGCGCTCCCGGTGGCGCGGCGCATCCGAGGAGAGTCAGCGGCCACGGCTACGGCTACGGGCCCGAGCTGCTCGACGAGTTCACCGCCACCAAGGTCGTGCACGTCGAGCCCGCGCCGTAGGTTCCGGGCGCTCCCGGCGGACGGTTCTGATCAGCGGCCGAACAGCCCGACGAGCGTTCCGGTGGCCAGGGCGTGGTCCTCGGCGGCGGCGTGCACGTCCTCCGCCGTGGTGCCCTCACCGAGACCGAGAGGCCGGTCCACGGCGTAGAGACGGAAGAAATACCGGTGCTCCCCGTCGCCCACGGGCGGCTGTGGTCCGCTCCAGCCCAGTTCCCCGAAGTCGTTGCGACCGAGCACGGCCTCCGACGGGGGTGTGTCGTCGATCCCGGAGGTCCCGGGCGGGATCGACGACACCACCCAGTGGGTGAACACACCGCCGGGCGCGTCCGGGTCTTCACACACCAGAGCCAGTTCCTCCGTGCCGTCGGGCACGTGCGTCCATTCCAGTGGCGGCGCTTCGTTGCCTCCCTGGCGGGAGTACCGCCGCGGAATGAGCGTGCCGTCGTTGAAAGCCGGGCTGCGCAGCTCCAGATCGGACGCGATGGGGCGAGGGGGTTCGTCGATCGACGGATCACCCCTGCTGGTGCCCCGGGTGCCCTTCGGGCCGGCCGCGCGGTCCCGTGTCGGGTCGGCCATCGCCGGCTCCTTCCCTTTCGTTGCCGAGTGGGTTCCCCCCAAGGTGTTCCCCCACCGGGGTGGAACGAATCCGGCGGCCTCACCGCACCACGGCCTCACCGCACCACGACGATGTGCTCCTGGCGCGGCACGAGTTCACCGATCACCGGTGCCCCCGGCAGTTCACCCGCCACCAGCAGGCCACCCGAGGTTTGGGCGTCGGCGAGCAGCAGCGCCGTCTCGTCGTCGACCCGGGATAGGTCGGTGTACGGGCGAACCCAGTCGAGGTTGCGGCGCGTGCCGCCCGAGACGTACCCCTCGCGCACGGCGGCGTACGCGGCGTCCAGCACCGGCACCGAGGCCGAGTCGATCACAGCCGTCACCCCGCTGGCTCGCGCCAACTTGTAGAGATGGCCGAGCAGCCCGAAGCCCGTGACGTCGGTCGCGCAACGGATTCCCGCCGCCACCGCCTCCTGCGCGGCGTCGGCGTTCAACGTCGTCATCACCTCGACGGCTTCGGCGAAGGATTCGCCGGTGGCCTTGTGGCGGGTGTTCAACACGCCCACACCCAGTGGTTTCGTCAGCGACAACGGCACGCCGGGGCGCCCGGTGTCGTTGCGCAGAAGCGTCTCCGCCGACGCGAGACCGGTGACGGCCAGACCGTACTTCGGCTCGGGGTCGTCCACACTGTGTCCACCGGCGAGGTGGCAGCCCGCCCGCGCGCACACTTCCGCGCCACCGCGGAGCACTTCGGCGGCCAGGTCGAACGGCAGCGTCTCCCGCGGCCAGCACAGGAGGTTCACCGCCACCAACGGTGTGCCGCCCATCGCGTAGACGTCGGACAGCGCGTTGGTCGCGGCGATGCGGCCCCACTCGTACGGATCGTCCACGACGGGGGTGAAGAAATCGGTGGTCGCGATGACGGCACGATCACCGTCGAGGCGCACGGCGGCGGCGTCGTCCCCGTCGTCGAGGCCCACGAGTAGCTCACCGGCGGGTGACACGGGTGTGGTGAGCGGGGTGTCCATCAGACCTCGGACCACGCTTTCCAGCTCGCCGGGCGGGATTTTGCACGCACAGCCGCCTCCGTGGGCGTATTGGGTCAGTCGGTATGCCATTCGACCATATTGGCGCTGTGTGTCGCCTCGCGCAGGAGATGTCGATCGCGCTTTCCGTAGGCCGCGATCGAGGTGGCCGCCCTCCGGGGCCGCTGCTCCTCGTGTTCGTCGCGCTGCGCACCGTGAATCTTGCTGGCACGATGTCGGTATGTCCCAGGGAGGCGCTTCCGGCCTGGTGACCGGCACGGTCTTCAAAACCGTTGAACGGCGGACACCGTCGTTGGCGGGTTCGATTCCCGTTCGCCTCCGCGATGCCGTCCTTGCCAGGGGAGGCGCTCGGTGACCGACGCGCGCAGACGCATTCCGCGAACCGACGTCCTGCTCAGCGAGCCACGATTGGCCAAGGCCGTGGAAGACCTCGGGCGGGAGCTCGTCAAGAACACGGTCACGACGGCGCAGAACCGTGCGCGCGCCGGCGAGATCCCTCCTGAAGCGGTCGTCGACGAGGCGGTGGCCTCGTTGCCACCCGCTGCCTCGTCATTGCGGGAGGTACTCAACGCCACCGGGGTGGTGGTCCATACCAACCTGGGGCGGGCGCCGTTGTCCGCCGCCGCGCTGAAGGCCGTGCGGATCGCGGGTGGCAGCACCGACGTCGAGTTCGACCTCACCGACGGCCGGCGAGCCCGCCGGGGCCGAGGCGCGCTCGACGCTCTCGCTCAGGCTCTTCCGGAGACCGGCGGCTCCGACGGCGTTCACGTGGTCAACAACAACGCCGCCGCGCTACTGCTGTGTGCCCTCGTGCTCGCTCCCGGCAAGGAGATCGTCATCAGCCGTGGGGAGCTGGTCGAGATCGGCGATTCCTTCCGCATCCCCGACCTCGTCACCTCGGCGGGAGCACGGCTGCGTGAGGTGGGCACCACCAACCGCACTCGGCTCACCGACTACACCGACGTTCTCGGACCCGACACCGGTTTCGTGCTCAAAGTCCACCCGTCGAACTTCCGCGTCACCGGTTTCACGTCGCAGGTACCGATCGCCCAGCTCGCCCGTCTCGACGTACCCGTGGTGGCCGACATCGGTTCGGGGTTACTCCGCCCGCACCCTCTGTTGCCGGACGAGCCCGACGCCGCTTCGGCTCTGGCCGCGGGCGCCGATGTCGTCACCGCCAGCGGCGACAAACTGCTCGGGGGTCCGCAGGCGGGACTGTTGTTCGGCGCTCACCCGGTGATCCACAGGCTGCGGCGTCATCCGGCAGCGCGAGCCTTGCGCGTGGACAAACTCACGCTCGCCGCGCTGGAGGCGACCGTGCGCGGGCCTGAACCACCAGTGCGGCGGTTCCTCGAAGCCGACGTCGACGTGCTGCGTGCGCGGGCTGAACGGCTCGCGGCGACTCTGGTGCGACGAGGGGTGGACGCCGCGGCCGTGTCCTCGACGGCAGCGGTCGGGGGAGGCGGTGCGCCCGGTGTGGAGCTGCCGAGTGCCGCGGTCAGTCTCTCCGAGGACTACGCGCTTCGGTTGCGCATGGGCGAACCCGTCGTGGTGGCCCGGGTCGAACGGGGGAGATGCCTGCTCGATCTGCGTACCGTTGAGCCCGAGGCCGACGAACGCCTGGTGGAAGCCGTGTCCCGATGCATGTCGTAGCCACGGCCGGGCACGTCGATCACGGTAAGTCCACTCTGGTGAAGGCCCTGACCGGGATGGAGCCCGATCGACTCGACGAGGAACGCCGCAGGGGCCTGACCGTCGACCTCGGATTCGTGTGGACCAACGTGGCCGGAGCGACGTTCGCGTTCGTCGACGTACCGGGACACCAACGGTTCGTGCCGACCATGCTCGCGGGCACCGGGCCGGTGGCCGCCGTGTTGTTCGTGGTGGCGGCCGACGAAGGCTGGCAGGCCCAATCCAGTGAGCACCTCTCCGCACTCGACGCGTTCGGAGTCCAGCATGGTGTGCTCGCCGTGACCAAGGCCGACAGGGCGGACCCGGAGCCCGTGCTCGCCGAGGCGGGCGAACGTCTTGCGGCCAGTAGCCTCGGCCAGGTTTCCGCTGTCGCGGTCAGCGCGCGCACGGGCGAGGGGATCGACGCTCTGCGCGCGGAACTCGCGGCCCTCGGACGGAAGCTTCCCGCCGCCGACACCGGGGCGGACGTGCGCCTGTGGGTCGACAGGGCGTTCACCGTCCGCGGCGCGGGAACGGTCGTCACCGGAACGCTCGGCGCGGGAACGCTGCGGGTCGGCGACGAGCTGGCGTTCGGGCGCGACGAACGCCGTTGCGTGGTGCGGGGTCTGCAGTCGTTGGGACGGGCGCACGACACCGTGGAGGCGGTGGCACGGGTCGCGGTGAATCTCCGAGGCCTCGATCGCCACGACATCGACAGGGGAGATGCCCTGCTCACCCCGAACGCGTGGCGATACACCCGTGAGATCGACGTGCGACTGCGCGGTGACAAGGCGGGGGATCTGAACCACGAGCTGGTGCTGCACCTCGGCGCCGCCGCCATACCCTGCCGTGTGCGTCCCCTCGCGACCGACTTGGCGCGGTTGTCATTGTGGACCGAGCTGCCGTTGCGGGCAGGCGACCGGGGGCTGCTGCGTGACCCCGGTCTGCACCGTGTGCCCGCGGGGATCGAAGTGGTGGACCCACGGCCCCCCGGACTGCGGCGCCGGGGAGCGGCGCGGGCTAGGGCAGAAGAGCTGGCCCACCGTGATGCAGCCGCCGGGTACGTCCATCGCCACGGCGTCGTCGCCGTCGAGGAACTACGAGCACTTGGCTGGGCCGCACCCGGGCCGTGCGTGGGACGCTGGGCCGTCGCCGAAGGGCTGCTCGATCGACTGGCCGGGCGCATACGAGACCTGGTAGCCGACCGGTGTGCCGGTGACCCGTTGTCCTCCGGCCTGCCGATGGAGTCCCTTCGAAGGGAACTCGGCGTGCCCGACGATCTGCTCACCGCCGCGTTGCCCACCACCGGACTCGTGGTCCGGGACGGCATCGTGCTCGACCCGAACGTGCTCCGAACGCTGCCCGAGACGGTCGAGCGAGCCGTTCGCGTCGTGGAACGGCGCCTGGGACGTGACCCGTTCGTGGCCCCCGAAGCGCACGACCTCGCCGAGTTGGGGCTGGGGCCGAAACAGCTCGCCGCCGCCGAACGGGCGGGACGGCTGGTCCGCATCGCGGACGGTGTCGTGCTGGCCCCCGACGCCTTCGACGCAGCCGTGCGCGTGTTGTCCGCCCTGCCCCAACCGTTCACCGTCAGCCAGGCCCGACGTGCGCTGGGCACCACGCGCAGGGTCGCTGTTCCACTACTCGAACGACTCGACGCCGAGGGCCACACCCGACGGGCGCCCGACGGCACGAGGACGCTGCGCCGATCTTCCCCGTGAAAGCGACCGAGACGCGGCGACTACGCGACGACTACGAGACGGCTGCGCCGCTGCTTCCTGGGTGCGTGGACGGTTCTTTTTGCCCCACCGAGCTCTTGAGCAGCGCTTTCCCCTACATGGAATGGCGCGGATCGCCGTGGTGTTGACCGAGAGAGAAGTCCACGAAAAACAGGGAGAAACCCAATGGCGACAGTCGAACTGACGAGCGAGAACTTCAACGAGGTAGTCGGAGGATCGGGCACGGTCTTCGTGGATTTCTGGGCATCGTGGTGCGGGCCGTGCCGTACTTTCGCGCCCGTGTTCGAGCAGGCTTCCGAGCAGCATCCGGACATCACCTTCGGCAAGGTGAACACCGAGGAACAGCTTGAGCTGGCACAGGTGTTCGGCATCTCCTCCATCCCCACGCTGATGGCGGTACGCGACGGTGTCGTGCTCTACGCGGAACCGGGGGCGCTGCCCGCTCCGGCTTTCGAAGAGCTCATCGACCAGGTCCGCCAGGTCGACATGGACAAGGTGCGAGCCGAGATCGAGCGCCAGAGCTGAAGGCGGCCGCCGGCACCCACGTTCGCGCACTGTGGTCTGCGATCGTGGGTGCCTACAATGACTTCATGGATAGACCTCGACCGGTCACCGAGGTACCCGACGTCGTGGGTCTGGGTGCCGATGATGCGTGCGACATCGTGCGTCGTGCCGGGCTGATTCCGGTGGCGCCCGGCGGTACCGAACTGCCGATGTCCGGAATCGTGACCGCGCAGCGCCCGGTGGGTGCCGCGGGCGCGGTCGAGGGCGCGGAAGTGGTGCTGTGGATCAACCCCGGTAAGGAAGCCACAGTCGGTGCCGGAAGTACCGGCCCATTGGAGACCGCGTCACCTGATCTGTGACCCGTCGTGAGCCTGCGGTGCGAAAGCCACGGGATACGCTGATCGCTGCCCGAAAAAGAGCGCCCGCGGGCCTGGGGAACGGGACGAGTCTAGAGCCGTGCCGGGGCACTCGGCGACGACCGAGGAGCTCGGATGGGCCCTGAAGTGTGATTCGATGGAGCAGACCGCTGACGGGGGAGAGGCGCGGGCCGGATCCTCGTGCGGCGCGCTGCCGCGACCGAAGCGCGGGCGCGTTCTCGCTCCCGGCACGGTAGGCAGACGATGACGGTACCCGTCTCCTCTCCGTCGGTGTCGATCAGCGACGCGATCCTGGCGGTACGGAAACCGCATTCACCACAGACGATCGCCGGTGCGTCCGGGTGGAATCTGACGCGCTTGTCGCCGGCTGTCGATGTCACAGCACATCGCCCTCCTCACTATGTGTGAACGGACTGCCAGCCGGATACCCAGGTGTCGCAATGACACACGGCGTAGACGAGAAAATTCTTGTTCCGTCGATCCGGTGACAGGAGGTGCGGGTGTCCACGACGCACCAGGTCCGAGCGCTACTTGCACGGTGGTTCGGCTGTGCCGAAACAGACCGTCGGCCCGGTATTTCACCGGACCGGCTTATTCTCTCGCCGCCGGACCGTCGTTGAGGACGCATGACGTAGCGCCTGTGGTCGGTGGTGGAAGTGGCTTCGCCCGGGCGGCGGGACAAGCGGTGGAGTGAGCGAGAGGTCGACGAGCATGGCACCTCGGCGTAGCGCGGGGATCCTGCTGTATCGCGTCGTCGACGGTGCGATACAGGTGCTGCTCGGCCACATGGGCGGACCGTTCTGGACGCGACGCGATGCGGGGGCGTGGACGGTGCCCAAAGGCGAGTACGAAAGCGACGAACACGTCGAGGTCGCGGCGCGTCGGGAGTTCGTCGAGGAACTCGGCATATCGCCACCTGACGGCGAGCTCGTGCCGCTGGGCGAGGTGCGCCAGTCCGGTGGCAAGATCGTGACCGCGTTCGCCCTGCGGGGTGATCTGGACCCCGACGCGGCCGTTGCGGGAATGTTCTCGATGGAATGGCCCAAAGGGTCGGGCGTGGTGCGTGAGTTCTCCGAATTGGACCGGTTTGCCTGGTTCGGCCTCGGCCGGGCGAAGAGCAAGCTCGTGGTCGCACAGCGAGTGTTCGTGGAACGGCTCGCGGAACATCTCCGTTGAGTACGTACGTCCTTCGAGTGTCCACGTTGGCCGTGAAGGCATCGTCTGTGTGGAAGCCATGTCGATGACGTCGGGTTCTGGATCGATCGGGTGTGGCGAGCTGATCCTGGCCATACTGTTTGTCGCCCCCTGCCAGGGGTACGTCTGCTGCCATGAGCAGCGCACCGCAGGCTCCGCCGGTGGGGGCGGGGTGGGTCCACGTCGTGGGCGACCCCGGCCACCGGATCGTGCTCGCAGACGGCATGGCGGTGGAAGTTCTCGCATCGTATCCGGTACGGCCGGACGCCGGGCTCTACAGCATCGCTTCGGCGATCGAGTTCCGGTGCGCACAGTGCTGTGAGGAGTGCGAGGCGACCCTCGTCGCCGTCCGCGACCATCAGTTGCTCTGTCCGAGATGCTATGGCGCGCTCGGAGCTGTGCAGACGCCGACAGGCCAGCCGCAGGAGCAGAGTGCCGCGTGAACTTGCCGCAAGGGCCACGCGGACCCCCTTCGAGGTTGTCCCACCAAAGGTCCGAGAGGGCCGAGAGAACCGAGAGGACTTTGCCTCAGCGCACCGAGAACGGCGTCGGCCGTGGATCGGCACTCCACTGCGCCAGCCGGAGGCCGAGCAGGGTGTAGACATCGGGGTCGAGTCCCATCCCGGTGTGGGAACTGGTGACCTCGACGCATTGCGCGTAGGGGTCCTGGCACAACCACCATGGCACGACGGAGTCGTGGCGGGAGAACACCGACATCGCGGGCACCTGCCGGGGCAGGGGTGTGCTCAGCAGGGTCGCGTTCGTCCGGTAACAGTTCCCGCCGAGACAGTCGGCGTCGAGCAGTCCGGGGACTCCGAACGCGGACAGCCTCACCAAGGCCTGCACGAATTCGAGACCGCGGGTGTGCACACCGAGTGGGTTGAGCACGGGCGCGGCCAGCATCACCAGTCCTCGCACCAGGTCGGGCCTGCGGGTGGCGGCGAGCCTGCCGAGCCACCCTCCTCGGCTCTGCCCGATGACGACCACTCGACGGCCGGTCGCACGCGCGAGGTCCTCCAGCCGGTGCTCGAGATGGTCGACCAGTCGGGTGGTGCAACCGAGGTTCATTCCGGTCCGTGTGCCACGAGGGTGGTAGCCCCGGGCGGAGAGCCAGGCGCGGAGCAGACGTAGGCTCCAGTCACCGAAGCCGAACCCCGGAATCAGCAGTACACCCTGCCCGGTTCCGTCACCGGCGTCTCCAGCTCGCCAGACGGGATGCTGTACCAGCTGCTGGATCATCCGCGCGGTGGGGACCAGCGTCCGTTGCCGAGTCGACCGCATCCTGACTCATACCCGGAGCAATCCCGACCGAAAACAGCCGTGTCCGCAGTCTGCGTAGCCGTGTCCGCAGCTTGTGTAGCTGCGTGCTCGCGGTGTCGTCTGGAGCGTGCTTCACGCCGTCCTTTCTCGCCTTGCCCGGCGGAAAACACTCAGGCCGTCAGGCGAACACCGCTTTCGGGGTCGAATGTGTGCGCGGCCTCCGCGTTGCGGAGGGTGACTCGGATGGTTTCGCCGAAAGACGGGGTGCTGTCGGCTTCCGCGCGGACGATGAATCGCTCATGACGGCCACCGACGTCCACTTGCCCATAGACGTAGGCGTCCGAGCCGAGTACCTCGACAAGCTCGACCTTCAGTTCCAAAGCGGGCTCGTCGGCCGAGGCGGGACGCAGACCCTCCGGTCGGATACCCACCGTCACCTCGCGAAGGCGGGCGGCGTCACCGCCGAGTACGTCGCGGGCCACGGGAACGGTGAGACCGTCCAGCAAAGCCCCTCCCTCGGTCAGCGGCACGGTGGTGAGGTTCATGGCGGGGGAGCCGATGAAACCGGCCACGAACACGTTCGCCGGGGCGTCGTAGAGAGCCTTGGGCGTGTCGCACTGCTGCAGCACGCCGTCCTTCAGCACCGCGACCCGGTGTCCCATCGTCATGGCCTCCACCTGGTCGTGTGTCACATAGACGGTGGTGGTGGCCAGCCTGCTCTGCAAAGCGGTGATGTTGGCCCGGGTCTCCACACGGAGTTTCGCATCCAGGTTGGACAGCGGCTCGTCCATCAGGAACACCGCGGGCTCACGCACGATGGCGCGGCCCATCGCGACTCGTTGACGCTGGCCTCCCGACAATGCCTTCGGCTTGCGATCGAGGTAGTCGGTGAGGTCGAGCAGCCGGGCCGCCTCGGCCACGCGTTCGGCGATCTCGGCCTTGGGCACCCGCTTGATCTTGAGGGCGAATCCCATGTTCTCCGCGACCGTCATGTGCGGGTAGAGCGCATAGGACTGGAACACCATCGCGATGTCACGGTTTTTGGGGGAGACCTCGGTGACGTCCTTGCCGCCGATGGTGATGGAGCCCTCGTCGACGTCCTCGAGTCCGGCGAGCATGCGCAACGCGGTCGACTTGCCGGAACCGGAGGGCCCGACCAGCACGAGGAACTCGCCGTCGGCGATGTCGAGGGACAGCTTGTCCACGGCCCGAACAGGTGGGTTGCCGGGGAAGACGCGGGACGCTTCGACGAACGAGACCTCAGCCATGGTGCGTTGTTCCTCTCTACGGGCGAGCTTCGATCACGGCTCGTGGTGCGCACTGTCTACCGGTCCTCACCCGATCGTGGCTAGAGTTGGAAAGTCCAGTGGACTATCTAATCGGGGGAGAATCATCGTGGAGCGGGATGCTCCGGCGCGTCCGGTGCAGCAGCACGCGCACAACCTGGCGCTCGTGTCTCGGCTGGTCTCCGCGCACGGACCGGTCTCCAGGGCGGAGTTGGCGCAGCGCAGCGGGTTGACGAAGACGACGGTGACGCAGTTGACCCGCGAGCTGTTGGACGCGGGGCTGATCCGCGAACTGGGCATCACACGGGCGAGTGGTCCCGGTAGGCCCGCCACTCACCTGGTGGTGAATTCGTCCGGCCCGGTGGGGATCGGCGTGCAGATCGAGGCCGATCACGTGGCGGGCTGTCTGTTCGACCTCACCGGACGGGTGCGGGACCGAGCCCTGCGAAGAGGTGACGACCTCCGGGGTGATCCGGCTTTGGCGACGAAGGCGGTGGAGCCGGTGTTGCGCAGACTGCTGGCGGCGGCGGATGCGCGGGACACGGTGGTCGCCGGCGTGGCCGTGGGGGTACCCGGGAGGGTGGACGAGTCGGGCCGGGTGAGGTCGGTGGAACTGGGCTGGACCGATGTGGAGCTGTCCCGGCTGGTGATGCGTCGGCTGGAGGCCTTGAGCGGTGGAGTCATCCCGGTGACGGTGCACAACGGGTTCCGGCTGGCCGCGTTGGCGGAACACTGGTTCGGCGAGGTAGGCACGGACGAGCGACCGCTGATGGTCGTCTCGGGGGAACTCACCGTCGGTGTGGGCGTCGTGAGCCTTGGGGAGAGGACCTCGTGGACCACCGGAACCGCGGGGGAGCTGGGGCATGTCCGGGTCCGGCGTGGTGGCGATCGCTGTGTGTGCGGGGCTCGGGGATGTCTGGACACCGTGTCGGGCCCGCGAGCCTTGCTTCGAGCGTTGGGGGAGGACACGCCGATGGCGTCACGGCTGTCCGGTGGCGACAGCCGGATGCGCGCTCTGGCGCGTTCTCGTGATCCGGAACTGGTCGGAGCGCTGCGCCGGGCGGCGAGAGCTCTCGCCGACACTCTTGCCGGGGCCGTGGCCGTGCTCGGGCCTGCGGCAGTGGTCCTCGGCGGTCATTTCGCGCCGTTGGGATCGCCTTTCGCCCGACAGGTCGCCGGCGAGCTGACAAGCCGATGCGGTCAGGCCGAGGTGTCGGTGTCGGCGTCGAGTCTGGAAGGCGACGCCGTCGCCCGAGCCGCCGCCGCGACGGTCACCCGACGGATCGTGGACGACCCGGCTCGGTGGATGGAGAGCTGATACCTCTCCTCTTACGGGGAGGGGGAACGCATGTCCTGCCCGGCCCGCCTGTTCACGCGGTGGCGGGCGGTGTCAGGTCGGGTGCCACTCGCTGCAGGCACGTCCGAACGGCGTCGGCGAGGTCGTCGGCAGCTGCGACGCCGGACGCCTCGGTGGCCGTGACCCATGCGCTCACCGAGTGCTGGGCGAAGACCTGAACTTCGGCCGAGGCACGCCAGGTCGTGAGGTCGTCGGCGGTGTCACCGGAGACGAATCGATCGAGGCTCGCCACGATCACATCCCACATCGGACCTCGACGCACCGCGCCATCCGAGGGTAGACCGGTGTGGACGAGTTCGAGCACGGTGTCGCCCTGTTCATCCGATGCCAGGCGGACCACCACGTTCGTCTCGTCATCCCAGGTGACGGTGAACAGGTGCGGCGGTACACATTCCAGTACCGTGCCCTCGGCATGGCCCTCCACCTCGAAGGCCTCACCCACTCGGAGGTGGCCTGTGACCGGGGCGAACCAGGCCCGGATCAGGTCGGGTTCGGTGATCGCCCGCCACACGGTGTCGACCGGACGCGGGAACCGGCGTCGAAGTACCAGAGCACAGTCGGCGGTGTCCGAGGAACCGCTCGTGCGGACTTCGCGGTAGGTGGCGGTGAGTCTGTCAGCGATGTCCATCGTCTGGCGTCCCTCTCCGCGGCCGTCCGTCACCCCGGAGGCCATGTGAGGTTACGGCCGCCAAGTACATGGCAGTGGACGTGGAAGACCGTCTGGTTGGCGTCCGCCCCGGTGTTGAACACCAGTCGGTAGCCGGAGGAGTCCACGCCGTCTATCTTGGCGACTTCGCCCGCGACCGCGAGCACCTCACCCGCGAGCCTGGGATCGGCCACCGCCATCGCCGCGGCATCGGGGTAGTGCTCCTTGGGGATCACCAGGACATGGGTGTCGGCCTGGGGATTGACGTCACGGAACGCGAGCACGTTTTCCGTCTCATGTACCACGGTGGATGGTACGGAACGCTCGACGATCCGGCAGAACAGGCAGTCTGTGCTCACACGTTCACTCTAAGCGGCATCGCGTGTACGCGCGAGGCCCACGTGGGTAGTGGAGTGTTCCGGCTCACCCGGTCCGACCGAGTCGGGTGAGCCGGCGAAGCACTGATTTGTTTCAGTGGGCCCTGCGGTAGGCCTCCGCGACTTCGGAAGGGATGCGGCCACGGTCGGAGATCTCGTAGCCGTTCTCCCGGGCCCAAGCGCGAATGGCCTGGTTCTGTTCCCGTTCGGCGGTGGAGGAGCGGGTAGTGGCCTGCCCGTTGCGACGACGGCGGCTGGACGTGCGCTTCCGGCCGCCCGCCCGGCGGGCATGCTCGATGTATTGGGCGAGCGCATCCCGCAGTTCCTCGGCGTTCTCCGTCGATAGGTCGATCTCATAGGTGACGCCGTCGAGGGCGAACTGCACCGTCTCGTCGGCTTCTGAACCGTCGATGTCATCCACGAGGGAGATAAAAATGTGCTGCGCCACCAGTTCCTCCTGCTTTGCGCCGGTCGGTAAATGAATTGAAGTCTGCTGGTCAAGAAGTGTACCCGACGGTCATGGCGGGTTGAGCATGTGCCGTTTGCTCTAACTGCGGATAAGGAAAGTAGCCTGTTGGGTTCACAACGCCTTCACTCGCAGCGCAGAATGCGCACCGCAGTTGCGGGTAAGCGAAGCGTATTCATCGCAGGTGGGCGAAGTGGGACTCAAGCGGTAGTGGGAGCTGGATGGTGCCGCTTCTCAAACAGCGATACGGATAGCGCCCATGCGGCTTTTTCGGTGACATAACGCCGCTTCCGGCCTCCGCGCACTCCCCGAACACGACGGTGTCCGTCCCTTCCGGGCGCAGACCATTGTGCGGCGGGGCCATGCGGCCGGGGTGGGGCGCCACGGTGTCGGGTGATTCCGTTGGCCGGAACGGGTGGGCTTCTTCATCGATTTACTACCTCGTCCGCGGCTTTTTCGAAAGAAAGTTCCGGGTCGCTGTTCGAGTCCTCGAATACTTCGCTTTCCCGAACATCGGCCGCTTTCCTCGGTGAACTCCACCTCGTATGTCGAGCTGCGGCGTAGCGTGTCCGGTCGAGACGGGCCTTGGCGAAAGGAGAGGCTGTTGATCCACAACAGCGATACTCGGAAGAAGGTTGCGAGGCTGAGGGCGGACACTCCGGCGTGTGAGAATGTCGTCCATTTCAACAACGCGGGATCGTCCCTGCCGCCGCGCCCCGTGGTGGACCGGATGGTGCGGCACTTGCGGCGGGAGGAGACCGTCGGCGGTTACGAGGCCGCCGACGAGGTTGCCGACGAGGTCGAGAGCGTCTACGAGTCCCTGGCGGTACTCGTAGGGGCCCGATCGGAGGAAATCGCGATCACCGACAGTGCCACACGGTCATGGCTGGCCGTGTTCACGGCGCTGCCGTGGCGCGAGGGGGACCGGGTCCTCACCGCCGTACCGGAGTACTCCAGCAACATCATCGCCATGCTGGCCGCCGCGCGCGACCGCGGTATCACGGTGGACGTGGTCCCCAGCGCTGGCGAGGGCGAGATCGGCCTCGACGCGTTGCGGAGCATGCTCGACGAGCGTGTCCGCATGGTCGCGATCACCCATGTGCCGACCAACGGCGGACTGGTGCAGCCGGTGGACGAGATCGGCGCGGTGGTCGCGGACAGTCCGGCGTTGTTCCTGGTGGATGCCTGTCAGAGTGTGGGACAGGTGCCCTTCGACCTCGAGGAGACGGGCGCGGACGCGGTGTCGTCCACGGGACGCAAATATCTGCGGGCTCCTCGAGGCACCGGATTCCTCGCAGTCCGACGCTCGACGTTGGACCGGTTGACGCCCGCGTACCTGGACCTGTACTCAGCCCGGATCGACGGTGACCGGGTGCGGTTGCGCGATGACGCGCGGCGGTTCGAGCTGTTCGAGCGCAACGTCGCCGCTGTGCTCGGCCTCGGCGCGGCCGTGCGGTACTACCTCGACGTGGGACCGCAGTGGGTGCATGACTATGTCACCGAGCTGGCCGCGCACCTGCGGGAGCGGCTCGCCGATATCCCGGGAGTGACCGTCACCGACATCGGAACTCGGAAGTCGGGCATCGTGTCGTTCCGTGTCGATGCCATTCCGGCCGATGTGCTGGTGGCCCGGTTGAAGGAGCGTGGTTTCCACGTCACCGTCTCGGCCGCTTCATCCACCCCTTGGGACATGGAGGAACGTGGGCTCGACGCGCTCGTGCGCGCTTCGGTGCACTACTACAACACACCCGACGAGGTGGCCCGGTTCTGTGCCGAGGTGGCCTCGTTTTCGAGGTGAGCGAAATAACGAAAACCGTATGGCGGGAGTGGACTCACAGCTACCTGACCGTCCACGGTGAACAAGAATTCGGGGAGGCCACCGTGGAAACGGTGACCTCCCCGAGGTTTCGAGGGGTCAGCAGTTACGGAAGAACCGGTCCAACACGCGCGTGCCGAACCGCAAGGCCTCCACGGGGACACGCTCGTCGACGCCGTGGAATAGCGCCGAGAAGTCGAGGTCTGCGGGCAGTTTCAAGGGCGCGAACCCGAAGTTGCGGATGCCGAGCCGTTGGAACGCTTTCGCGTCGGTACCGCCGGACAACATGTACGGCAGAGTGCGTGCACCGGGATCCTCGGCGACGACCGCGGCGCTCATGGCGTCCACGATCGCGCCGTCGAACGTCGTCTCGACCGGTGGCAGTTCCAGCCATTCCTTCTCGATGTCCGGGCCGAGAAGTTCGTCGAGCTCCCGGTTGAACGCCTCTACCCGGCCGGGCAGGATGCGGCAGTCCACGGTCGCCTCGGCCACCGACGGGATGACGTTGGCCTTGTACCCGGCGTTGAACATGGTCGGGTTGGCCGTGTCCCGCAGCGTGGCGCCGATCATGCGGGAGATGTTGCCGAGTTTCGCCACGGCGCCTTCGATGTCGTCCTCGGGGAAGTCCCAGCCGGTGATCTCGGTGACCCCGGCGAGGAACTCGCGCACCGAGTCGGTGAGGACCAGGGGGAAACGGTGATTGCCGAGCTTGGCCACGGCCTCGGACAGCTTGGTGACCGCGTTGTCGCGATGCAGCATCGACCCGTGTCCCGCCGTGCCGCGCACCCGCAACGTCATCCAACGGATGCCCTTTTCGGCGGTCTCGATGAGGTAGGCGCGCACGTTGTCACGCAACGTGATGGAGAAGCCGCCGACCTCGCTGATCGCCTCGGTGGCGCCCTCGAACAGTTCGGGGCGGTTGTCCACCAGCCACTGCGCCCCGTACAGGCCGCCGGCTTCCTCGTCGGCCAGGAACGCGAAGATGATGTCGCGCGGCGGCACGATGTTGTGGCGCTTGTAGTGCCGTGCCAGGG
The DNA here is from genome assembly GCA_021793175.1 of Actinomycetes bacterium. Lineage (GTDB taxonomy): Bacteria > Actinomycetota > Actinomycetes > Mycobacteriales > Pseudonocardiaceae > Saccharomonospora. The sequence goes on from JAJYTH010000011.1 coordinate 49,659, forward strand.
CCAGCGACATACCGACCATGTCCTTCATGTCCACCGCGCCGCGGCCCCACACGTAGCCGTCCTGGATGGCGCCGGAGAAGGGGTGCACCGACCACTCGGAGGGGTCGGCGGGCACGACGTCGAGGTGACCATGCACGAGCAGCGCACCCCGACTCGGATCGGCTCCTGGTAGTCGAGCGATCACATTGTGTCGGTTCTTGGCGCCGGACTCCACGTAGGTGATCTCGTAGCCGACCTCGGTGAGCTTCTCGGCCACGTACTCCGCGGCTTCCCGTTCGCCCACCAGCGTGGCCGGATCACCGGTGTTGGTGGTGTCGATGCGGATCAGGTCGCTCGTCAGCGTCACCGCCTCGTCGGCGGCCTCGTCGATCAAGTTCGGTTCCGTCACCGCTCATTCCTATCATTCGCGCAGGTGAGCTCGTTGTGGGCGCGAAAAGCACCCCCTGTGCACGAGCTGTTGGGCCATCCGCTACTCTATTTCCCAGCAAGTCCGAGTGGCGGAATGGCAGACGCGCTAGCTTGAGGTGCTAGTGCCCGTTACAGGGCGTGGGGGTTCAAGTCCCCCCTCGGACACCACCCCACAAAAACCGGCCGTAGTGATGCACGGTCGGTTTTTTTGTTGATGACCGCCTCAGACATCGTTGTTTCAAGTCTCCGCCGCTTCCCCGGAACGTCCGCCGAGCATCGAGCATCCGGAGCAGGCATTGAAGTCCGAATGGCCGTCGCTGACCGGAACAGCCGATTGACCATCTCGCCCGCGCCGTGGAAGAAAGATGGTCAGGTGTATCGATTCACCGGCGTGCCGGTTTCCTGGACCGGAGGTGCGAGGTGGGTGCTCGGCGGAACACGCGTCGCCGTGGAGGTGTGGACCTTCCCGCCTTACGAGCGGACTTGCGTGCCGCGGTGCCGGACGCGACCGCCGCCCTGGTCGTCACCGTCGCGATCTTCGTCTGGCTCTACGCGCGAGTACGCTCCGGCTCGTCGCCGAGCGTCACGGTGATGCCGTTCATGGCCGAGGCCGACACCTATGTCATGTACTGGTTATGCCAGGCATTCGGTTGGTCGGCCCTGCTGTGGGCGTGGGTCACGACCATGCTCGGCTTGCTGCGCTCCGGCCACACTCCACGCTGGTTCCCGGTGCCACCCAGGCGTCTGGAACGGTGGCACAGGACCACGAGTCTGACCACGGTCGCGCTGATGTTCCTGCACGCCGCGCTGTTCTTCGCCGAGCTGGTACGGGAGAACGAGGACGACCAGGCATGGGCGGGCCGACTGTGGAGCGCTTTCGTCGACACCTTCGTCCCCGGTGGGTACGACTCAGGCACCGGCAAGGTCGCTATCCTGATCGGCCTGTTGGCCTTCTATCTCGCGATTCCGCTCGGACTCGCCTACTACCTCCGGACGAGACTAGGTGCACGGTCATGGCGTGCGCTGCACCGATTCGTGTTGGCGGTGTACGTGATGAGCGCGTGGCACACCCTGCTGTACGGAACGAACGTGTGGTTCGACGGGTGGCCGAGGACCACGTTGTGGCTGCTGCAATTACCGCCTGCACTGCTGCTTTTGACACGGCTCATCGTTCCCGCGCGCCCGAGCGAACGTGGTGGCGCGTTGCGCGGACGTCCGATGGCGTTGATCCTGCGCATCGTGGCGCTGACGGCGGTGGCCGCCACGATCGCCACGATCATCGTGGTGGTGGTCAGCGGACGAGACGGGGGCCGGACTCCCGGGGTGGGCGGAGCGGGTCTCAACGTGACACCGGGCATGGTCTGGGCCGGATTCGCCGTCTTCGTCGTGATCCTGGCCGTGGCGGTGGGCCTTTCCCGACGAGGAGAACCGGTGAGGACGGTTGAACGGGCTGTCCCCCGTTAGGCCGAATTCAGCAAAGACCGATTCGGCGCTCGCGTGGAGTTCCATTGTGGGGTGGGGTTTTCCGATATCCAACTTCTGCTGATCTCCACCCGTTCGGTCGCTGGCTGATCGTGATCTCGCCTGGGATTCTTGTCAACGGAAGATCATGTTCCAGCGATGACCGAGGTACTTCGACCGGTGTGGCGATCGATTAAGGCCTAGTTCGTCGGGAGGCTGACGCCCGTGTCGGCTGCGCAAAGAACACCACTCCTCGCGGTCAAAAGCAAAGAAGGCGAACTGCAAGCCCTTCTCAACACCACTGAGGTGAACGACCGTGTGCAAGTCATGGTCGAATTACTCGACAGCGTGAGTTCGGACGGGTCGGTTATCAAGAAGGTCGTCAACTTCTGTGTCGCATCCGCTTCGCGAGGTCGCCCAGTCTGGG
>JAJYTH010000105.1 GCA_021793175.1 Actinomycetes bacterium
AAGCCGACCACGGCGACCACGGCGACCACGGTGAGCACCGCGACCACGGCGAACACGGTGAACACAGTGGTGAGCACGGCGGTGATTCCCACGCGCACGGCAACGAACACGTGTGGTACGACCTGCGGGTGATGAGTGCCGTCGCCGACAGTGTGGCGGCCGAGCTCAGCGACCTGCTGCCGGAGCGAAGCGACACGTTCGAAAGGAACGCCGCCGACTTCGCCGAGCGCATCGACGAACTCGGGCAGGGCGTCGAGCGGATCGCCCAGGAACACGCGGGTGCCGCGGTCGTCGCGACCGAGCCGATCGCCCACTACCTGTTCGTCTCCGCTGGGCTGGAGGACATCACACCGCACGAGTTCACCGCGGCCGTCGAGAACGAGACCGATGTGCCCGCCACCGCCCAACAGCGGATGCTGGAGCTCGTGTCGGACGAGGCCGATGTGGTGGTGCGCAACGTACAGACGGCCACTCCCGCCACGGAGAACGTCGTCGGTGCGGCCCAAAAGGCGGGTACACCGGTCGTCGACGTCACCGAGACGTTGCCTGAGGGGCAGAGCGACTACATTTCCTGGATGGGCGGCCAGATCGACGCGCTCGCGAAGGCCTTGGACAAGTGAGCGGGATTGACCGAGTGGACATGACGACAGCAGGCGGTGCCGCCGTCGAGATCAAGGCAGCGGCGCTGCGGTTCGGTGAACGGACGCTGTGGTCGGGGCTTGATCTCGCCGTCGCGCCCGGCGAGTTCCTGGCGGTACTCGGCCCGAACGGTTCGGGCAAGACCAGTCTGTTGCGGGTGCTGTTGGGACAGCAGCCGTTGAGCGCGGGCACGGTCACCGTGGCGGGACGCCCACCCGGTCGAGGCAGTGAACGCGTCGGTTACGTGCCGCAGCAGCGGGCCGTGGACGACGGCCTGACGCTGAGGGGAAGGGATCTCGTCGGGCTCGGCCTCGACGGACACAGGTGGGGATTCGGGCTGCGGGGTCTGCGCCAGCGGCGCGCTCGCATCGACGCGGCCATCGAAGCCGTCGGCGCCCAGCGGTACGCGGACTCACCGGTGGGCAAGCTCTCCGGTGGTGAACAACAGCGGCTCCGGGTGGCACAGGCACTCATTGGTGAGCCCGACGTGTTGTTGTGCGACGAACCGTTGGCCTCTCTCGACCTCACCCATCAGCGCGTGGTGGCCGACCTCATCGACGAGCGCAGACGTACGGCTGACACGGCGGTCCTGTTCGTCACCCACGAGATCAATCCGATCCTGCCCTACGTCGATCGGGTGCTCTATCTCGTCGACGGTCAGTTCCGTGTCGGTACACCCGACGAGGTGATGACCTCGCAGACACTGTCCGAGTTGTACCGCTCGCGGGTCGAGGTCGTCAGGATCGGCGGGCAGATCCACGTCGCGGGCACGCAGAGCGCGCTCTGCGAGGACGAAATGCACCACTCCTAAAAGCCCGTCGTTCGAATCCGTCCCCCGCGCACATTCACCCGACTCGAAGGCTTTCGCATGGAGCAATTGTTCGACTTCGACCTGACACTGGAGCTGCTCGGTTTCGACTTCGTGCAGACGGCCCTGCTCGCTGCGGCCGTGCTCGGGCTCGTGGCGGGCATCCTGGGGCCGCTCATCGTCATGCGCCGAATGTCGTTCGCCGTGCACGGCACGGCCGAGCTGGCGTTCACCGGCGCCGCCGCCGCGCTGTTGCTGGGCATCGGGGTGAGCTACGGGGCGCTGGCGGGTGCGGTGATCGCCGCGCTGCTGCTCGGGCTGCTCGGGGGACGTGAGTCGGACCGCGACTCGGTGATCGGCGTGATCCTCGCCTTCGGACTCGGTCTCGGAGTGCTGTTGCTGTGGTACTACCCGGGTCGAGCGTCCAACAAATTCGGCATCCTGGTGGGCCAGATCGTGGCCATCGAGCCCACCGACCTCACCACGTTGTTGATCGCGGCGGGCATCGTGCTCGTGGTGTCGGCGATCATCTACCGACCGTTGTTGTTCTTCAGCGTGGACCCCGCCGTCGCGTCGGCGCGCGGCGTTCCGGGGAGGTTGTTGGCGCCGCTGTTCGCGGTGCTCATTGGGATCGCCACCGCACTCGGGGTGCAGATCGTGGGCGCGCTGCTGGTGGTGGCGTTGATGGTGACGCCCGCCGCTGCCGCCGCCCGCGTGACCGCGAGTCCGCTTCGCGCGACCGTCCTGGCCGTGATCTTCGCCGAGTTGGCCGCACTCGGAGGCATCGTGTTGTCGCTCGCTCCGGGAGCGCCCGTCAGCTTCTTCGTCACCGCTATCTCGTTCACGATCTACCTCGTGTGCCGGGTCGTGGAGTGGGCGCGCAACAGAGCGGCCGGAGTCAATGCCGGCGACAGCGCCGACAGCGAGGCACGGCGCGAGCCGGTCAGCGCGGCGTGATCGGCCGCGATCAACCGCGATCAATGCAGCATCAGCAGGACCTGTAGTTCGCCCACGATGAAACCGATGGCCCCGCCGACGGCGATGAGTTTCCATTCGTCCTGCCGGAACGCGGGGCGCAGCAAGCCCTCGTATTCGAGGGACGTCATGCGCATCATGCGTTGCTCCACGATGTTGGTCACGTCCATCGCCCTGGCGAGGTAGTCCTCCGCGTGGCGGAGGATGTCGGGCAGGCGTTCGATGACCTTGGTGGCCGCCGCGTCCTTGATCTCGTCGAGGCGTTGTCGCCCGAGGGCGGCGGGGACGAACGGGCCCGCGGCCTGTGACTGTTCGTCGATGGCCTCGGCGACGAGCTTTCGCACCATCGCCACCAGGTGGTCGGACCTGGGGCCGTCGAAGATGCCCTGCATCAGGTTCCGCACCGTCAACAACTCGCCGGCGATCATGTCGCCGTACTGGTGGGCGACTTCGGCGCGCCTGCGTTGGAACAGGCCCTGCAACACGAATCCGCCCGGCAATCGGATCGGATCCCGCGGAACAAAGATCAACTTGATGGCGAGCCAGTCGGTGAACAATCCGATGGCGGCACCGAAGATCGGCATGACGAGCGGATTTTTCGTCAACGCCCACACGATCGACTGAACAATGCCGAGAGTGAACCCGAAATAAATACCCGAACGAGCGATGAACGCCATTTCGGGACGGGAGGTCTCTCTGATCAACTTCACGAGTAGCGCCTTGTTGTGAGTGAGGCGCTGCATACTCAGGTGTTTGATGTCGAGGATGTCGTCGATGTTGTTCCGCAACTCCTCCATCACCTGATGGAACAGGCGTGGTGAGGCAGCTTGGATGTGCTTCACCACCAGGTCCTGCGCCATCGGTGGGAGCCGCTGCCACAGCCTCGGATGATGTTCGGACAACACCTCTCTGGCGATGTCGTCGACGGCCTTCAGCAGCGGTTGCTCGATCTCGCGCAGGAGCCGGTCCGGGTCGATCCTGGCGAAGACGTCGGAGACGTCCAGCACGTTGCGGGTGAGCAGGTCCGTCGCGGTGGCGGCCATCCTGCCACCGTGCCGGGGCACCACGCCCTGCCAGCCGAGGAAGGTTCCCTTGATGCCAATGAACTCCATCGGCCGGAACATCATCTCGATGGCGACCCGTTTGGTGACGTAACCGATGAGGGCGGCCACCACGGGAATTGCGGTGTAGAGGGGCCAGTTCGCGGCGAGGTCGGCGAGAACTGCCTCCACTGCGACCTCCTAGCCGATGTCGGCACACGGATTTCTCGCGGAACCTTTCAGCGCTGCTGTCCGATACTTCGCCGGAAAGGGGCAAGCGAGAGATGGGATCGGCGACCCGGACTCATTATGGTGGCCGAATGGCTGAAGCGCAGGCATCCCCTACACAGGTGACGAATCCGCAGTTCGCGACTGCCTTTCGCGGCTACGAGCAGGTGCAAGTGGACGAGCACGTCAAAAAGCTCACCGCAGAGCTGGCCAGTGCTACGCGGCACCGCGATGAGGCCACGGCGTCGGTCGCCGAGCTGACGAAGGCACTGAGTTACGCGCAGAAGGAACTCGCCGACACCAAGACCGCGCTGGCGCGCATGGTGGAGGATCCGGCAGGGCCCGCCGCCATGACCGAGCGGGTCAAAACCATGATGCAGCTCGCCGAGGAGGAGATCGCCGAGCTGAAGGCGAAGGCCGAGAGGGAGGCGGCCGACATGCGCGACGCCGCCGATGCCTACGCCGAGAAGACCAGGGCCAAGGCTCAGGCCGAGGCCGAGAAACTCGCGGCCGACGCCGCGAAGGAACGGGACCGCCTCGACGAGGAAGCGCGGCAGCGGCGTGAGAATCAGCGCGAGGCCGTCGAGAAGGAGCTCGCCGCGCAACGCGAGAGGACGGAGAACGAGACCGCGGAGCTGCAGCGGGTCACCAAGAAGAAGACCGACGCCATGATCGCCGAGGCCGAGAGCAGGTTCGCCGAAGCCAGGACACTGCGCAAGGAGGCCTACGAGTTCCGGGCCGCGGTGTTCGACGGACTCACCGCCAGTCAGTCGGTATTGCAGCAGGCCATCGAACGTTTGGGGGTCGATCCGACTCCGGCGCAGCTTGAGGAGCAGGACCGCCGCAGTGCCGCGCAAGCCTCCGCCGGCAGCGGCTCGACCGAGGGGGAGAAGCAGCCGGCGTGACCGGCGCCGATATTCGGTTGCCCCGCTGACCACTGTCGACGACAGCGGTCGACCGCGCGTACCGCGCTTGTGCCGGGAGTCAGCAGAGTCGGGGGAATCGGTTTCGCGGTCGCTCGACACTCTGATCGTCGACCACGCCCATTCCTCCGGCTCCGCACTCGACGAGTGGACCGCGGAGGAACTCGACACGACGTGGTCGGTCAATGTGCGTGTCACGTCGTTGCTCGTGCGGGCTTTCGCGGAGCAGTACCGAAGGGGTGGTTCGTTCCCCTCGGGTTGGCACTGGAACACACCGGCGGAGGCGGCGGCGGTGGTGTCGTTACTGCTCGGCGAGGATGCCTCGACCATCACCGGGAACGTCGTGGACGCCGAGGCCGGTTTCCGTCGTTGGTCGTTGTAACCGACGCGGGCGACACCGGGCGGCGACAGTGCTGGTGACGGTGCTTACGACACTGGCGTCGAGCTGCCGAAACGGTGGACACGGTGCACCATCGACGAGTGGACTCCAACGCCGCAGCAGGAAAGCCGCAGGTCGTCGATTTCCAGGTGTACGGCCTGGACGAGAAGTTCCACGGTCCTCGTTGGGTGGACTTCTTCGAAGGTCTACCGGGCACACCGCCGTGGGCGTTGTGGCTCGGCCACCGGGAACCGGACGCCGACGGTGGCGTGCGGGTGGGCACTTTGCCGAGGCAACGGTACGAGTCGGTGATGTGCCCGAACGGTAAGGACCCGTTGGCAGAAGTGGCGTTCAGCGGAGCGTTCGGAGTGGTCAACGTGACCCTGCCGGACAGCTCGGTGCCGAGGCCCGATGGGCTCATCCCCGCGCTCGTGGAACACGCCGAACAGCAGTCTCGCCGCTACTCCGATTGGCCCGTCGTCTGGTGGAGCATCGAGGGCGCGGAGGTGCGGGCGCGGGTGTGGCGCTTCGCCGGCGGGTGGGCCGCGTTCTCCACGGCGCTGGACGATGTCTACCTCGTCGCGGTGGGCACCGGGATGGAGCCGCAGAACCTGTCGTTCGAACCGGTGACCGATGGTTTCGTCTACGGAACCGACCTTTCGGCACCGCTCGATCTGGCTGAGCTCGGGAGGCAGAAGAGCGTCAGGCCCGAGGCGTGGCTGCTACCACCTCGACGTGACGGTTTCCACCCCGACCAACTGGCGTTCGTCCCGGACGAGTCGGAGGAACCGGACGAGGCAGGAGAACCGGAGGAGTCGGGGGCCTGAAGTGTTGCTCCGACCGGGCGACACCCTTGTTCTACGCGGTAGCGCCACTATCCTGAGTCGCGCTGGTGGTTCGCCCCGTCCGCCAGGCGGGGCGTCGTAAGAGGGAACCCGGTGGGAATCCGGGACTGCCCCGCAGCGGTGAGCGGGAACGAACGCCGTGACCGGTCAGATCGACCGGTGACACTCGCACTGGGCTTTACGGCCTGGGAAGCGACGGCCAGTAGGAATCCGGTACGCGCCGGACCTGCCCGCGAGTCCGAAGACCTGCCATCGGTGCGTACACCGCCGGTGTGCGCGACCTTCCGGATGTTCGAGGGAACTCCGGCGGACGGGAGAGGACGACGTGGCACGGTCATCGTCGTGCTGTTCGCCTGCGGGTTCCTTCGGCAGTTCTTCCGGTGACGCCGTCGAGCTCGCGAGGAGAGAGCCTTGGCCACCACGATCGGATCGACCGTACTCGGCTATCCCAGGATCGGACCGAACCGGGAACTCAAGCGCGCCCTGGAACGCTATTGGGCGTCGCGTGGCAGCGAAGCGGAGTTGAGGGAGACCGCCCGTTCCCTTCGCGCGGACACGTGGCGCACCCTGCGGGAGGCGGGACTGGACTCGGTTCCCGATTCGTTCTCCTTCTACGATCACGTGTTGGATACGGCCGTGACGTTCGGTGCCGTTCCGCAGCGTTACGCCGACCTCGGCCTGAACCCACTCGACACCTACTTCGCGATGGCGCGTGGCACCGATTCCGTGCCGCCACTGGAGATGACGAAGTGGTTCGACACCAACTACCACTATCTGGTGCCCGAGATCGGCCCGGACACTCGGTTCTCGGTGGCCGACCGTGCCGTGGTGGAGCGGTTCCACGAGGCCTTGGAACTGGGTGTGCGTACCCGGCCTGTGCTGGTCGGCCCGGTGACACTGCTGTTACTGTCCAAACCGGATCCGGATGCTCCCGAGGGATTCTCTCCTTTGGACAGCGTGGACAAACTGGTTCTGGCTTATGCCGAATTGTTGCGTGAACTGCGTCGTGCGGGCGTGGACTGGGTGCAGCTCGATGAACCCGCCTTCGCCGCTGACCGCACGCGACGCGAACTCGACGCGTTGCGCGACACTTACCACGCGTTGGGTTCGATCGGCGACCGGCCGAAGCTCTTCGTGCCCGGCTACTTCGGGGATCTCGGCGATGCGTTGGGGATCCTGGCCTCGGCGCCCATCGAGGCCGTCGGGGTCGACTTCGTGGCTGGAGACTCGCGAGTGGACGATCTTTCGGCGTTGACCGGCTTGCGGGACAAGACATTGGTGGCCGGTCTCGTCGACGGGCGCAATGTGTGGCGCACCGATCTCGACCGGGCTTTGACCACGGCCGCCACGCTGCTCGGTATGGCAGGCGACGTCGCCGTTGGCACGTCCTGTTCGTTGCTGCACGTGCCGTACGACGTGGCCGTCGAGACTCACCTGGATGCGCAGGTGAGGACGTGGTTGTCCTTCGCTCGCCAGAAGGTCGACGAGGTCGTTGTGCTCGGCCGTGCGCTGCGCGAGGGACGCGACGAGTTGGAAGGAGAACTCGTCGCCGCACGCCGAGCCGTCGCCGACCGCAACGGCGCCGACCGGGTGCGGGATGAGAGCGTCCGGCGACGGCTGGCCGAGCTGCGCCCGCAGGATGCGCGTCGCGCCGACTACGCCGTCCGGCAGCACGAACAACAGGAGCAACTGCGACTTCCCGCGCTGCCGACGACGACCATCGGTTCGTTCCCGCAGACCACGGAGGTGCGCAAAACCCGTGCGGCACTGCGTGCCGGCGAGATCGAACACTCCGAGTACGTCGGCAGGATGCGTGGTGAGATCGAACGTGTCGTCCGGTTGCAGGAGGAACTGGGGCTGGATGTGCTCGTGCACGGCGAACCCGAACGCAACGACATGGTGCAGTACTTCGCCGAGCATCTGGCCGGTTTCGTCAGCACCGAGCACGGTTGGGTGCAGTCGTACGGGTCTCGATGTGTGCGGCCACCGATCCTGTTCGGCGACGTGTCGCGGCCCGAGCCCATCAGCGTCGAATGGTCCGCCTACGCGCAGAGCCTCACCGACCGGCCGGTGAAGGGCATGTTGACCGGCCCGGTCACCATTCTGGCGTGGTCGTTCGTCCGTGACGACCAGCCGCTCGCCGACACAGCCAGGCAGGTGGCTTTGGCCCTTCGAGACGAGGTGTGCGACTTGGAGGCCGCCGGGTTGCGGATCATCCAGGTCGACGAGCCGGCGTTGCGGGAGCTACTGCCGCTGCGCGCATGGCAGCACAAGGAGTACCTGGACTGGGCGCCCGAGGCGTTCCGGTTGGCCACCTCGGGGGTGCGGGAAAGCACCCAGGTGCACACGCACCTGTGCTACTCGGAGTTCGGCGACGTCATCGATGCGATCGTGGCGTTGGACGCCGATGTCACCAGCATCGAGGCCGCCCGGTCTCGAATGGAGGTGCTTGCCGATCTCGACACCGTGGGGTTCGCGCGCGGCATCGGGCCAGGCGTGTACGACATCCATTCCCCTCGAGTGCCGGACGAGGACGAGATCGTGGCGTTGCTGCGGGCCGCGCTGGACGCGGTTCCGGCGCGGCGACTATGGGCCAATCCCGATTGTGGTTTGAAGACCCGAGGCTACGGTGAGGTGGAGCCGGCGTTGCGGAACCTCGTGAACGCCGCTGCGCGGGTCCGGAACACGTTGAGGTGACAGGCGAATCCGCGCCGCCGTCCCTCGGTTCGGGGCGGCGACGCGGGTCGAGGTCGGTGACCCGGCACAGGATCAACCCGTCCGGGCGCACCACGAACACCTCGCCGGTGCGGGCACCCAGGACCTGGGCGATCGTGCGGTCCGAGTCCTCGACGACGGTGAGGTCGCTGCCCGACCGGATGGTCGATCCGGGCGAGGCCACCACCACGGCGCGGACCTGCTCGGTGGGCAGTGCTTCGGCGAGCTGTTCGGCACTGGCCACCACGATGTCCGCGGCGGAGGGTTCGAGCTCGAACCTGAGGAACGCGAATCCGGTGCCCCGCACCGTGTTCAGCGACGATTCCTCGACACCGGCGGCGGTCCTCACGGACACCTTGCGGTCCTCCAGCGGGTCGCCCGGCAGGGCGCCCGTGATGTCCGGATCCACCGGCCATGTCAGGGGCGACGCGTGTGCGTGCGTGGCGCTCGACTGGCGCGGGTTCACCAGGTGGGAGAACTCGGAACACTCGGTGGACAACGCGAGCACCGCGTCGCGAGTGGCGCGGAATCCGTGACCGCCCGGCGACATGACCAAAGTGGACTTACTTGCGTTGTCCACATTCTGTTGCCACGCAGCGTGTCGTTCGGCGGAGTAGATGTTCAACAACGATTCGGCACCGTGGCCGCCCACGACCGCCGCGAGCTGACGGAGGGTGTAGGCCGGCATTGGGTCGATGCGCGCCATACCCAGAAGGTAATCCAGTCTCCCGGCGTGGGGGTGTTGCGACGTGTCCTCGTGACCGGTCGGGTGTGACCTACTGTTCGTACCGGTGTGACCGAGTGATCGGTTGCTGCGGGTCCAGTCGAGTTCACCGTCGTTGATGGCCTGCAGTGCGCGGTCCAGCCACTCGATTTCCGCGCGCCGCATGATGATGCCGTAGTCGTCTTCGATCAGCAGGATTCGCGACAGGTGACGTCGCGTCGGCGCAACCCGGTGCGTAGCCGGACGGGCTCCCACCCGATCGGCGGCGTCGGAACCGGTAGGGCCGGGCAGACTGCTTTCTGTATTTACCCGTGCACGTACGGCTACCCTGGTGGGTGCGACTCCGCGAATGAGGTGGGCTGATGGAGACGTTCGGGCAGCGGTTGCGTCGCCTGCGGGTGGAGGCGGGTTTGTCGCAGTCGCGGCTTGCCGGACTCCCCGATGACCAGCAGAACGCGGAATGGACCGTGGAATATCGCGAGGCGCTGGCCGAAGCCCGCGCGTTGGTGTAGCCGCGACTATGCGTCTTCCCATACGCATGGCGTAACCACTCCACAGAGGACGGTCGTGTCTCGATTCTGTACGTCATGAGTTGGATCAGTGGGTCGTGCCGTGTACCGAGTCCCGGCTATCGGTCCGGGCCGAAAGGACTCGTAGAGCGTGATGACGAGGTCGAAGACCGGTTCGAGAAGGGAGCCCCGGGTGGTTCCGAGGCCGACGTCGAGGGCGGCGAGCGGTGATCGCGCGGGACCGCGAATTGCTCGCGCGCCTGCGTCGGGTGAACGTCGGTATCGGCGAAGTCGCGCTCGCGCTCATGGCCGCACAAGACGCTGGTGAACTTCCCGCCGATGGTCTACGCGAAGTCGGACGGGCACTGCGTTCCCTCGGCAGCGATATGATCGCCCGAGCCGATGAGGTCGGCCGGTTTCCGGTGGTCGAGGTGGGCACCGATGTATGACCTGTCCGCTGCTGTGCTCGACTGTCCGACTGTGGCCGACGAGGCGCCCACAGCGCAGTTGTACTGACTCGATGTCTCGCCGCCTCACTGAACCACCGTCGGCACGCCGGAACGTGTCCGTAGATCCCCGGTCGGTGCGGGATCGAGCCCCATGCCCCTTACCGCCCCGCGCCGCCCGGGCCAGGGGGACTAGAACTGGTAATACAAAAACGGGCTGAACGTTCCCGTGGCCACCAGGATCGCGGCGTAGAGCGCGCCGATCGTCATCACCGTGACACGCAGGATCATGGCCGGCGTGGTGCGTGCCGACTCCAACAGCGGGCCCGTGACCGGGTAGGCCGGCAGGAAGAACACCACCAGCGCGGCCAACAGCAACACCAGGCGCTGGTTCGTGGCCGCCACCTCCACCGCGTCGGTCACACCGGTGAAGTCGGGCACCAGCATGTTGCCCAACATCGTGAACGCATAGCCGAGGTCGGGCGCACGGAAGAACACCCATCCGAAGATCACGAGCACCAGCGTGAGCACCCGTCGACCGATGACCCCACCCGCGGTGCGGGGTGAGGCGCTCCAGCCGGTGAAACGCTCCACCACCAGCAGAATGCCGTGGTAGGCGCCCCACACCACGTACGTCCACGCCGCGCCGTGCCAGAAACCCGTCAATAGGAACACGATCCACAGGTTTCGGTATGTCTTCGCCGCGCCACCCCGGTTGCCGCCGAGCGGGATGTACACGTAGTCGCGGAACCACCGCGACAGCGACATGTGCCAACGTCGCCAGAACTCCGTCACCGTCACCGACGAGTACGGGCGCGCGAAGTTCTCCGGCAGCCGGAAACCCAACATCCGGGCCAGTCCGATGGCCATGTCCGAGTACCCGGAGAAGTCGAAGTACAGCTGCAACGTGTACCCGATCGCGCCGAGCCACGCG
>JAJYTH010000012.1 GCA_021793175.1 Actinomycetes bacterium
GCACCACTTCGGCCACCTTGTTGACATCGCCGGAGGCGAGCTTCTCCAGGTTGGCCTTGTACCGGCGAGACCAGTTGGTCGGCTCGTCGGTGTGTGGCGCTCGCAACACGTCGAAGACCCGGTTCAGGCCGTCCTGGCCCACTACGTCGCGCACACCGACGATCTCGGCGTTGTCTGCGGGGACGCGAACCGTGAGATCACCTTGCGCGACCTTCAGGACGAGGTACTGCTTCTCCTCGCCTTTGATCACGCGTGTTTCGATCGCTTCGATGAGTGCGGCACCGTGGTGCGGGTAGACGACGGTCTCTCCGACCTTGAAAACCATGTGTCCTCTGCCCCTTTCGCTATGTCCATCTTAGCACGCGGTTTCGGTCCCGAACCAGTGACCCGAGCTCGTCTTCGCAGGTCAATGGGCTGATCGAAGGTGTAGAGGGGGTTGACAAGTGTGCGATTCGCGTACTCACGCAGGTGACGACGGGGGCATTCCCGCCCATTTCGGTAATCCATTGTGGACACCATTCGGGTAGTTGATCTCGTCGGCGGGTGAAAGCTGCGCCACACGGGCGGGGCACCGGGTGACGTCACGAGTCGCTACCCGGGATAGTCTCACCGTCAGGGCAGCCCTGAGTAGGAGGGACTCCAGAGTGAAACGTCGCATGGTGGGCTCGGCCGTGGCGGCCGTCGGCTCCGCGTTGCTCGTCGCGGGCTGCGCGGCGGGCCAGATCACGCAGACGGACACGCAGGTGGCGGCTATCAACGGCGCCTCGACGGAAGTCGGGGAAATCGCGATCCAGAATGCCGAGCTCGCCTACCCCGAGGGCAACGCTTCCGGTGATTCCGGTGGCGCCGGTGGTGCCGGTGTCTACCCCCAGAACAGCGACGCCGAAGCCGTCATCTGGCTGATCAACGAGGGCGGCCAGGACGACGAGCTCGTCTCCGCGGAGACCGATGCCGCGCAGAACGTCACCATCGGAGGCTCCCGCGTCGTGCCGGCTCAGCGCATGCTTGTGCTGAGTCCTGAGAAGGAGGGCACGGGGAACCCCAACCACGGGCAGCTCACCCTCGAAGGGCTGACCGAGCAGCTCATCCCCGGGCAGATGATCGAGATCACACTGACGTTCCGGGAGGCGGGCTCGGTGACCTTCGACATGCCCGTGGCGGTGCCCGAGGAGCCGAGGACCAACCCGGCGAGTCCTGCCGAGGGAGCCGGCGGCGGTAACTGAGCCCTCCGGCCGATTGTCGGTGGGTGGCGTTAGCGTCGGAACGTGGTCAAGAAGGGCTCCAGCTACCGCTGCTCGGAATGCGGCTACGAGGTCGCCAAGTGGCTCGGCCGCTGTCCGGAATGCCAGGCGTGGGGGACGTTCGAGGAGCGTGGTGACGCCCGCGCCCCCATCGCCAGGGTCGCGGCCGGTGCTCCCAGCTCGCCGGCTCGGCCCATCGCCGACGTCGACATCGAGACCTCCCGAGCTCGCGCGACCGGAGTCTCGGAGCTCGATCGGGTGCTCGGCGGTGGGCTCGTTCCGGGAGTCGTCGTCTTACTCGCGGGAGAACCCGGAGTCGGCAAATCGACGTTGCTGCTGGAGGTCGCCTACCAGTGGGCGGCGAACAGCGGTGCAAGTGCGCTGTATGTGACCGGTGAGGAATCGGCCGGGCAGGTTCGACTGCGCGCCGAGCGCACCGGCAACGTCCACGACCGGATGTTCCTCGCCTCCGAAAGTGACCTGTCGGCGGTACTGGGCCACGTCGACAACGTCGAACCGGGATTGCTGATCGTCGACTCGGTTCAGACCATGTCCTCGCCGCAGGCCGAAGGTGCGCCCGGGGGCGTGACCCAGGTGAGGGCGGTGGCCGCGGGACTCGTCGCGCTGGCGAAGGAGCGCGGGCTTCCCATCGTGCTCGTCGGGCACGTCACCAAGGAAGGGTCCGTCGCCGGGCCGAGGGTGCTGGAGCACCTCGTGGACGTCGTTCTGCATTTCGAGGGCGACAAGCATTCCACGCTGCGGATGGTGCGCGGCGTGAAGAACCGATTCGGCGCGGCCGACGAGATCGGGTGCTTCGAACTACGCGACGACGGCATCGTCGGCGTACCCGACCCTTCCGGGCTGTTCCTCAACCGACATGCCGAGGCCGTGCCCGGAACGGCCATCACGGTCACCGTGGAGGGCAAACGGCCACTGCTCGGCGAAGTCCAGGCCTTGGTGACCGAATCCAGTCTCGCCCAGCCCAGGCGAGCGGTGAGCGGGCTGGACTCCGCACGCGTCAGCATGGTGCTGGCGGTGTTGGAGAAACGTACCGGCAGTCCGCTCGGGGGCAAGGACGTCTACACGGCGACCGTGGGCGGCATGAAGGTCACCGAACCCGCAGTGGACCTCGCCGTCGCCTTGGCGGTGTGGTCGGGGATGCGGGACAGGGCCCTGTCACCGAGGCTCGTCGCGATCGGCGAAGTCGGGCTGGCCGGCGAGGTACGCAGGGTCACCGGTGTGGGCAGACGGTTGGCCGAGGCGGAGCGGATGGGGTTCACCCACGCCCTCGTGCCGCCGGATCCGGGGCCCCTGCCCGAGGGCATCAAAACGCTGGAGGTCTCCGACCTCGCCAGCGCGTTGCACGCGGTCGAATACGTCCCGATCTGAAAACCCGGACACAGATCGAGGCCGGTGCCGACGAAAAAGGGCTCGTCGACACCGGCCTCGGTACGGCTACTACAGCTCGGACAACAGACGGGCGCAGCGGATCAGGCCGATGTGGGAGTACGCCTGAGGGTGGTTGCCCAGGGAACGCTCGGCCACCGGGTCGTACTGCTCCGGCAACAGCCCGGTCGGCCCGGCCGCGTCCACGAGCTGGTCGAACAGCTCCTGGGCCTCGGTGCGCCTCCCGGTGAGCAGGTACGCCTCGATCATCCACGCCGCGCACAGGTGGAAGCCGCCCTCGTTGCCCGGAAGGCCGTCGTCCCGCCGGTACCGGTACACCGTGGAACCACTACGCAGCTCCGCCTCGATGGCGGTCACCGTCGACTGGAACCGCTCGTCCTGCGGGTCCAGCAGTCCCGACAGGCCCACGAACAGCGAAGCGGCGTCGAGGTCGGTGCCGTCGTAGGCGGTGGTGAACGCCTGCACGTCCTCGTTCCAGCCGTTCTCCAGCACGTCGGCGGCGATCTGGTCGCGCAGTTCCGCCCAGCCGTTCGGGATCGGGCGGCCGTAGACCTCGGCGAGCTTGATGGCCCTGTCGATGGTCACCCAGCACATCACCCGCGAGTACACGCGGTGGCGCGGCACGTGCCGTTCTTCCCAGATGCCGTGGTCGGGTTCGGACCAACGCCGGGTGACGGCCTCGGCCATGGCCCGCACCAGCTGCCAGTCCTCGTCCCGAAGCTCACCCCTGGCTTCGGCGAGCGACACCACGAGTTCGACGACGGGGCCGAACACGTCGAGCTGCACCTGGTGGTTGGCGAGGTTGCCGACCCGCACGGGCCGCGAACCCTTGTAGCCCGGCAGCGAGTCGATCACGGCTTCCGCGCCGATCTGCGTGCCGGCGAGCGTGTACAGCGGGTGCAGCCGCTCGGGGCCCGCGAGCGTGGACAGCACGCCGTGCAACCAGCGCAGGAAGCCTTCGGCCTCCTCCAACGAACCCAACGCCACCAGCTCGCGCACGGTCATGGCGCCGTCGCGGACCCAGCAATAGCGGTAGTCCCAGTTGCGCACCCCGCCGATCTCCTCGGGCAGGGACGTGGTGGCCGCCGCCAACACACCACCGGTGTCGGCGTCGGTCAGGCCACGAAGCGTCAACGCGGACCTGGCGACGAGGTCGGGCTCGATCTGCGGGAGCTTCAGCGTGGTCGCCCAGTCGCTCCAGTACCGGCCCGCCCTCGCCCTACGGTCGATCTCGGGCAGCTCGTGCGGGCTCAGGTCGGTGGTGCCGCAGCGCAGTTCCAACACCACGGGCTTACCGGGTTCGGGTTGCACCAGGGCGCGAGCGGTGTCGTGCAGGCCGTCGTTGGTGATCTCCCACTGCACGTCGGGGGACCGCAGCACGAACGGCTCGGATGTGCCGAGCACGCGCAGGCCGTCCTCCTCGGGCAGCAGCCGCACGGGCACACCACCGAACTCGGGCCTCGGCGCGAACACGACGGATGCGGCGGCCTCACCGCTGATGATGCGCACGAGATCGGTGCGGTGCGGCGGGCTCTCGGGCTCCAGGTAGTCGGTGACGAGCAGCCGGGACCACCGCGTCTCCACCGTCATCGTGTTGGGCAGGTAGCGCTGGCCCAGCGGCAGCCCGTTGCGGTGCGGCTTGATGGAGAAGTGGCCCGCGCTCTCCCCGCCGAGCAGGTCGGCGAACACAGCCGGCGCGTCGGGGCCGGGGTGGCACAGCCAGGTCAGCTTCGCGTCCGGCGTGAGCAGCGCGACCGACCGTTCGTTGGCGAGCATCGACAGGCGTTCGATCGGCGGAGACTGCTCGCCGTACAACCAGTTGCGCCGTTCCTCCAACAGGAACGCGAGCACCGTGGCGACGTCCTCGGTGTCATCGACCCGGTACTGCGCCAGGGTGTCCCCTTCACCGACCTTCACGGAGAGGTCGGGGCCCTGCAGCCGCGCGAACGCCTTCTCGTCGGTCACGTCGTCGCCCACGAACACGGCGGCGGTCGCGCCCACCTGGTGGCGCAGGGTGTCGAGTGCGCTCCCCTTGTCGGTGCTCACCACAGCGAGTTCGACGACTTCCTTGCCGTCCGTGGTGGTCACGCCCTCCCAAGTGGACGGGCCCTCGTGCACGGCGGCCACGATCCTGGCTGCGGCGTCCCGGTCCGCGCGACGCACGTGCACGGCCACACTCGCCGGTTTCACCTCCAACGAGGCCCCGGGGACCCCGCCGATGATGCGTGCCAGCTCGGCTTCCAGCCTCCGGTGCAGTTCGCGGGCCTCGGGGTCGAGGGCGTGGACGAAGCCGATGTCGAACTCCGAGCCGTGGCTACCGACCAGGTGGATCTCCGCGGGCAGGCGGGACAGGATCGCCAGGTCACGCAACGCCCGGCCGGAGATCACCGAGCACGTGGTCTCGTGCAGCGAAGCCAGAGACCGCAGAGCGCCTACCGACTCCGGGCGGGGTCTGGCCTGGTCAGGGTTCGTGGTGATGGGAGCCAGCGTCCCGTCGTAGTCACAGGCGACCAGCAGGCGCGGCGTCCTGGCGATCTGAACGATCGCACGCCGCAGCTCAGCAGGCAGGGCCTCGGCGGTCAACACTCCTCCTTAAGGAGTAGAGCAAGCGGTATGGGGGAGGGGGAGTCAGGTGGTCACTTCGGTCCCGAGGGCTTCGAGGAACGAGCGCGCCCACCTGTCAACGTCGTGCGTCAGGACTTGACGACGCAGGGCGCGCATCCTACGCCGGCCTTCCGCAGGGTCGAGCGTAATAGCCTGTTCGAGTGCGTTCTTCACCCCGTCCAAGTCATGAGGATTGACGAGGAAAGCGCTGCTCAGCTCGGCTGCGGCCCCTGCGAACTCGGAGAGCACGAGAGCGCCACCAAGATCGTGTCGGCACGCCACGTACTCCTTGCACACGAGGTTCATGCCGTCGCGCAGCGGGGTCACCACCATGACGTCGGCGGCGGAGAAGAACGCGGCGAGCTCCGAGCGGTTCACCGACTGGTGCAGGTAGTGCACCGCGGGGTGTCCGACTCGACCGAACTCGCCGTTGATGCGGCCGACCATCTGTTCGATCTCGCTACGCATCTCCTGATAGTGCTCGACGCGTTCCCGGCTCGGAGTCGCGAGCTGGATGAACGTGACGTCCTCGGGCTGCACCCGGCCTTCCTGCAACAGCTCGTGGAACGCCTGAAGACGCAGGTCGATGCCCTTGGTGTAGTCGAGGCGGTCGACGCCGAGCAGGACCGTCTTGGGGTCGCCCAGTTCGCGGCGCACCTGGGCGGCGCGTTCCTGCACGGGTTTGCTGCGCGCGAGCGAATCCAGGCCGGCCGCGTCGATCGAGATGGGGAACGCGCCCACGCGCACGGTGCGGTCGCCGACCTGCACCATGCCGGGCCTGGAACGCACCCCCACCGAGCCGCGACTGGGTTCGAGACCGATCAGCTGCCGGGCCAGCCACAGGAAGTTCTGTGCGCCGCCGGGTCGGTGGAAACCCACCAGGTCGGCCCCGATCAGCCCCCGCACGATCTCGGCCCGCCACGGTAGCTGCATGAACAGCTCCACCGGCGGGAACGGGATGTGCAGGAAGAAACCGATGCGCAGGTCGGGACGCAACTCCCGCAGCATCGACGGAACCAGCTGAAGTTGATAGTCCTGCACCCACACGGTGGCGCCTTCGCGCGCCACGGCGGCACTGGCCTCGGCGAACCTCCGGTTGACGCGCACATAGCTGTCCCACCAGCCACGGTCGAACACCGGCCGCGCCACCACGTCGTGGTACAGCGGCCACAACGTGGCGTTGGAGAAGCCCTCGTAGTATTCGCGCACGTCGTCGGAGGTCAGCGACACGGGATGCAGGACGAGCCCGTCGTCGCTGAATTCCTCGACCTCGACGTCGGGGACACCCGGCCAGCCGACCCAGGCTCCCTTACGGGAACGCAGAAACGGCTCCAGCGCGGACACGAGCCCGCCGGGGCTCTGTGTCCAGCGCTGGGTGCCGTCGGCTGATCGTTCGAGGTCGACCGGCAAACGGTTGGCAACGACCACGAACTCGGCTTTCGCGTTCGACCGGGGCAGGGGCGCGTGCTCCGAGGAAGGCATACCTAGACATTAGCGCGGTAAGGCCTATTCGAGGCGGCGGCCAGCGTTCAGCGGCCCGGCCATGCGGGGGCCGGCGAGCTTGCGTTCGAGCCTGCCCAGACCCGTCCGCACCGGTTGGGCGAGGAACTCCCCGAACACCACGCCCGCTGCCAGTGCCAGGCCGATCGCGGCGGCCGACATCAACGTGGTGATACTGCCGTCCCCGACCAGCTCGGCCATTCCCCGATAGGTGGCGAACCCGGGCAGCAGCGGAGTGATGCCCGAAACAGCGACGACCAGAGGGGTCACCTTCAACCGACGGGCCAGTACACCTCCGCCGAGCCCGACCAGTGTGGTGGCGACGAAAGCACCGATGATCGGGTTGTAGCCGAGGATGTTGAGCGCCCCGTACGCGGCGGCACCCACCGCGCCCGCCGCCGCGGCGACCAGCAGCGACCGGATCTTCGAGTAGGAAGCCAACGCAAAGCACGCCGCCGCCCCGATTCCCGCGAGTGTCATGACGTGCAGCTCGCTCACCCCGGGAGTGGGCACCGTCGGGTCCGGGGCCCGCGTGACGCCGAACTGGGTGGCCATGCTGATGGCGGCACCGACGCCGGTGATCAGCCCCGCACTCATGAACACGATTTCGAGCATTCGTCCCGCCGCCGTGACGTAGTAGCCGGTGATGGCGTCCTGCACCGCGGAGACGGTGGACAACCCCGACAGCAACACCGTCAGGGCCGCGGAGACGACGAGTGTCGGTCTCTCCAGATCGAAGAAGTCGAGGTTCACGATGGTGATGGCCGACAGGGTGGCCACGAACCCGCCCGCGACCTGTTGGAAGAAGAACGGAAGCGCGTATTTGTTCAGCAGCCTTCCCAACCGGTCCACGACCGCACTGATCACGAAAGAGATGAAGGGAATCCACCCCGTACCGCCGAGCAGCAGGGTGATGAAGGCGGCCATGCCGCCCCAGGCCAGGGTCGAGACCCAGCGCGGGTAGGGGTGCCTCGCGTCGGTGATCCGGTGCAGTTCGGTGTAGGCGTCGGTGGCGCTGATCTGGTTTCGGAGCAGTTGCTGTACGAGATGTTCCGTCTCGGACAGCCGGGTGTAGTCGATGCTGCGTGAGCGGACGACCCGCAGTGTGGTCACCGGTGGCAGTTCGCTTCCTCGAAGGCAGCTGACGGTGATGGACGTAAAGATGACGTCCACCTCACAGTGCGGTAGACCAAGTGCGCGAGTCAGCGCCAAGATTGTCGCGGTCACGTCGGATGCGCCCGCGCCGCTGGCCATCTGGACCTCACCGATGCGCGTGACGAGGTCCAGAACCAAGTGAACGGTTGATTCGTCGGGTAGCTCGGGCCCGATGGCCGTGTCTTGGAACGGCTCCACCGCGGGTAGCTCGCCCGTCGGTGGCTCCAGGATGTGCCAGGCGCGCTGGCGGACGCGGCGGTCCCGCTGTTGCCGTTGTGCGCGCTTCTCCGATGATTGTTCGTCGGCTGGTGCTTCCAGGATTTGCCACGCGTGACGGCGCTTGGGTGCGGCCGCACGAGCGCGCGGCTTCAGTTTCATCTGCACCTCCTCCTTGGAAAAAACTCCCCGGAAAGCATCGGCCGCGCGACGTCGGTCGTTGCACTTTGCGGGCCGTGGCGTATGCCACATTGTTGTGGGAACGTGACTTCAGTCCACGTTGTGGGAACGCGACTTCAGTCCACGGTAATTGCGGACTGGCACGAAAGCAGGAGCCGACAGGGGGATGTGGGCGGTCGCTGTGGCGCAAATCGCGCTCGATATAGTGGGAATGGAGCCACACGCCAGTCGGCGTCGGCTCAGGCCGGCATAGCTCAGTTGGTAGAGCATCTGTCTTGTAAACAGAGGGTCGCAGGTTCGAGTCCTGTTGCCGGCTCCGTATCACTTTCCGGGGTTGTCCGAGAGTCTCACGAGGATGACTCGGCGTCACCGCAGTCGTAGGCCTCCATCGCGGTACGCGCCCGTAACGACACTCCTCGACAGGTTCGTGGCCCGGTCGGTCCACTGTGGGTTCCGAACTGGGGTTCCTGCCGTACAGTCGGAACTGAGGTCCTCACAGTTGAGGAGTCTGCTGTGAACGTGGCATTCGATCGCGCCCCCCACGAGTTCCCGGACAGCCCTCTCGCCGGATCGCCGAAGGAGGGCGACTGGTCACACGTACGCTTCATCCACGACCTGTCCCGCCAGCTCACCGGATCGCTGAACGTGCGGCGCACGGTGTTACGTGCGTTGGATTTCGCCGTTCCGCATCTCGGTGACTGGATGATGCTGGCGTTCTTCGATGCCGACAACGTCTCGGTGTACTCGCACGAGCGCAGTGGTCGCATTTCGGGCCCGACGTTTCTGGGGCGTCTCGATCCCGCTCACGAGCTGGGACGGTTCCGACGGCGAGGCTACACCGAGCGGTACACGGCTCCGCCGGACGACATCGAAGCGGTCCTCGCCGAACTGATCCCCTCCGATTCGCTGAGGGAGGCGGCCGCGACGCACCGGCCGTCGTCGGCGCTCGCGGTGGCCCTCAACATCGGGGGCGCCACCAACGGTGTGCTCGTAGTGGTCCGTCACGGTGGCCATGGGTACACGGACAGTGATGTGGTCGCTGCCGAGGAGTTCTCGCGTCGGGTGGCCGCCACTCTCGAATCCGCCAGGCTCTACGAGGAACGCGGGCAGATGGCGGAGGCGATGGAGGACTCACTTCGCCCGCCGGAGCTGCCCGAATACCCGGGAGTGCGGATGGCGGCACGATATCGGCCCGGCGAGCAGCGCCTGAGTATCGGCGGCGATTTCTACGACGTACACGGCGATGCCGACGACTTCACCGTCGTGATCGGCGACGTCTGCGGCAAAGGCATCGACGCCGCCGTCCTCACCGGACTCGCGCGGCAGACGATCAGGACGGCAGCGTTCTTCGACCGATCTCCAGCCGCGGTGCTCAAGGCGTTGAACGAGGTGCTGCGCGCCCAGCTCGCCCACCGGTTCGTCACGGCGGCGTGTGTGCGGTTCCACCGCCCGGCAGGGCAGGACGCGCTGACGGCGACCATGGCGGTGGCAGGACACCCTCCACCTCTGGTGCTGCGCGCCGACGGCGCCTTGGAGGAACCGACGGTCACCGGCACGGTCGCCGGCATCATCTCCGGACTGTCGTTCACCGAGACCGACGTGCGGCTCGGCGAAGGCGACACCGTCCTCCTCTACACCGACGGCGTCGACGAGGCCCGCGGCCCCGAGGGGTTCTTCGGCCAGGAACGACTGCGGGTCCTGTTGCCGGAGTACGCGCGCGTCACCCCCGCCACCCTGTGTGAGGCCGTCGAACAGCGCGTCCTCGAATACCTCGACGGCGCCGCACACGACGACATCGCTCTCATCGCCGTGCAGAACGGAGGATGAGTGGAGTGCTCCACGCTTCGGCGGCCGTCCCCGGCGCCAGCGGCGATAGTAACGACAGCGCGGAGGTGCTCGACGCGTTCGAACGCGAGTTGATCGCGGGCAACACCACCGCGGCCGTGACGGTCGTGCAGCGGGCCCTGGACGCCGGTCTACAGCCGTTGCCGGTGCTGTGCGAGGTCATCACTCCCGCGCAGCACCGTGTGGGCGAGAAGTGGCACACCGGCCGGTGGTCGATGGTCCAGGAACACGTCGCCACCGGAATCTCGCTCGCCGCGACCGAAGCGGTGGCGAGAAGGGTTCGGCAACTCCCGGTCACCAAGGGGCACATCATGGTGTGCTGCGCGGAACGAGAACGGCACGCCCTCGCCGCGCTGGTGGTGAGCACGGGTCTGCGTGCGCACGGGTGGCGGGTCACCTTCCTCGGTGCGGCGATCCCCGCCGAGCGCCTGTTCTCCTACCTGTACCGGACGGGCCCGGACGCCGTGGCGATCAGTTGTTCCGTGGCCGGTGGACTGCCGAGCACGCGTCGTGGCATCGAATCGGCGACCGCGGTGGGTGTCCCGGTCCTGGCGGGCGGGGCCGCTTTCGGTTCGGACGAGCTGCGTGCGCGGGCGCTCGGGGCGACGGCGTGGGCCTCGACCCTGCGGGAGGGACTCGACCTCGCGGATCGGCTGCCCACCACGGTCCACCCGGTGGAGTCGTTGCCGTACGACGTCGTGAGCGAACAACGCATCCTGGACGCGGAACATCACCGGCTCGTGCATCAAGTGCTGGAGCGCTGGAACCCGGTCGGGACCGGGGCCCGCGACCTCGACGAGATCATGACCGGAGACATCGTGACGGACGCCGATCTGGATCTGGTTGTCCGCGGCTGTGCTGAACAGCCGCTGCGTGCCCTCGAAGGCGCTTTGTTGACCGGAGACGGTCGGCTGCTGCGCGAGGTCGCCGACTGGATACGTGTCGCGTTGGAGTCTCGCGCGGTCCCCTCGACAGCGGTGGGAGCACTGCGGGGGGAGCTTCTCTCCGCCGTCGACGACCTGCCCCGCGCGCGTGCACTGCTCGAACAGCACTGGCCCGACACTCCCCTTGAGGGCGCTTGAAACACCGAGGTCACCGATCAGCGACCGGTGACGGCCCGTGAGCCTTCGAAGTCCTGTCTCCGTGAGGCCATACGAAAACTCACACATCACCGTGTCCGGCCCCACGGTCGTGCCAGGATTGTGCCACCGATACCGCTTGTACCAAGGGAGGATCTGTGACAGCCGCACCACGGGACGTGGAGCAGTTCTATTCGACCTCCGAGGTGGTGGCGAAACTGCGCCGCCTCGCCGACGCTCTCGAAACCGACAAGCCGTTCCGCATCCAGATCGCGGGTGAGCGTATCCGCGTTCCCGCGCGGGCCAAGTTCTCGATCGAACACGAGCGCGGCGACGGTGAGGAGGAGATCGAGTTCCAGCTGAAGTGGACGCTGGACGGCAGCGCCTCCGGCTCCGAGGACGACAAGTTGGTGGTCTGATCGGTCGGCCCTTCCGGTTACTTCCCGGTCGGGGCGGGTATTCGACGAACCCACCACGGCACCGGCACGGGAGGGCCGATCATGCATGTCGAGGTCGTTCGCACCGACGCGCTGGGGGACCGCAGCTATCTGGTCCACGACGGCACCGTCGGCGTGGTGATTGACCCGCAGCGAGACTTCGACCGGATCGAGAATCTGGCGCGGGAGCGGGGTGTCCGCATCTCCCACGTCGCCGAGACACACCTGCACAACGACTACGTCACCGGAGGTCCCGAGCTCGCCCGGCGACACGGTGCCGTCCATCTCGTGGGGGATACCGAAGGGCTCGACTACGAGGCGACCCGGCTGGGCTCGGGTGATCGGCTCGACATCGGAGCACTGTCACTGACGGCCGTGGCCACGCCCGGCCACACCGACAATCACCTGGCCTATGTGGTCGACCACGACGGCGAACAGGCCGTGTTCTCGGGTGGCAGCCTACTGTACGGGTCCGTGGGACGCCCCGACCTCGTCGACCCCGCACGAACCACCGAACTCGCCAAAGCCCAGTACCGGTCGGCACGGCGGATCGCGGAACACGTCTCGGACGACGCGGTGCTCTACCCGACGCACGGGTTCGGCAGCTTCTGCTCCTCCGGCCCCGCCACGACGGCCGAGAGTTCCACGATCGGAGAGCAGCGTCGCACCAACCACGCTCTCACCGACACCGACGAGGACCACTTCGTCGAGCGACTGTTGGCGAATCTCACCGAGTACCCGTCCTACTACGCGCACATGGCCCCGTTGAATCGGGCCGGGCCGAACGCGCCGAGTCTGGAGGTTCCGGAGCCGCTGGACCTCGAAGCCCTGCGGCGTCGGCTCGCCGACGGTGAGTGGGTGGTGGATCTGCGGGACCGCGTCGCCTTCGCCACCAAGCACCTGGAAGGCACGGTGAGTTTCGAGTACGGCGACGGTATGCGTTTCACGACCTTCCTCGGGTGGACGTTGCCGTGGCTCGACCCCGTGACCCTCGTCGGTTCGGAGGAGGAGGTGCGGGCGGCGATCCGGGACCTGTCCCGCATCGGCATCGACGATCCGGACGTCGCTCTGGGTGACCCGGCGGGGCCGTTTGCGGACCGGCTGCCCACTTCGTCGTACCCGAGCGTGGGCTGGGCCGACCTGGTGGCCGAGTTCGAACGGGGCGCGCCGGCGGTATTGGACGTGCGCCGTATCGACGAGTACGAGGGCGGACATATCGAGGGCGCGCTCAACATCCCGTTGCACGAACTATTCACCCGTATCAACGAGATGGACGACGACCGTATCTGGGTCCACTGCGCATCGGGCTATCGGGCGTCGACGGCCGCAAGCCTTCTCGATCGCGCGGGCTACGACGTCGTGCACATCGACGACGACTTCGCCGACGCCGCCGAGGCCGGAGTCCCCTTGCACAGAAGGTGACCGGTTCGGACCACTACTTCCAGGCCGTGCGCACCTCGGCGACACGGAGGGTCTCCGCACCCTCGGCCAAATGGTGGACCGTCCAGACCGGCTTCTCCTCGTCGGGGCTGCCGTAGAGGGTGCCGTCGTCACAGTCGTAGCTCAACGGTAGGTTCTCGCGGATCTCCTCGACCCCGAACACCTTCGTGCAGCGCGTGCCGTCCCCCAGTTCGAGGAACCAGTGCGGATCGAACGGGGCCGGTTCCCGTGGCCACACGCCGTTGTCCGTGACCACGTGTACTTTGGTCAGCTCGGTCTGCGCGGGATCGTCGAAGCACAGCGCGACGGTGTCGACCTCGCGCGGCTCCTCCCCCGGCTTCTCCAGAGCGGGGACGTCGACGGGATCCGCGGGAACGAAGCACGGATCCAGCACCACGGACGTCTCACTGGTGAAGCAGCGGCGGGCCAGCTGGTTCTCGGGACTGAGGACGGAGGGTTCGCACCGCGCGGAGACTTCGTCGATCACCCGCAGCCCCGCTGCGGGTTCCGCGCCTTCGGAGAAGGGGACGAGGTCTGTGACGCGGGTTTCCTCCACCGGAGGCATCGAGACGGGTTCGGCGGAATCGCAACCGGACAGCAGCGACACCCCTAGGACCAGTCCGATCCCGAGCTTCGGCACTGCCCTGTTCCGGTGCAAAGCCGCTGCCCCTTCCTCGTTTCTCCGGGTACCGTCTGAGCGTGCCATGAGCGTAATCGGCCCGCCTTGTGCCGCGACCCTAGGGAGGAACCGCGTGCTCGACCTGCTGCTGCGTGACGTGCGTGCCCTGACCATGCGCGAAGACCGGCCCCGGGCCCACACCGTCGGGGTGTTGGGCGGCCGAATCGTCGGTGTGGACGACGAAGTCGAAGGTGCTTCCGCCCGCAAGGTGGTCGACGGGGGTGGGGCGGTGCTCACGCCGGGTTTCACCGACGCGCACAACCACATGGTGTGGTACGGCTTGTCGCTGGCCGAGATGGATCTGTCCACGTGCCGCACCCTCGACGAGGTGTACGACGCGGTGGCCGCACGCGCGGCGCAACTGCCGTCCGACGCGTGGGTGATTGGGTCGCAATACGACGACTTCGTGCTCGGAGGACATCCGGATCGCGCCGCGTTGGACCGCGTGGGTGGGGGGCGTCCGGTGTGGTTGAAGCACCGCTCGGCGCACATGTGTGTGGCCAGCAGCGCCATCCTCGACAAGGCGGGGATCCTGGACGGTTCGGCCACCGTGCCGGAAGGCGGCGTCGTCGAACGGGACTCCTCGGGCGAGCCCACGGGCCTGCTCGCCGAGCAGGCGCAGCAGCTGGTGGACGCACTCGTGAAACCGTACCCGGTGGAGGAACTCGTCGAGGCCATCGCTCGCGCGTCCAAGGTGTACGCCTCCGAGGGACTGACCCACGTCACCGAAGCGGGTGTCGCCGGAGGCTGGATCGGACACAGCCCGGCCGAGGTCGCCGCCTACCAACTCGCGCGGCAGCGCAGCGCGTTGAACGTGCGTGTGGAACTGATGCCCGCGGCCGAGACACTGCACCCGCTCGCCGACGACCTCGTGGGGCTCGATCTCGGCATGCGTAGCGGTTTCGGTGACGACTTCCTGCGCATCGGCCCGATGAAGATCTTCACCGACGGGGCGTTGAGCAGTAAGACGGCAGCGGTCACGCAGCCGTTCGAGGGCGACGGTGGGCTCGGCGTGCTGGGAGACGATCCCGAGGTGCTGCGCAACCGCATCCTCGACGCGCACCGCAGTGGTTGGCGTGTCGCGGCGCACGCCATCGGCGACCGGGCCATCGACCTCACGTTGGAGGCGTTCGAGCAGGCACAGCGGGAGTTCCCCCGCCCCGGCGTGCGGCACCGCATCGAACACGCGGCCATGGTGCGTCCCGACCAGTTGTCCCGGTTGGCCGCGCTCGGCGTCGTCCCAGTACCGCAGGCACGGTTCCTGTACGAGATCGGTGACACCATGCGTACGTCTCTCGGTGAGGCGAGACTGCCGTGGTTGTACCGGCACAGGTCGTTCCTCGACGCCGGGCTGCGCGTGCCCGCCAGCTCCGACCGGCCGTGTGTGGGGACCGGTGCGCCGTTGGCGGGGATGCGGAACATGGTCGAGCGCGCCACCAGCGGTGGAGTGGTGCTCGCCGAGGACGAGCGGGTGGACGCGATGGAAGCGTTGCGCGCCTACACCACGCACGCTGCTTACGCCGCGTGTCAGGAGGACCGGCGTGGACGCATCGAGGCGGGAATGCAGGCCGACCTCGTGCTGCTCGGCGACGATCCGACGGCCGTCTCGACCTCGGCCATCGACAAGATCCCTGTGCTGACGACGTTCGTCGCGGGCGAGGCCGTGTACGGCGGTGAATCCCTGACCTACGTCGGTTGAGGGACACGCCGCCCGTGGATCGGTTACGCAGGTCACAGGAACGGTTGCGTACGGTTGCGCCACGTGGCGGACGGCGATGAGATGGCGGCAGTGCCGCCGACATTGCCGGCGCTGATGACGAATGTGAAGGAGAGCGTGCCGAATGCGTGACCGTGTCCGTAAGCTGCTCGACACAATCGATTCCCAGCAGGAGGAGTTGCGCAGGGCCGCCGATCTGGTGCTCGACGCGATCGACGGCGGTGGCATCGTCCACGCGGCGGGAGCAGGACACTCCCTGGCGATGGTGTGTGAGACGTTCTACCGTGCGGGCGGGCTCGCCGCGGTCAGACCGTTGTGGGACAACGAGGTGCTGCCGCTGTCGGGGGCGCTGCGCAGTTCGGCCGCGGAACGGGTGCCGGATCGTGGCCGTGCGTTGGTCGAGAGCGCCGACGTGCGTCACGGTGACGTCGTGGTGGTGTTCTCCACCAGCGGTCGCAACCCCTATCCTGTGGAGATCGCGCAGGAGGCGTTGGCTCGGGAAGTTCCGGTCATCGCCGTCACCTCGCCGGCGGCTTCCGCCGCGGCGACAGACCGCAGCGGCACGAGCCTGGCCGAACACGCCACCGTCGTGCTCGACACGCACGTCCCGCCCGGCGACGTCGTACACCCCGCGCAGGCGCCCCGCACCTCGGCGGTCTCCACGATCACCGGTGCGTACGTGTGGTCGGCGTTGCTGGCGGAACTGGACGGCCTGGCCGAGGAACGCGGCATCGAACTGCCGGTGTGGACCAGCGCCAACGTTCCCGGTGGCGACGAGCGCAATGTCGAACTCGTGGCCCGCTACAGCGACCGGATTCCCGAGCTCTCGTACTGACCGGTGTGCGAACCCCGGGTTCTGCGATGCCGTGGAGATGCCGTGGACATTGATGATGTGGCCCGTGGTGAACAGGCACGGTGACTCGCGAAGGCTCGGTCCACCGGCGAACCGGTGCCGGGCGTCGCGACGGTCGGGATCGGCTGCATCGGGGAATGAGAGAGCAGCCGGTCCTGCCGACGGGGCTGCGCATTCAGCCGTGAATCAGGGCTTCAAATCCGCCACAACGCCTATACCCGTCATCTCCAGGACCCGACGGGTGGGCGAGCCGACCGGTGCGACCATCGTGCACTCGGTCTGCAACAGTCGAAGACGTTCGGTGAGCGCGAACAGGACCCTCAACCCCGCACTGTCTATATAGGACAGTCCAGTGAGGTCGATGGTCACCGCGACGAGATGATTGCTGATCGAGGCGAACATCTTCTCTCTCACCTCGTCGCTGTTCGCCAGATCGATCTCACCGGTGAGTCGGATTTCGATGGTGCTGCCCTGCGAATGGACATCGACGCCGGCTGCGGTCATTCGGCCTCGCCTTTCGCCAACCGCTTGCGCAACTGGACATGGGTGCCCCCGTCGCTGTGGGACACGGTGAGCTCGTCACAGAGCTGACGCATGAGCTGCGTCCCCCTTCCACGATGGGTACCTCTGGGTGAGCGCCACATGCCTGTGTCACTGACGGTGATCTCCACCTCGTCGCCATGGGCTTCGAGACGTAGACAGACCTTACCGCCCTGGGGGCCGTACGCGTGCTCGATCGAATTGGCCACGGCTTCGCCCACGGCGACGAGCAGGTCCGCCGTGTCGTCGGCGGAGGCCCCCATGTTCGGCAACCAGCGCCTCAACTGCGAACGCACTTCGGCCAACGACTCGGGCACCGCATCGACATCGAACCGCAACGCGGAGGGCGCTTCGGGATGCTGTCGGCGAACCGCCAGGACGGCGATGTCGTCCCCGGGTGGGTCGACCCCCACCAGTCTGCTCATCACGTCCGCGCACAACAGTTCCGCCGGACCCGCGTGGACGGCCTCGCGCAGCTGACGCAGGCCTTCGTCCAGCGGTTGGTGCCGCCGCTCCACGAGCCCGTCGGTGTAGAAGAGCAAGGCGGCCCCGTAGGGCACGTCCACCGCGGTGCTGTGCCGCCTCTGCGTCGCCGAGCTGACTCCGATGGGGGCGTCCACGGGGGCCTCGGTGACCAGGCGACTCTCGTCCTCCGCGGCGGCGAACACCGGGCTGAGGTGACCCGCGAGCGACAGATGCACCCGTTCCAGCGACGGCTCCCACACGCCGCAGGCGATCGTCGCCATGACATCGGAGTCGAAATGACGGACGTATCGATCGATCTTCGTCAGAAGCTCACCGGGGTCCTCGCAGTCCAGGCAGTACGACCGGACGGTCGTGCGGAGCCGGCCCATCACCATGGCGGCCGACAGTCCGCGTCCCACGACGTCACCGATCACCATGCATACCCGCCCCGACGGCAGGGGGAACACGTCGTACCAGTCGCCGCTGATGTCGAGTCGCTCGCCGGGAACGTACCGGGAGGCCAGGTCGAGACCGGGGATGGCCGGCAACTGTGAAGGCAGCAGAGACCGTTGCAGCGCTGTCGCGGCGTTGCGCTCGTCGGCTGTCAGTTGGCCTCGGAGACTGACCGCCATGCGGTCGGCGACCAGCCGCAACCAGTGAACCTCTTCGTCGTCGAAGGCTCGCTTACTCAGCGTGCCGACGTGCAGAATGCCCAGCAGCTCACCCTCGGTGAGCAGGGGAACACCGACGAGTCCTCGCAGGCCCTTGCGCCACAGCAGCGGGTTCACGACGGTCTCGGCATTGACGTCGTCGATGACGTGCGGCTTCAGTTCGGTGGCGATGCGGCCGGCGAAGCCCTCACCCACGCGTACTCGCACACCCTGGCGCACCTCCTCTTCCAAGCCGGAGGAGGCGGTGGCGACAAGCTGCTGTCCGGTGTTGTCGAGTAGCAGGACCGTCGCTGTGTCGGCGCCGAGAACGTTGCGGACCCTGCCCAACAGCTCCTGGAGCACGTCTTCTGTTCCAAGATGCGCCAGTTGGGTGTCGGTGATGGCCTCGATTCGACGCAGACGGTCCTCGGTGCTGTTGTTGTCGACCGCCCGTGGCATAGCCGCGAGCATAGTCCTCGCGTAATGGTCCGTCAGGTTGTATTGCGACATGTGATTCGGTATCGATTCCGTAATCGTTCGGAATATGGTTAAAGGGGCGGCCGGTCTTGCGTCAGCAGAGGCTCGAACAGATCGCCGTGTTCGTCGACGCGGTCCAGCACTGTGCCGGCCACGAACCTGAGTTCGGACGGGTCCACACAGTCTTCGACCTCCTGCCACGTCACCGGCGTGGATACCGTGGGTGACGACCTCGCGCGCAACGAATAAGGTGCGACAGTGGTTTTCTTCGGGTTGTTCTGACTCCAGTCGATGAGCACCTTGCCGCCGCGCAGTTTCTTCGTCATGCGGGATACGACGCGCCGGGGATGTTCCCGCTCCAGTTTTTCGGCCAGCCGTTTGGCGTAATTGATCGGACGTTCACCGGAGCGTGCTCGGATGGGCGTGTAGAGCTGCAGTCCCTTCGAGCCGCTGGTTTTAGGATACGCCGTCAATCCGTCGTTCGCGAGCTCAGTGCGTAGCCACAGCGCTACTTCGCAGCAGTCGACGATCGTGGCGGGGGCTCCGGGATCGAGGTCGAACACGAGTAGGTCCGGGTTGCGTTTCCCGCCGCGGGGCCCGACTGTCCACTGCGGAACATGCAGTTCGATGCTCGCCAGGTTCGCGGCCCATACCAGGGTCGACAGGTCCTGCACGAGCGCGAAGTCGGCGCTCGCTCTTCCCCGGGTGCTCTCCGGCGTTTCGATGGACACGGTACGTACCCAGTCCGGCGCATGGTTGGAGACGTTCTTCTCGAAGAAGGATTTGCCGTCGACTCCGTCGGGGTAGCGTTTGAGCGTGAGCGGCCGATCTTGTATGTGGGGCAATAGAACGGGAGCCGCTCGCACGTAGTAGTCGATGACTTCGCCTTTGGTGAAGCCGGACTCCGGGTAAAGCGCTTTGCCTAAATTAGACAAACGGAGTCGGTGGCCCCCGACATCGATGAGCTGTCCTGTGGTCGTCACCGAGTCAACTCCCCCGGCACGCGATCCGGTCTCAGTCCCCTCCAAGTGGGGGCCCGCAGCCGGCCGTCGTCGGTCCATGCCTTGAACGCCACCTCGCCCACGAGTCGCGGACTGACCCAGTGCGCGCCGACCGCCCGGTCCTTCGGCAGGGCTTCGGCGAACGGCGAGGTACGGCGTTCCATCCGTCGCAACTTGGGAGCGAGTGTGTGCAGGGCGTTCTCGTCGAACCCGGTGCCGACCTGGCCGACGTACTGAAGCGGGCCCTCGGTGGGGACGCCCAACAGGAGTGAACCGAAGGTGTCGGAGCGGCGCCCACGGCCCTGACGCCAGCCGCCGATCACCACCTCCGTCGTCAGCAACTCGGTGATCTTGAGCCAGTCGGCGCTACGTTCTCCGGGAAGGTAGACGGAGTCGAGTCGCTTGGCGACCACACCCTCCAGTCCCTGCTCGGCGGCGGCCTCGGCGACCACCCGACCGTCGCCGGGGAACCCGGGTGGTGTGCGCCAGTGTTCGCCCTCGATGTCGAGCCTTTCCAGCAACTGCCTCCGTTGCCGGTAGGGCAGGTCCACGCAGGGATGACCGTCGAGATGCAGCAGGTCGAACACGAGGTACGTGACCGGTGTCCGCTGGGACAGCCTGCGGGCCTTCTGCGCGCTCGCGTTCATGCGGCTCTGCAGGGCGGCGAAGCTCGGTTTGCCGCCCCGTAACGCCACGATCTCGCCGTCGAGCCACGCCTGCATACTGCCGAGCTGCTCGCCGAGGGCGCGCAACTCCGGGTATATGCCGGTGATGTCGTCACCCCGGCGGGAGAACAGCGTGATCCTGCCGCCTTCGGCGCGAACAAGGGCACGCACGCCATCCCATTTGAACTCGTAGGACCAGTCGGCGTCCTCGGCGGGGTCGGGCAGGGTTCCCGTCACGGCGAGCATGGGCGCGAGCACGGAAGGCAGAGGAGTCCACTCGGGATCTTCGGGGGGATCGGAACGGACGACGCTCCAATCACTGCCACGGGTGCGGAAGAAAACGTACTTGCCGTGCATCCGCTCGCCGTGCAGAACGACCGAGACCTTGTCGTCGCCCCACTTGAGGGTTTCGTATGTGCCCCTGTCCCAGATCGACATGTGGCCGCCGCCGTACTCGCCCTTCGGGATCTCGCCGGAGAACGTCGAGTACTCCAGCGGGTGGTCCTCGGTGTGCACGGCGAGCCGAACCGTGCCCGGTTCGGTGGGCAATCCCTTCGGTATCGCGAACGAGACCAGAATGCCGTCGTGTTCGAGACGTACGTCCCAGTGCAGGCTGCGGGCATGATGCTCGTGCACGACGAACGTGTTGCCATCACCTTCGGTGACGGGTGTGTCCTCGGGCAGCGGTTCGGGAGTGTGGCCTTCCCTCCGCTTGTCCCGGTACCGGTCGAGTCGCGAGACCATACTTGTCGGATACCCCGGCAGAGTGAAACGAACGCGTTGCGCGAACATTCGGGATGTGTCCTTGGTCACTACGCTGAGTGTCCGTAGGCGGTGCGCGTGGCCTCGTCGGTGGTGAAGTCGGTAGCGAACCGCTTGGGGGAAGCCCCGAGCGCTTTACTGAAACGGTGGCTCGCAGGGGCAGGAGTCGTCGATCGTTCGTCGTGCGGGCCACGAGGGGGCGTTGATCAACTAAAGAGCGGTGTCGGGGAGACTGTTCGCACCGATGTTCGAAGATCGACAGCTGGAAGGTTCCCGACACCCATGATGGGTCGCACCCACGCGCTGACCGGTTGGTGTGCAGGGCTGGCCGTGGCGCCCGCGGTTGGCATCACCACGCTTTCCCAAGCCCTCGTGTTCGCGGCGACGACCGCGGGCTACGCCCTGTTGCCCGACCTTGACCATCCCGGCGCGCGGGCGTCCAAATTATTGGGGCCGGTGACCGGAGGACTGTCGTGGCTGTTACGAAATGCTTCGGCCGCGCTGTACTCCGTGACGAAAGGGCCGAGGGACGAACGGAAGAAAGGCAGCCACCGACACCTCTCGCACACACTGTTGTTCGCCTTGTTGCTCGGAGGTGCGACGGCGGCAGCCACTGCGTTCGGCGGGCCGTGGGTCGTGGTCGGCGTGGTCGTGTTCGGGCTGTTGCTGGCCGAGGACGCCCTCGGTGACTGGCTACTGCCGGTGGCCTGTGGGGCGGTCGTGTGGTGGGTGGTCGAGAACAGCCCCGACGTGCTCGCACAGCTCGACTCGGTGGCGGGGTGGCTCGGGATCGCGGTCGCGCTCGGTTGTTTCACGCACTGCCTCGGCGATGCGCTCACTGAATCAGGGTGTCCTTTTCTGTTCCCCGTTCCCATTGCGGGCGAGACGTGGTATGAATTGCGGCCGCCGAAATGGCTTCGGTTCCGTACCGGCGACAAGGTGGAAACCGGTTTTCTCTTCCCGGTGTTCACGGTTTTAGCAGTGTTGCTGATTCCGGGAGTATGGCCCGCGCTGCTCGGATTCTTCGACGACGTGCTCAATCAGTAGAAGACCGCAGAAGGCTATAGAAAGACGCCCCGGGGCGTGCCCCGAGGCGTCTTGTCACAGGAGGGAGCGCTCAGCGTCAGCCCTTCTCGGCGTAGCCGGCCTCCGACTCGACCTCCCAGACACCGGCCCCGAACACGCCGGCAGCGGCGCCCTCGGTCTCGAACCCGGCCCAGCCGAGCTCCTTCTCGTAGCCGTTGTCCTTGCCGTTGTGGCTCTTGTCCCCGCGGGAGTCGCCGTTTTTGTGGCCCTTGTCGCTGTCCTTCTTGTCCTTGTCGCCTTCGTTCTCGTACTCGACGCTTCCCGCCTCGGACGACACGTCGCCGGCAGCGGCGCCGAACGGACCCGCGAAGGCGTAGCTGGCCTCGTAGCTGGCCCAGTTCGCGTCGACTTCCTTCTCACCAGCCGTTGCGACACCAGCGAAACCGAACGCCAGGGGGAAGGCCAGGGCGGCCGCCACCATACCGCGACGAACACTGCGCATGAGTTGTTCCTTTCTCGCTGTTACACAGGGTGTGTAGCCGAGGCGAAAGCGCCTCACAGAATTGCTACCCCCGTTGGGCTGGCCCTATGCGGGATACGAGGTGGTCGCTGCTAACTTCACCGAGGCGAGGTAACGCGAAAGCTTTCGGGACGGTATGACCTCGGAAACCAAAAATGTGAGGTCACCCTGTTGGTAAGAAGTCGCTCTGCCGGGGAATTGACGTCACCGACATATTCTGCGCAACCATGGGGCCACCGGGTCCGCGGATCGGGTGGGCCGTGACTATCGGCCGGGTAGTGGTGTTCGTCGTTTCCCTGGGCCGAGGAGCGCTCAAGCCTCTGCGCTGTTGGTGTCACGCAGTATTCGCATGGCTTGGGCCAAGGACTTCGACGCGTCGGGGCCGAGGGGGGCCAGAACGGTATGGCGGAGGATGTCGGCACAGGCGCTGCGAGCCTGCTGGGCGATGTCGATACCGTGCTCGGTCAGGCATGCGTAGATCACGCGTCTGTCCTGGTCGCTGGGTATCCGGCGGATGAGGCCGGCCTCGCATAGGCGGTCGGCGACTTTGGTGAAGCCGCCGCTGGAGAGGGCGGCCTCATGGGCGAGGCGCGTCATGGGCATGCGGTAGTCGGGTGATCGCACGAGCCGCAACAGCACGTCGAAGGACGCGGGAGCGAGCCCGAACCGCTTCTCGATCTCGGTCATGAGCCGGTCCTGAGTGGTGAGGTAGCCCTCGATCACAAGGCCCCACCACGTCACGACCTCGTCGTCGTCGGGTTCCGTAGGCACGGATTCAGTATACGCATAATCTTCCCCGAAGATATCTTGCTCGCAAGAGTTTATCTCAGTAGCGTTGGAGGTACCCGACGCACGAGGAGGAGCCATGCCGTTTCAAACCAGCGGGTTGCACCATGTCACCGCGATCGGTGGGGAACCGCAGCGCAACGTTGACTTCTACCTGCGCACGCTCGGGCTGCGGCTAGTGAAAACCACCGTGAACTTCGACGACCCGGGCACCTACCACCTGTACTACGGCGATGAGTCCGGCAAGCCCGGGACATTGCTGACCTTCTTCCCCTGGCGTGGCGCTCCCCGTGGCCGTATCGGAACAGGTCAGGCCACGACGACGTCGTTCTCGGTGCCGGCGCACTCCATCGGCTGGTGGAAACAGCACCTCGAAGCCGCGGGCGTGACGACGAGTGAGGTCGTGAATCGCGACGACGAGGAAGCGCTGCTGTTCCGTGATCCCGACGGGCTCCAGCTGGCTCTCGTGGCGCACCCGCAGGGGGACCCACGTAACCCGTGGGACACCCCGATGGTTCCGGCCGAACACGCTATTCGGGGGCTGCACTCGGTGACGATGTCGGTGGACAGGGAGGACGCCACCGCCGGCATGCTCATCGAGGGCCTAGGGCTCTCCCTCGCCTCCGAGGACCGCAATCGCTTCCGCTTCGTCGCGGGTGACGGCGGCCCCGGAGCCACCGTGGATGTACTGGTGACACCGGATGCGCCGAAAGGCCTGGTCGCCGCGGGCACCGTGCATCACGTCGCGTGGCGGGCACCGGACGAGGAGGCCCAGTCCGCGTGGCGCGAAGAATTGATCGACCGGGGCGTGGGGGTCACTTCGATCAGGGATCGTCAGTATTTCCGGTCGATCTACTTCCGTGAACCCGGCGGCATTCTGTTGGAGATCGCCACCGACCAGCCCGGTTTCGACATCGACGAGCCACTGTTGGAACTGGGCAAGTCGTTGAAGCTGCCACCCTGGTTGGAACCCGACCGTGAGCAGATCGAGGCGTCGCTGACGAAACTCGACCTGCCGGAAGAGAATAATCCGGTGCGCGCATGAGTGAGCTGGCGTTGGAACACGAGTTCGTCGAGGGCAGCGACGCTGCCCCCGCGTTGTTGCTGTTGCACGGGACGGGAGGCAGTCCCACCGACATCCTCTCGCTCGGCAAGGAGCTCTGCCCCGCCTCGCCGATGCTGGCTCCGGCGGGGCAGGTGTCCGAACAGGGTGCCGCCCGGTGGTTCCGTCGCCATGCGGAGGGGGTGTTCGACACCGAGGACGTCGTTTTCCGGGCCGGGCAGTTGGCTGATTTCATCGTCGAGGCCAGAGAGCGCTACGGGCTGCAGGGCAGGAGATTGGTCGCCGTCGGCTTCTCCAACGGCGCGAACATCGCGGCGGCGGTGGTGCTGCTGCGGCCTGACGTGTTGACGGAAGCGGTGTTGTTCGCGTCGATGCTGCCGGTGCCCGACCCTCCCCGCCACGACCTGTCGGCCACACAGGTGCTCATGGCCAACGGTCGGCACGACCCGATGGCTCCGTTGGTCCCCGCTCAGGAGCTGGCCGCCGTGTTGCGGGAGCGGGGTGCCGAGGTCACCGAGCATTGGCACAGTGGCGGGCACCAGATCACCGTGGACGGTCTCGCCGCGGCCAAGAAATGGTTGGCGGTCGACGGGCAGAACGACCGTATGCGCCGAACGGGTGATCAGTACATCGGGTGACCCTTTATCTCGAAGCCGTGGTTATAGTCGTGTTCGCTTCCGAAAACGTGAGGGAAGATGCACGATGAAGTTCGGTGACATGGTGAACTGCCCGCGTTGTCTCGGCTCCGGGCTCGCCCCGAACCGGAAGGACCCCTGTGGCAACTGCGGAGGGCTCGGACAAGTCCCGAAGTGATGACTGTCCGCTGTGCGGCGGAACGGGTGTCCTGTCGTGGGAACAGCCGCAGTCCGGAGTTCTGCGCACCATCGAAATGCCGTGTCCGGCTGGATGCGGTGACCACTGGAAACACCCGCGGGCCGAGCAGGACAGGGTGGTGGCCGAAACCGATGAAACGACCGTTTGTCACGAGGGAAACGTTGCGGCCGCCAATCGAATCGGCGCCGATTTCATCCGTGAGGCACTGCAGCGTTGGGGATTCTATCCACCTGAACACGGTTTCTCGAAAGAGTGACCGGCCGCAGTAGCATTGGAGAGATGAGAACGCGGGACCTGGTGTACGGCGTCGGCAGGGTCGCCGGGTGGGCGGCTCGCACCGGCTACGAGCTGAGTAAGCGGCTGCCCGGTGCTTCCGACGACGGTCCACCGCGTCTCGAACCCGAGCCCGCACGGACGGTGGTGGTTCGCGGCAGTGATCCGTTGCGGGCACGGATGGGTCGATTACTCGCGGAGTCGGCCGAACTTGGGCGCCACGACGCGCGAAACCGGCTTTACGACACGATTCTGGCGTCTTTGGTTCCCGATGAGGCGCGTATCCTTGCCACCCTCGCCCGGGACGGTGCGTTCCCGGCCGTCGACGTCGCCGAACGAACACTGCTCGGCGGGGTGGGCAGGGTCGTGTTGCGGAACGCCTCCACGGTGGGCAAGACGGCCGGGGTCACGCTCGCCGATCACGTTCCCGTCTACGTCACCCGGCTCGTCGACCTGGGCTTGGCCGAGATGCTGCGCGAGGACCCCGCCTTGAGCACACAGTACGAGGTGCTCGTCGCCGATGACGCCGTGGTCGAGGCCGTGAGCACCGTGCACAGGCCGACGTTCGTGCGTAAGGCCCTGCGTATCTCCCGTTTCGGTGCGCGGCTGTGGCAGGCCTGCGATCCGGCGGGCGAGTGATCGACGGGGACGTCGTCGACCGGATCACCAGCTGTGGAGCCAGTCGAGTGTCACGGCCGCGGTCCACGACTGTTGTGTGCTGCCGAGGGGTTCTCCGGTGAAGGGCTCGTAGTACTCGCCGAAGGAACCGTCGGACACCAGCCGAAGCCCTTGGTCGCGCCATTGCCGTGCCAGCTCGGCCCAGCCTCTGCGGTGGAAGGCGAAGCTGAACAACCATGCCATGACAGGCCACTGTGGACCCCTCCAGTAACGGCGTGCGTCGAAGCCGGGATCGTTCGGCGATACCGAGGGAACCACGGCCGCATGGAGTTCCGGGTGGCCGGCCCAGCCCGGCCCGGTCAATTCCTCCAGCAGCCGACGCTCCAGCCGATCCGGCAGCGCCGAGCACAACAAGGGGGAGAACGCCGCGATCGTCGTGGTCTTCGACGTGTCGCCGTTGCGTAGGTCCCTGTCGTAGGCGAAACCGGTATCCGGGTCGGTGTTGTGGGCGACCGCCTCACGAGCCCGTGCGGCCCAAGCGCGCAGGTCCGCCACCTTGCCGGGAACCTCGAGGGACGACTCGTGGGCGAGGTCGGCCAAGTCGTCGCACGCCATCGCGAACAGTGCCGTGGTGAACACGTCACCGACGCGGAAGTCCGAGTTCGTCACCACTGCTTCTGGCGCGTAGTCGGCTCGCCGTAGCTGTTCGATGATCCATAGGTAGCGGTCGTACTCGTCGTCGCTGGGACGTTCGTCGGGATCTTCGACACCGAGGGTGTCCAGCCGCACGTACGGCGGGAGGTCCGGGCCCGGCCGCACGTGCGCATAGGGCGAGTCCCAACGCGGGGAATTGTCCATTCCGGACTCCCAGCCGTGCACGATGGTGATCAGCCCGCAGGATTCGGACATTCGGTGTCGCGCGAGCCACCGGTGCCAGCGGTACAGGGGTCGCCAAGCCCGGGTCGCGAACGTCTCGGCGAGTTCGACGTCGGCCTGCGAGGCCCGGCGTGCGGTATCGACGATGCGGCGCAACGCGATCGCATGCACCGGAGGCTGGCAGATGCCGGAGGTGCGCACATGGGGCGGGCACTGCGGTACGGCGTCGGTGCCCCAACGGTCCGGGCCGGGGAAGTAGCCCGTGGCCTCGGTGAAGACGATGTGCGGGATCATGCCGTCCGACCATTGCGCGGACAACAGGGTGTCGAGTTCGGTGACGGCCCTGCGCACGTCGAGATAGGCCAGCCCGATGGCGATGAACGCGGCGTCCCAGCTCCACATGTGCGGGTAGAGCTTGGGCGAGGCGGTGACGAGCGCGCCCGTGTCGTTGTCACGCAGCACGGTAGCGGCGCGGTCGGCGAGTGTGGTGGGGGACAGTCTCGGTAGGCGCATGTCAGCCGTGTTCGTCGAAGTGGTCACGAAGTCTCCAACAGCGGGCATGTTTCGGGGCCGTACCACCGGCGCCGACTCGTGCACGGGTCCGGCTTCGGGGAGCCGTCGTCGGTTTCACGGGTGGCGGTGGCGGTGGTGAGGAGGCGGGGTCGTTTCGTCTTACCCGTCGACCGAAACGGTGACGAGGGACACATTATTCCGCTGTTTCCGGCGGAGATCCCCGCGTGGTCGGCGGACGGGGCGACCGTGCTGAGTCCGACGGCGCGCAGGGGTTCCGGTCGGGTGATATCGCTTCCCCGCATTCGAGACCTCTGGACCAACCGATCTGCTTTTGTCTAGTTGGTGAACATAAGCGGGGTAGGTCATTCTGTCAACATGGTCGACACAACTCCCACCTCTCCAGGGCACATACTCGCAGTGCTGCGCGCGGACGGACCACTGACTCGGCAAGAGCTGCAAGAACGCGTCGGCGTGTCCAGGGCGACCATGGTCGAGCGGCTCGATGCGCTCCGCCGGGCCGGCCTCCTGTGCCGGGCCGGGCATCGTGAGTCCAGCGGGGGTCGTAGGGCGGAGCTGCTCGCGGTGAACGACACCGGCCACGCGGCACTCGTTGCCGACCTCGGGCAGAGTCACGCCACGCTCGCCGTGGTGGACCTGCGGGGAACCGTCTTCGCCCGCACCGAGCTGAGGCTGTCTTCTTCGGATTGTCCTAAAAAGACTTTGTCGACGCTTGTGGAGACAGGGAGTTCTCTGCTCGAAGCATCGGGTAAACGGGAAGAGTTGTGCGCGGTGGGACTGTCGGTTCCGGGGCAGGTCGATCACGCCGAGGGCGTTACCGTCGCACCGTGGTCGATGCGGCAATGGAGCGGTGTGCGGCTGCGCGGCCCGTTCGCCGATGCGTTCGGCGTTCCGGTGTTGCTGGAGAACGACGCCAACGCGTTGGCGCTGGCCGACTACTACGCGATGGGCAGGCCCGATGCCACGATGGTGGGCGTGAAGGTTGGCACTGGTATCGGTGCGGGAGTCGTCATCGCGGGGCGACCCCATCGCGGCGAGACCGGGTCGGCGGGTGAGATCGGTCATATGCGCATCGAGGGCAGCGACAAGCGGTGCGCGTGTGGTCGGCGCGGTTGCGTGGCGGCGGAGGCGAGTGGTCAGGCTTTGGTGCGAGCGCTGAGGCCGCACGGTGCCCGCTCGGTGGGCGACGTGGTGCGGTGGGCCAAGGAGGGGCGCGCCGAGGCGGTGGACGCGGTTTCGGCTGCGGGACGGCTCGTCGGCACGGTGCTCGCGACGGTGGTGACCATCGTGAACCCCCGCTACGTGCGACTCGGCGGAGCTGTCGGAGTCCTGACCCCGTTCGTCGAGGCGTTACGGATGACGGTGGAGAGCAACGCCCACACCAGTGCCCTGCGCAAGCTCGACATCGCGGCGACCTCTCTGGGCGACCAAGGTATGTTGGTGGGCCTCTCGGGCCTCGTCGCCGACGAGATGTTGTCCCCGGCGAGGGTCGACGCGCTGAGTGGCGCTTGATGCGGTGGCCCGTGTCCGTCGGACGTGCGGCTACGCAGGCTGCGGACACGACGACGCAGGCTGCGGACACGACGTTCTTAACTCGGCGGGGGGCGCTGGGTTGCACCAGAATCTCCGTATGAAGAGCGTGGACGTACTGACCGACGGATTCGAGCGGGTCAAGGAGGCCGTGCACGACGTCGCGCGCGGCCTCGGTGCCTCCGCCCTGAACCATCGGGTCGATTCGCAGGCCAACTCGATCGCCTGGCTGTTGTGGCACCTCACGCGGGTGCAGGACGACCATGTGTCCGAAGTAGCCGGTACTGAGCAGGTATGGCATTCGGGTGGCTGGATCGACCGCTTCGGGCTGCCGTTGTCGCCCGGGGACACGGGATTCGGCCACACGAGTGAGGATGTCGCCGCGGTGCGAGTGAAAACACCGAAGCTGCTGACCGGTTACTACGACGCTGTCCACGACAACACTCTCGAATATCTCGGCGAGCTCGATGACGACGACTTCGACATCGTCGTGGACGAGTCGTGGGAGCCACCTGTCACGTTGGGCGTCCGACTGGTCAGCGTCATCGGTGACAGCCTGCAGCACGCGGGCCAGGCCGCGTACGTGCGTGGGCTGATGCGGCGCTGATCCGGCTGATCCGCCCGCGCCCCGTCGTTCCGGCCGACCTGAGGCTTATGTCCTGGCATACGAGTGGTCGGTGTGCCGTGCTGGGAACACGGGTGCGTGACCGAACGGAGCGGATGTCACGCGGGGGGATCACCGGTTCCGGTGTAACGAACTCACTCGGTGGAGCGCTACCCCTTACGGACGCTCGCCTTCTGTGTGGAGCGCCACTACCGTACGTCTGGTGTGGCTGTTGAAAATACAGTCGCCCCACGCGCTGTGCTTATAGCACATCAAATACCATGATCGTAACCTTTCTGTACGTATCGTCACACGTGTTTTTGGGTTGTTGCAGGTAGGCGCGTTCTGTCCCGACTCGTCAGCTGAGACCGGCAAAGCATTCTGTTACGTTGCCTGAATATGTCCGGAAAGCACTCGGAGCGTGCCAACGGCGATAATCAATCGGCGGGCCACGTTGTGATCGAAACGCCGACCAAGCGGGACGGCGCGGCCCTGTGGCGAATAGCACATGATTCACAAAAGCTGGATCTGAACTCGTCATACGCGTACCTGTTGTGGTGTGTCGATTTCGCCGATACATCGATTATCGCGCGTGTCGACGGAGAAATTGTTGGATTTGTGATCGGATATCGGCGGCCCGCGGAGCCCGAAGCCGCGCTGGTGTGGCAGGTCGCCGTGGATGCCTCCCAGCGGGGTCGAGGTTTGGCGGGCACGCTGCTCGACGAGCTGTTCGGTCGCCTGGTGGACGCGGGAGTGCGTTACCTGGACACCACGATCACGCCTGATAACCAGGCGTCGATTCGGCTGTTCTCCTCGTTTGCCGAGAGGTGGAACGCCACTTTGGAGAGGTCTCGCTTGTTCGAGTCCGACGACTTCCCGGACGAGCACGAGCCGGAAGACCTTTTCCGCATCGGTCCGCTCTCGCGGGTGTGACCGGTCTCGCGGAATTTATTTGTTTCACAATAACAGGAGACTGAGTGACG
The DNA here is from genome assembly GCA_021793175.1 of Actinomycetes bacterium. Classification (GTDB taxonomy): domain Bacteria; phylum Actinomycetota; class Actinomycetes; order Mycobacteriales; family Pseudonocardiaceae; genus Saccharomonospora. The sequence goes on from JAJYTH010000012.1 coordinate 30,558, forward strand.
TGAGCATCTTCGAAACGCTCGAGTCCGAGGTGCGCAGCTACAGCCGTGGCTGGCCCACAGTGTTCGACCGAGCGCAGGGTAGTTGGCTCTACTCAGAAGACGGCAAAGCATACCTGGATTTCTTCGCGGGCGCGGGTGCTCTCAACTACGGGCATAACAATCCGGTGCTGAAGAAGGCATTGATCGATTACATTTCCCGCGACGGCGTGACCCACGCGCTGGACATGTTCACCGCCGCCAAGCGCGACTTCCTGGAAACGTTGAATGACGTCATCCTGAAGCCGCGCGAGATGGAGTACAAGGTCATTTTCCCCGGCCCCGGCGGCGCCAACGCCGTCGAGGCGGCGTTGAAGCTGGCCCGCAAGGTGACCGGCAAGGAGTCGGTCATCAACTTCACCAACGCGTTCCACGGCATGACATTGGGAGCGCTGTCGGTGACGGGTAACTCGATGAAGCGCGGTGGCGCGGGCATTCCCCTCGTGCACGCCACGCCGATGCCGTATGACAAGTACTTCGACGGCGCCTACCCGGACTTCCTCTACTTCGAGCGGTTGCTCGAGGACTCCGGTAGTGGCCTGAACGAGCCCGCCGCGGTCATCGTGGAGACCGTTCAGGGCGAGGGCGGCATCAACGCCGCGCGGCTGGAGTGGTTGAAGGGGCTTTCGGACCTGTGCCAGCGGCACGGCATCCTGCTCATCCTCGACGATGTGCAGATGGGCTGCGGCCGTACCGGCCCGTTCTTCAGCTTCGAGGAAGCCGGCATCAAGCCGGACATGATCTGTCTGTCGAAGTCGATCGGCGGCTACGGCCTGCCGTTGGCGATCACGCTGATCCGGCCGGACCTCGACGTGTGGGCCCCCGGCGAACACAACGGCACGTTCCGCGGGGTCAACCCGGCGTTCGTCACCGCGGCCGAGGCGCTGCGCACCTACTGGCAGGACGGTGAGCTGGAGAAGAGTACCAAGGCGAAGGGCGAGCGGGTGGCGCAGGCATTCACCGAATTGGTGAATCGCTATCCGAAGGCGAACCTGGTAGCCAAGGGGCGGGGACTGGCTCGTGGTCTCGAGTTCGAGAACGGTGAGGTGGCCGGAAAGGTCTGCGCGGCGGCGTTCGACCGTGGTCTACTCATGGAGACCTCCGGCCCCGACGGTGAAGTTGTGAAGCTGTTGCCCGCACTCATCACGACGGAGGACGAGATCGAACAAGGTCTGTCGATCATCAGCGAGTCCGTCGACGCCGTGCTTTCCCGCTGAGCACGGCCAAGGAAATTTTCGATACGCGAAGGAGAAATCTTGATCGTCCGCACGCTCGACGACATCACCGACACCGACGCAGACATCAAGCAGCCGAACTGGCGCAGCAAGCGCATCGTGCTCGCCAAGGACAAGGTCGGTTTCTCGGTACACGAGACCACCTTGTACGCGGGGACCGTCAACGACTTCTGGTACGCCAACCACATCGAGGCCGTGTTCATCATCGAGGGTGAGGGCGAGCTGACGGACAAGGCGACCGGACAGACCTACCAGCTCAAGCCCGGTTCCATCTACGTGTTGAACGAGCACGACCAGCACCAGGTGCGTCCGAAGACGGACATGCGCACGGTGTGCGTCTTCAACCCGCCCATTACAGGTCGTGAGGTGCACGACGAGAACGGGGTCTACCCGCTCGTCATCGAGGACTGACACGTCTGTCCACATCAGGCTTCGTGGGAGCCGCGCCGTGGGTGTGGTTCCCACGAAACCCCGATTCGGTAGCGACTGAAAAGAACGGGGAACGCGAAACACCGATACAGCACGAAAACAGCACAGTGGCACTCGGAGGAGGCGAGTTACCGTGACTCTCGCGGAGAGCCGGACCATCGACAGCTATCCCACTCGTGTCGCCGGTGAGGCGAAGCTACTCGAACGGACGGACCCCACTGTCTGGGGTGCAGCGCAGGACGGCCCGATGGACGCGGCCGCTCTGGCCTCGCACGATGCGAAGGGATACTCGATCATCGAGGGCCTGTTGTCCCCGGCCGAGGTGCAGGGGTACTGGCAGGAACTCGTGCGGCTCTCGTCGGACGAGAAGCTCAAAACCGACGAGCGCGTTGTCACCGAGAAGAAGTCCGGCGATGTCCGGTCGATCTTCGAGGTGCACAAGATCAGTGAGCTGATCGCGGAACTGGCGCGTGACCCGCGGATTCTGGATCGGGCGCAGCAGATCCTCGGCTCGGATGTCTACATGCACCAGAGTCGGGTCAACTACATGCCGGGGTTTCGGGGCAACGGCTTCTACTGGCATTCGGATTTCGAGACCTGGCACGCCGAGGACGGCATGCCGAAGCCGCGCGCGGTGAGCTGCTCCATCGCGTTGACGGACAACTATCCGTTCAACGGCGGTTTGATGGTGATGCCGGGGTCGCAGCGCACCTTCGTGCAGTGTGCCGGGGAGACACCCGAGAATCACTACAAGGAGTCGCTGAAGGAGCAGGAGATCGGCGTTCCGAGCGAGGAGGACATCACCAAGCTCGCGGCCGAGTACGGTACCGACCAGTTCACCGGTCCCGCGGGATCGGTGCTGTTCTTCGACTCCAACATCATGCACGGCTCGGGTAACAACATCACGCCGTATCCGAGGTCGAACATCTTCTTCGTCTTCAACAGTGTCGAGAACACACTGGTGGAGCCTTATGCGGCGAAGAGTCCGAGGCCGTCGTTCATCGCCAGCAGGGACTTCACGCCGTTGACCCGCTGACCCCGTTCGGGCGACACAACCCAACGACACAACTGGACACGAACGGCCGCACCGGGGGGCTTGTAATTACACAGATGCAATCTGTTACTTTAAGTGCACCTCAACGGCGCGGCTGACGAGGTTACCGCCGTCACAGACGGGTGACTCCTTGCTCGGGGTGAGTCCCGGACGTGGGCGACGGTGTGGATTTGCGCGAGTACGGCCCCGCGCCGCCAGATTCGGGACTGGTGGCACGGGGCCGTATTCGTTTCTGTTCGCCCATTCGGTGATTATCGTCCCGATCCGGGCGCGGCTTTAGTCGAACAGGCTCGTCTCCGAACGGATCTCCAACAGTTCGTACACCGGGCGACCGCGGCGGCCGTCGATGGTCGTCGTGCGCACGACTCGCAGCCGTGCCGTTACCGGCCGGTCGAGGTTCTCCTTGATCTCGTCGAGCAGATCGGGTGCCACGGCCCCTTGGATGGTGGTGCCCGTGTCCCGTTCGAGGTAGAAGATCCGGCGACGGGTGCGAACGCCGTCGAGCCTGCCCGACACCGTCTCGTATCCGACGTCTTCGCGCGATTCCCGCAGGCTGCTCTGCAACACGCGGGCCTGCTCGGTGGTCATGCTGCGCATAACCTCCTCGCCCGTCGTTGGGGTGAGGGACAGGGCGATGCTGGAGGTGCGCATGACGGAGTTCACGATGTCGCTCACCGCGTTGCGTACGGTGTCGCGTTGCAGCAGCACGGCGTCAAGTGCGCCGTCGTCGGAGCCGTTCACCGGCAGGAAGTCGCAGAGTTCCTTCACCGCCCGTTCCGACAGGGTCTCGATCCCGTCGGAGATGAGGGCGTCCGGCACGGATGTCTCCGGGAACCCGAAAAACATCGCGTTGCCCGCCTGGCCGCGTTGGATGAGTGGTGCTTTCTCCCGGTCGGAGGGCTGCACCGACGTGATCTCGGTCTGTGGGTTGCGGACGATGTGGCCGATCTTGGCCGTGGCGTCCTGCAACGCCCTGCTGAGGTCGGAGGACGTGTAGGCGTCGAGGTGGGTGGAGTCCAGCACCGACACCCGCAGCAACGGGGAACGTGAAGTGCGTTCGAATTTGGCGTGCGCGGCCAGCGCGGAGGCGCGCGCGAGGTCGTCGAGCCACGTCCCGCCGGGAATGTTGTCGGACACCTGCCGGAAGCTCACCATGTCACCTCCGCGAATCCCTTGACCGATCCCTCGACGGGGCCGCGCGACCACACGGCCTCCCACACGTCCTCGTCACCGGGGTGGCAGAGGAACCCATCCACCAGTCCACTGACGGGTTGTACCTGTTCGAGGTACGTCACCGGCTGTTCGGCGATCACACCACGTAGGGTGAACATCCCGTAGAACAGGGACCGCGCGGGACCGTCGAGGCGCTTGAGGGCGCCCCATTCGTCGGGAAGGAGCACCACGTCGACGTCGTGGGGCACCTCCGCCGAACGGATCGTGAGACTACCGGCGATCCACGCCCTGCCCGACGGGATCAGCCTGCACACCACGCCGAGGTAGCCGCTCAGCGCGCTGAACAGGATCTCCCGTTCATTGCGGTGCGGGGCGTCCCACACGAACCGTTCGTAGATGTCGGAGAGGTCGGCCGGATGCCGCCCGGGCGGGAGAACGTTCTCCGACGTCCAGTGCGGTAGCGGCATGCACGATCCTTACCTGCAGGCGGGAACCGGGACCAACCGGCAACCTATCAGCCCACCGGGTCAGCACTCGCGCCGCGGGCTGTCCTCCTCGGCCGCTTCCGTGTCGTGCTCGTCGGGCCACTCGTTACGCGCGTGCCATTCCGACGGGGACACGGGCAGCACTCCTTGCCGCCGTCCTTCATCGGGTGCCGCGTTCGGTGTCGGCCGTGGCTGGGGCGAGGGGTACTGTCCCGGTGTCCGCTGTCCGAACTGCAGTTGCGGCTCGACTCGCCGAATCTGCTGGGTTCGTTCGACATCACTCGGCTCCGGCGGCCGTGGGGCGGCGGTCTCGCCGCGTGCCGTGCCCGATGACGTACCTCCGTCTTCCGAAACGACTCGGTCCCGCCGACCCGTGAACAGGACGAACGCCGCGATGGCGCCTCCCAGTACGAACGCGATCAACAGCCACAGCCAGATCTCGCCGAACAACCACAGCATGGTGCGCCTCCTGCCAGGTCTTGCCGCGCCCCGCGCTACCGCACGGTGATCTCCACCCTCCGGTCGATCGACGACGTGCCGCTGTCGGACAACGGGCGGGTGGCGCCGTACCCGACAGGGTCGACCTGTCCGGGTGATACACCTGAGTCCACCAGTTCCTCCGCCACGGCCTCGGCGCGTTCGTGCGACAGCTCCCGGGCACTTTCCGGTTCGGCCCCGGATACCCGCGCCACATGGCCCGCTATCTCAAACCGCCAATCCGTGGGAGCCGTCTCCAGCAGTTCGGCGACGTTCTCCACCGCTTTTCGGCCGTCGGCGTCGAGGTTCGCCGAGTCCGCCGCGAACGTGATGGGTGTTTCGGCCAACGCCCTGTCGATCTCTCGTTGGAGACCCACTTTCCTGCTCGCGTCGGGATCTCGTGCGGAGGCCGGTTCGGCGATCTCCACCGAGCGCACGCCCTCGACCCCTTCGAGCATGGCCTTGGCGAACAGCGCGTCCTGCAGCGAGTCCGTCCGCACGGTCGCGTCGCGTCCCGAGAACGTGACCACGTCGGTGGGCAGGTGTGCCTGCTCCAAAGCGTCACGGGCACGGGTGGTGAGGTCGGACTCGATGTCGTCCCGTTCGACCAGTACCGCCAGGAGGGCGAGCACACCGCTCACCACCACCGCCAGGACGGCGAGCACGGCGAAACGGCGCGGGGCGGACATAACGTGACTGTAAGTCCGGGGCCACGCCCCCGCGACGCAACGCGGACGCGGGGGCGTGCGCGGATCGTCCGTCGTGCGACCGAGCCCTCACTCGGGCCGGGCCACCTGGGTCGTCTAGGCCGACCGCGAGTGGCCCCGTTCCGAAACGGTCCTTTCGGCCAGCGTCGAGGTCGTCGAGGCCGTGGTGGTCGTGGAAGCCGTGGTGGCCGTGGTGGCCGTCGACGTCGTGACGGGGGCCAGGTACGGCCGTTTCGGCAGCACACCGTCGCCCATCGACTCGCCACGCAGCTGGCGGCGGATCCACGGCAGCAGGTGCGTCTTGGTCCATTCCAGGTCGGAGCGGCGCAGCGTCAGCCAGTTGGTGGGCTCGGTGTTCTCCGGCCACGGCTCCCGCCAGTCACTGTCGGTGGGCACGCCGAGCACCTCGGCCACCCGCAACGCGATCCTGCGGTGTCCCTCGGAGGTGAAGTGGAGCCGGTCGTCGCTCCACGCCCGCGGGTCGTTCAGCGCCTCCATCGCCCACAGGTCCACGACCTTGGCGCCGTGCCTGTCGGCGATGGCCCACAGGTGGGCGTTGTAGATACCGACCTTGCTGCGCAGGACGCTCATCACCGACATGCCCTTGGTGTCAGGGCCGGTGAAGATCACCACTTCGATGCCGGCCTCGCGCAGTTTCGCGATGCCCTTCTCGAATTCCTCGGCGACATGGTCGACATCGGCACCCGGGATGATGATGTCGTTACCACCCGCGCACACGGTGACGAGGTCGGGTTTGGTGTCGAGCGCGATCGGTAGCTGCTCCTCCATGATCTGGGCGAGCAGTTTGCCTCGCACGGCCAAGTTCGCGTAGCGGAAATCGCTGCGGCCGTCGGCGAGGATCTCGGCCAGCCTGTCGGCCCAGCCCCTGAAGGTGCCGTCGGGCAACTCGTCGTTGAGCCCCTCGGTGAAGCTGTCCCCAATAGCAACGTAGCTGTTGAACTGGGTCACGAACGTCTCCTCCCGCCAACGCCCATGTTGTTCACGACTGACCCGATAGCCTGCCTTCGCGCTGGGCAGCCACGCTACCGTCAGTTAAATCTCAACTCCCCGATTTAACAATCCTCTCATTTTAGAGCTTGTTATTTCAATGAGTTCGGGCACTTCGGTGACTGTGGGGAACATCTCGGCCCGTGCGCGGTGGCGTCGAGGCCTGCGGCAGGCTGGAGGTGTGAGTGACAGTTCCGCGAGCGATTATCGGCGAGAGTCACTGGCCACCCTGCTCGGTGGCCGGAAGGGCGCCGTGGACGCGAGCCTGCCGCCCGTCGTGTTCGTCGTGGGTTGGCTCGCCGGTGGGTCTTCCATCGGCTGGGGAGCGGCGGCCGCCATCGCTGTGAGTGTGGTGGTCGGTGCGATCCGAACGGTCCGGGGCGGCAAGCCGCGTGCCGTGCTGATCAGTCTCGCCGCTGTGGTCGTGGCGGCGCTCGTCGCGTTGTACACCGGAAGGCCGGAGGACTTCTTCCTGCCGCAGCTGTTGTCCAACGTCGCGAGCGCCCTCGTGTGGGCCGTGAGCATCGTGGTGCGCTGGCCGTTGCTCGGCGCCATCGTGGGTCTTCTGCTGGGGCAGAAGACTCGTTGGCGCTCCGACTCCGCCCTGCTACGGGCCTACTCGCGCGCGAGCTGGGTATGGGTGTGCCAATACCTCGTGCGGGTGGTCGTGATCGGCGTGCTGTGGGCGTCGGGCCACGTGGTGGCGTTGAGCGTGGCGCGGGTGGTGCTGTCGTGGCCGCTGGTGGTAGCGACCATCGCGGTGAGCGGCTGGGTGCTGTACCGGTGCCTTCCCGACGACCATCCGGGCCTACGGCATCCGAGGGAAGCGGTCCCGGTGAGTTCCAACCACAGCGAGGGAAGCGGCGCGGGGAACGAGACGCCGGAGACGTGAGTGGCCCCCGGCAAGGGGGAGGTCCGGGGCCGTCTTACACCGTACTCGCTTTCGGACGTGCGGTGTCGGAGCCGAACGCGTCGAGCGCGGCGAGCCAGGCCGCACCACGCACACCGCTGTCGCTGCCCAGCACGGGGATATTGCCCGCGGCGGCGCGGATCGCCGCTCGCACCGCGATGCCCACGGGACTGTTCTCACCGAGCACGCTGCCGGCGAGCACCACCGGGGTGCGCTCACCCACGTCGCGCGCGGCGAGCGCCGTTTCGGTGAGTAGTTCGGCGGCGCGCTCCACGATCGACATCGCGGCGGGATCGCCCTCGGAGTGGGCGGCACTGACCAACGGCGCGTATCGCGCCAGGCGTACGGGTGGTTCGGCGTTGACGGCGGTGAGCAGGCGGTACGCGGCGTCGGGTGCCGCGGGATCTATACCCGCCGTGTCGAGCATCGCGTCCGCGAGCGTCGACGGCGGATGCACGCCGTTCAACACGTCGAGTGCAGTGCGTACGGCTTGCCTGCCGAGCCAGAATCCCGAGCCTTCGTCACCGAGCAGCCAGCCGTAACCGCCAACGGTGGAGATCATGCTTCTGTCCCGGATCCGGCCGGCGATCGAGCCCGTACCCGCCACGAGCACCGTGCCGTCGGGTTCGGCCGTCGCCGACACGAACGCCGCTTCGGCATCCGACACCAACCGTGGCCTCGGCGCGTGGACGAACCCCAGCCGCGTCCACGCGCGCTCGAACACGGCGGCGACGTCCGGGTCGGTGAGCTTGCTGCGCCCCGCCATGCCGATCACCCATGCCCGCACGTCGTCGGGATCGAGTCCGGCCATGGCAGCGCCGATCGCCTCGACCATCGCCCCGGCCGCCGACTCCGGTGGGTAGGAGTTCGGGTTCGCGCCGCCCGCGCTGCCGCTGCCTCGCACCCGTCCTTCGGGATCGACGACCCAGGCCCGTGTGGACGTGCCTCCGGCGTCCACCCCGATCGCGAGACTCATCGCGTCTTGGTCACCTTGTGCAGTCCACGCGGCCGGTCGGGATCGAATCCCCGGGCGAGGGAGAGGCCCAGCGCCAGGCGCTGAATGGGCAGTACCTCCACGATCGGGGAGATCTCCTCGGCGGTCTCCGGGACGGGGATCGTCAGCGCGGCGGTCGGCACCGAATGCGCGGCCGATCCGACGCACAGCAGGTCGGCGCCCCGCTCGGACAGCGTGTCGAACACGTCGAGCATGGAACCGCCGCCCGCTCCGGTGCCGGCGATCCCCACCACGGCCGTCTCGGCGTCGACGGCGGCGATGGGACCGTGGAGCAGGTCGGTACCGCTGAAGGCGCGGGTCGGCAGGTAGCTCGTCTCCGAGAGTTTGAGTGAGCTCTCCAACGCGGTGGCGTACGAGTAGCCGCGCGCCGTGGTGAGGATGCGGTCGGCGAAGCGGTACCGCGCGATGGCGCGCTCGACGTCCTCAGCCGTGTCGGTGAGCGTGCGCGAGGCGAGTTCGCCGATGTCGCCGACGTGCTCGGCCTCGCCGCCCCGAACGGAGTCGATCAGCAGGTACAGCGCCAGCAGCGTGGCGGTGTAGGTCTTGGTGGCGGCGACCGCTTTCTCGATGCCCGCACGCACGTCCACCGCCAACTCCGCCACTTCCTGCAGCGGTGACGACGGTGTGTTGGTGACGGCCACGGTCAGCGCGCCCTGCGCGCGCGCCGCCTGGGTGACCTCCAGCAGGTCGTAGGATCCGCCGCTTTGGCTGACGGCGATCAGGAGTACGTCGGTGAGGTCCTGTTCGGCGCGGTAGAGCGTGGTGGTGGACGGCGACACGTGCCCAGCGGGCAGCCCCAGCAGCACTTCGATGAGATACTTGGCGTAGATGGCGGCGTGGTCGCTGGTGCCTCGGGCGGCCAGGAGCACGAACCGGGGACGGCGTTCCGCGATCGTCTTGCCCACTGCGGCGATGTCGGAGCGGGCCTGCACGAGCCGTGTGAGCACGTCCGGTTGCTCGGCCACCTCGGCGGCCATGTGCTCGCCAGGTCTGGTGTCGCTCACGGTTTTCACCTTGCCTTCACCCGAATCGGTCATCCGAGGCCATTCCGAACCGGTCTAGACCATTGTTGGACACGTTCAACGTACTATCCGAAGGGTACGTTCCAGGTGAGGGGGGTAGGTGTCGCACTTAAGGGAGTCGGCAATGGTGGAGACGCTTTCCAGTACGAGAGCGCCGCGGGAACCCAAGTACTGGGCGCTCAAACAACACCTGCTCGACCTGCTCGAATCCCTGCCCGCCGGCGCGGCCATCCCGACGGAACGGGCGTTGGCGTCGGAGTTCGCCGTCTCTCGGACCACGGTCCGTCAGGCACTGGCGGATCTGACGGCCGAGGGCAGGCTGCACAGGGTGCAGGGCAAGGGCACGTTCGCCGCGGAACCCAAGATCGCCCAGCGGTTGCAGTTGTCTTCCTACACCGAGGACATCCGCGCGCAGGGCAGGGAACCTTCGTCGCAGTTGTTGGAGATCGACGAGATCCCGGCCGAGGGTGAACTGCCGAGGCTGTTGAGGATCCGCACCGGGGCGAAAGTTCTGCGGGTATGGCGATTGCGCCTGGCCGATGACGAGCCCATGGCCCTGGAGACCACTCATCTGCCGTCCGCGCGGTTCCGCGGACTCCGCAAGCACATCGAGTCGGGCGGGTCGCTGTACGAGGCGTTGCAGGAACGCTACGGCGTGGAACTGGATCGGGCGGAGGAGGCCATCGAGACGTCGTTGGCGGGCCCGCGGGAGGCCGAACTGCTCGGCGCGGACGTCGGGATGCCGGTGCTGCTGTTGGAGCGCCAGACCTTCGCGGTGGACGGCAAACCTGTCGAATACGTGCATTCGATCTATCGAGGGGACCGCTACAAGTTCGTCACGACACTGACCCGTCCGTGACCGAGTCGTCGCTCTTTGTCCACAATAGACTTCATTTGAGATCGCCGTGCTCCCTGGAACGTAATCGTGCTCACGTCCGGCAACGCTGGGAGCGACTCGAACGATTCTTTCGTTAGAGGGGTATCCGGGGAGTGCGAGCAGATCGAGAGTATGAGCGACGACAAGAAGGACGACAAGAAGAAGGTCGAAGACGAGGACTCGAAGAAGTCGGGCATGTCGCCCCTACAGGTGGCGGCTGCCGGGCTGGCCGCCGTGACGGCGGCGTTCCTGTGCTCGACGTTGGGTGTGTACGGCACAGTGCTCGGCGCGGGCCTGCTCAGCGTGGTGACCACACTCGGTAGCGAGTTGTACATGCGGTCGCTGGAGCGGACGAAGGAGGCGGCGCGGAAACTGTCGGCCGCCCGGCCGCGCCGTAAAGGGGCCGGTTCGGATCCGATGACGGACCCGGACAAGACCGTGTATCTCGCCGTGCCCACTTCGGAGCAGTTGACCGAGTACGCGGCGGCCATGGAACGCACCCGAGTGCTGTCCTCCTCCGGCGCCGCCGAGGACGCCCGCGAACGGCGTCAATGGTGGCGACGGCGGGGACCGGTGCTGGCGGCTACGAGCGCGCTCGGGTTCTTGCTTTGCATGTTGGTGGTGACCGGTTACGAAGGCGTCACCGGCAAGGCTCTGTCGGGAGAGGGCACCACCACGGTGGGCAGCATCGTTCGCGGTGGTGCCGGGGTCGGTGGGGACCCCCAACCGCAGGAGAGTGACACCGACGTGGAGCAGGAGACCGACGGGGAGACCACTCCCGCGCCCACGGCGACCCAGGACGGCGAGTCCTGGCCGGGAGGGGACACCGACGGGACACGACCCACCACGGAAGTGCAGCCGGTGCCGCCCGAGACGTCGAAGCCGGTTCAGCCGACTCGGCCGACCCAGCCGACTCAGCCGACCCAGCCCGGCGAGAATACGACGGTGCCCGACGAGCCCACCCAGGAGCCTCAGCCGACCCAACCCGGCGATGGTTCGGGTGGTTCGGGTGGTTCGAACGAGCAGGCACCGTCGGTGTCGGAGAACTACTGAACTACCGAGGCCGGCTGAAGAACGGCCCGAAGCGGTGGGTAGGAGGAGTGAGGCGTCAACCCGCCGCGGCGAGTCCGTTGCGCAGGGCGCGCGCTGCCTCCGTCGGATCGTCGGCCTCGGTGATGGCTCGCACGACGACGGCGCGGCGCGCGCCCGCCTCCGTCACCTCACCTAGCCGTTGCCGGTCGATGCCGCCGATCGCGAACCACGGCCTGTCGGTTTCGATCTCGGTGCTCACGGACCGCACGAGATCGAGGCCGGGGGCGGGGCGGCCGGGTTTGGTGGGAGTGGGCCAGCACGGCCCGACACAGAAATAGTCGACGCCTTCCTCGGTCGCGGCGGCGCGCGCCTGCTCCAGCGAATGGGTCGAATGGCCGATCACGGGTCTCTCACCGACGATGCGGCGGGCGACGGGCACGGGAAGGTCGTTCTGGCCGAGATGCAGGACGTCGGCGTCCACGGCCACCGCCACGTCGGCGCGGTCGTTCACCGCCAGTAGCGCACCGTGCTCGGCACACGCTTGCGCGAGGATCTCCAGTGCCTCGATCTCCTGAGCGGCTTCCAACGGTGCGCCGCCGGTTTTGTCCCGCAGTTGCACGATGTCCACGCCACCCGCGAGCGCGGCGTCGGCGAACTCGGCGAGGTCGCCGCGCGACAGCCGCGCGTCCGTGCAGAGGTAGAGCTTCGCGTCCGCGAGCCGTTTTCTGATCTGGTCACCGTCGAGGCCGGGCATACCGCCACCGTAGTACGACCCGGCGCGGGGTAGGCTGGCTGCGTCCGCACGGGAGCCCTGGGAGGGCTGAGAGGGAGCCGGTGAGCTCCGACCGTGGAACCTGATCCGGGTCATACCGGCGCAGGGAGCGTGATCTTTCTGATGATTGGGATGTCGCGGGCCGACCTCGCGGTCGTCGGGGCCGGCGTCATCGGTTTGGCCGTGGCCTGGAAGGCGGCCGCGGCGGGGCATCATGTCACCGTGTTCGACCCCGAACCCGCGTGTGGTGGTGCCTCGTGGGTGGCGGGCGGCATGCTCGCGCCCGTCGCGGAGGCATGGCCCGGCGAGGAGGTCGCGCTGGCGTTGGGGGAGGAGTCCCTGCGCCGCTGGCCGCGTTTCGCCCGCGAACTGCGGTCGGAGGGCTTCGACTGCGGCTTGTCCGAACAGGGCACGATCATCGCCGCGTTCGACCACGCCGACGCCGAGCAGCTCGACATCCTCGAGCGGTATCTCGCCGGGATCGGCAGGCAGGCCACGCTTGTCACCGGACGGCGACTGCGTAGGACGGAACCCGGACTGGGCGCGGTGCGTTCCGGACTGCTCGTGCCGAGCGACGTGTTCGTGGACAACCGCCGGTTGTTGAAGGCACTGCTGGAGGCCGCGCGCTCGCGTGGGGCGGAGTTCGTTTGCGAAACCGCCGTGCGACTCGACGGCCACAGCGTGGCCACGGCCTCGCGGACACGCCGGTTCGACGCGGTGGTACTCGCCGCGGGAGCGTACAGCGGTCGGCTGCATCCCGAACTGGAGACGTCCGTGCATCCGTTGAAGGGCGAGGTACTGCGTCTTCGTGCTCGGCGGGGCACACTTCCCCCGCCTCGGCACACGGTCAGGGCCGTGTCGGAAGGACGCCCGGTGTATCTGGTTCCGCGGGACGACGGGGAACTCGTGCTCGGCGCCACCCAGTACGAGGCCGGATTCGACACCACAGTCACGGCTCGGGGAGTGCGGGAGTTGATCGAAGCAGCCGAACGGGTGTTCCCCAGCGTCGCCGAGTACGAGTTGATCGAGACCGCGGCGGGTCTGCGCGCGGGTAGCTCCGACAACGTCCCGTACCTGGGCCCGCTGCACGACGGCGTGTACGCGGCGACGGGCCACCATCGCAACGGCTTGTTGCTCGCCCCCGTCACGGCGGACGCCGTGCTCGCGTGGCTGTCGGGCACCCGTCCACCCGAGGGGACGGAGCGAGCGCGACCGGACAGGGACACGAGTGAGGAGCATGCGGATGCGAGTGTTCGTCAACGGTGAGCAGCGGCAGTTTCCCGAGGGCAGCACGGTCGCCGATGTGCTGGCCACTTCCGTCGAGGACGTGAAGGGGATCGCCGTGGCGTTGAACGGCGAGGTGGTCCGCCGCGGACGGTGGTCCGAAGTCGTGGTCACCGACGGGGCCAAAGTGGAGATCCTGACCGCTGTGCAGGGAGGCTGACCCGACGTCATGAGTACTCACCCGGACAACGGAGTCGGCGACGGCGATCCGCTCGTCATCGGCGACCACAAGTTCACCTCGCGGCTGATCATCGGCACGGGTGGTGCCGGCAACCTCAGCGTTCTGGAACGGGCGCTCGTCGCATCGGGAACAGAGATGACCACGGTCGCCATGCGGCGAGCCGACGCCGAGGGCGGCTCCGGCGTGCTGGACCTGCTGCGTCGACTGGGCATCGAACTGTTGCCGAACACGGCGGGCTGTCGCAACGCGGCCGAGGCCGTGCTCACCGCACAGTTGGCGAGGGAGGCGCTTGACACCGACCTCATCAAGTTGGAGGTGCACGCCGACGACCGGACGTTGCTGCCCGATCCGGTGGAGACGCTGGAGGCCGCCGAACAGTTGGTGGCCGACGGGTTCACCGTCCTGGCCTACACCAACGACGACCCCGTGTTGGCGCTACGGCTGGAGGAGGCCGGATGTGCCGCCGTCATGCCGTTGGGTTCCCCCATCGGCACGGGGCTCGGCATCCGAAACCCGCACAACATCGAGCTGATCGTGGCCAGGGCCGGGGTGCCCATCATCCTCGACGCCGGTATCGGCACGGCGTCCGATGCCGCGTTGGCGATGGAGCTCGGCTGCGACGGGGTGTTGCTGGCCACGGCGGTGACCCGGGCACAGGACCCGGAGCGGATGGCGCGGGCCATGCGCTCGGCCGTGATCGCAGGCCGTCTCGCTCGGCAGGCCGGGCGGATCCCTCAGCGCTTCTGGGCGCAGGCGTCCAGCCCTCCTCGTTGATCTTTTGACCGGGTTCTCGTGCCCGTTCGAGCACGCACGTAAGGTGTACGACGATCCACGGCCAGGTACGAGCGGAATGCGGATCGAAGGAGCCCACGTGACCGAGTCGAGCGAGCCGTCCTCGGACGTACCCGGCAGGCTGTTCCTCACCATAGGTCGGCTGTCCCGCACACTGCGCCAGGCCGGGGCACCCGGGCCCGGGACCGGGGCGATCTCGGCCATGGCCACGCTCGCCGCCTGCGGGCGGATGCGGTTGGGTGATCTCGCCGCCAGGGAGGGTGTCGCGGCGGCCACCATGTCACGTATCGTGTCGGCGCTGGTGGACAGCGGCTACCTGTACCGCGAATCCGATCCGGTGGATCGTCGGGCCTGGCTGGTGGCACTCACGGAGGAGGGAGAGCGGCTGCTGGCCGAGGTGCAGTCCATCCGCGTGCACGAGCTGAGCAAACGTATCGACCGGCTCTCCGCCGAGGACAAGGAAGCCCTCATGGCCGCCGTTCCCGCGCTCGAGGCCCTACTCGAGGACGACGAGCGCAGGAACTGAGCGCAGGAACTGACGTCATTGGTCAGGTCGTTCGTCCGCCACCCGCCAGAACGCGGAGACAGGACCGACTTTCGCGCCCATCGGATACGAGTGACGGACTGCGTTGGAGACGTACCACTTGCCGAGCCGCGCGGCCTCTGGAATGGACATGCCCCGGGCGAGTCCGGACGTCAGTGCCGAGGCCATCGCGTCGCCCGCGCCGTGGGTGTGTGGTGTGTCGAGCCTCTGTCCCGGCAGTTCGGTGAACGTCGTGCCGTCGAACAACAGGTCCACACATTCGGGGTCGTCGGTGAGATGGCCGCCCTTCACGAGCACGAACCGGGGGCCGAGTTCGCGCAGCGCGACCGCCGCGTCCCGCATCTGTTCCCGACGGGTGACCTCCAGGCCGGTGAGCAGCCGCACCTCGTCGAGGTTCGGGGTGACCACCGTGGCCATCGGCAGCAGCCGTTCCCGCAACGTGGCCAGCGCGCTGTCGTCGAACAACGGGTGACCGTGCATGGACGCGGCGACGGGATCGACGACGAACGGAATACCCATATCACCACCGATTCCCAAGCGTTCGCACGTGTCGGCGACCGTCTCGATGATCTCGCCCGAGGCGAGCATCCCCGTCTTGGCGGCGTCCACGCCCATGTCGGCGGCGACGGCTTCGATCTGGCCCGCCACGATGTGGGCCGGGATGTCGGTCCTGTCGTGCACGCCGAGGGTGTTCTGCACGGTCACAGCCGTGACGGCCACGAGTCCGTGCACACCACAGGTGAGAAACGTGCGTAGATCCGCTTCGAGTCCCGCGGCGCCTCCGGAGTCGGACCCGGCGATGGTCAACGCAGCTGGAGGTCGCTTGTTGCTCATTCCACCAGTGTCGCGGAAAGTCATGTGGGAGTGAGTTCGGGGCCCCACAACGCAAAAGAGCGGGTATCCGTCCCGGCGGCCACGGGACCGATTCGTACGGACTTACCACCCACAGGGGCCGGGTCCGTTTCGTTGTCGGTCGTTCGACGATTCATCGCGGTCTTTCACCGCCCGTTCACCGATATTCCAGGTCATGGGCAGCCGGCGATGCCAGGGTCTGCGGTATGACGATCGCCATGCCGCACCTACGCCGAGGATCGCTTGTCGCCGCGGTCCTGACCGGCTGCCTCACTGTCACCGCCGCTCCGGCTCTCGCCGCGCCCGCGGCGGCCGAGCAACGTCTCCCGGTGGCCGAGGGCGTGAGCTACCGGTCCCTGGAATTGACGACCGCGCATGGCACGGTGCTCGGCCACCTGCTGACCGTGGACCTGCGCGAAGCGAGGCTGGACCTGTTGCACCCGGGGCGGGTCGCGGCGACGGACGAGATCCCCGACATGGCCGACGCGCAGCGCGCGCTCGCCGGGGTCAACGGTGACTTCTTCAACATCTCCTCCGCCCACGAGGGAGTGGAGGCCACCGGTGCGGCTGTCGGCCCCGCCATCGCGTCGGGGGAGGAACTCAAGTCCGCGGTTCCCGACGCCCAGCGTTTCGGCCCCGAACTGCCTCCGACGACATCGACCCGCGACGTGTTCGGTGTCGGGGTGAACCGCAAGGCACGGCTGGCCGAGCTGGAGCTCGAAGGCGAGGTCAGAACCGACAAGGCCACATTCGACATCGAGGGCCACAACACCTACGCGCTCGCCGAGGACGGTATCGCCGTGTTCACCGATGAATGGGGCGAGGCCGACCGGGTGCGAGCGACGTGTGGCGACGACACCGGGCAGACGGCGCCGTGCAGCGACGAGACCGAGGAGGTCGTCGTTCGTGACGGCGTGGTGGTCGCCGAGCACGACCGACCCGGTGCGGGACCGATCCCCGAGGACACCCTCGTGTTGGTCGGCAGGGAGAGCGGTGCCGACGAACTGGACACACTCGACCCGGGGGACCGGGTGAGGGTGACCCACCGCCTGGTCACCCCCGCGGGGCCGCCGCTGACGTTCGCCGTGGGTGGTTTCCCCATCGCGCGGGACGGCGAGGACCTCCCGGGCCTGGACACCACGGTGCTCGCGCCCCGGACGGCCGCGGGTATCAGCCACGATGGACGCACGGTGTGGCTCGTCGTCGTGGATGGACGGTCGGAACACAGCGTCGGGATGACCGTGGCCGAACTCGCCGAGTTGGTCCGCTCCTTCGGCGCCACCGACGTGATCAATCTCGACGGCGGTGGTTCGTCGACGATGGTGATGCGGGAGCCGGGGGCCCCACACACCACCGTGGTCAACGACCCGTCGGACGGGGAACCGCGTGCCGTGGCCAACGGCGTCGGCGTGTTCTCCCTGAACTGACGGCGCACCCGGACTCACGTCGTCGGGTTCGGAAGTTCCGCTCCAAGCCGCCAGAACGGTGACACCGGCCCGACGCCCTCGCCGAGCGGGTAGGACTCGATCACGCATCGTTCGATGAACTTCTTGCCCGCCGCCACCGCGTCGGGCATGTCGAACCCCTTGGCCAGGTGCGCGGTGATGGCGGAGGCGAGTGTGTCGCCTCCGCCGTGGGTGTGGGGCGTGTCGTGGCGAGGGCAGGAGAGTTCCACGACGTGTGTGCCGTCGGACAGCAGGTCCACACACTCGGAACTGTCGGCCATGTGCCCGCCCTTGACGAGCACCCACCGGGGGCCGAGCTCCAGCAACGCGTCGGCGGCCTTGCGTTGCTCGGTCACGTCGGTGACCGACAGTCCCGTCAACAGCTGCACCTCGTCGAGGTTCGGGGTCACCAGAGTCGCCCTCGGGAACAGCTCTGTGCGGATGGCTTCCAGAGACTCTTCACGCAGCAGCGGATCACCGCGCATGGACGCGGCGACGGGGTCCACGACGAGCGGTACGTCGTGTTGCCGACCGATGCCCACCTTGTCCACCGCGGAAGCCACAGTGGTGATGATCTCCGCGGTGGCGAGCATGCCCGTCTTCGCGGCGTTCGCGCCCATGTCACCTGTCACGGCCTCGATCTGCGCGGCCACGACGTCGGTCGGGATCTCGGTGAATCCGTGGACTCCCACGGAGTTCTGCACGGTCACCGCCGTGACGGCCGTCATCCCGTGCACCCCGCAGGCGAAGAACGTCCGCAGGTCGGCCTGGATCCCAGCGCCGCCGCCGGAGTCCGATCCCGCGATGGTCAACGCTGTCCTCGGTGTCCGGCTCATCGGTCCACCACCGGTAGATACACCTGTCCGCCCTTCTCGGTGAATTCACGGGATTTCTCCCGCATGCCCGCCTCGATGGCCTCGACACTCGTCAGGCCGTGCTCCTCGGCGTAGGCGCGAACGTCCTGGGTGATGCGCATGGAACAGAACTTTGGCCCGCACATGGAGCAGAAATGCGCCGTCTTGGCCGGTTCGGCGGGCAGCGTCTCGTCATGGAACGCACGCGCGGTGTCCGGGTCCAGGGAGAGGTTGAACTGGTCGTTCCAGCGGAACTCGAACCTGGCCTTCGACAACGCGTCGTCCCACTCCTGCGCGTACGGGTGGCCCTTGGCGAGGTCGGCGGCGTGCGCGGCGATCTTGTACGAGATGACGCCGGTCTTCACGTCGTCCCGGTTGGGCAGACCGAGGTGCTCCTTCGGCGTCACGTAGCACAGCATCGCCGTGCCGTACCAGCCGATCTGTGCCGCCCCGATGGCCGACGTGATGTGGTCGTAGGCCGGTGCGATGTCGGTGGCCAGCGGACCGAGCGTGTAGAACGGTGCCTCGTCACAGAGCCGTTCCTGCCGCTCCACGTTCTCCTTGATCTTGTGCATGGGCACGTGGCCAGGGCCCTCGATCATCACCTGCACATCGCGTTCCCGCGCGATACGGGTGAGCTCGCCCAACGTCTCCAACTCGGCGAACTGGGCACGGTCGTTCGCGTCGGCGATGGAGCCCGGTCGCAGGCCGTCGCCGAGGGAGAAGGTCACGTCGTATTCGCGCAGGATGTCGCACAGTTCCTCGAAATTCGTGTAGAGGAACGATTCCTTGTGGTGCGCCAGGCACCACGCGGCCATGATCGAACCGCCGCGGGAGACGATGCCGGTGACCCGGTTGGCGGTCAGCGGCACATACCGGAGCAACACTCCCGCGTGGACGGTCATGTAGTCGACACCCTGCTCGCATTGCTCGATCACGGTGTCGCGGTAGACCTCCCACGACAGCTTCGTCGGGTCGCCGCCGACCTTCTCCAGTGCCTGGTAGATCGGCACGGTGCCGACGGGCACGGGGGAGTTGCGCAGAATCCACTCACGGGTCTCGTGGATCCTCTTGCCCGTGGACAGGTCCATGACGGTGTCGGCGCCCCAGCGGGTGGCCCACACCATCTTGTCGACTTCCTCCTCCACCGACGACCACACTGCGGAGTTGCCCATGTTGGCGTTGATCTTGACGAGGAAGTTCTTGCCGATGATCATCGGCTCGGTCTCGGGGTGGTTGCGGTTGGCGGGGATGACCGCGCGGCCGCGGGCCACCTCGGAGCGGACGAACTCGGGGTCGACGCGTTCCCGCGCGGCGACGAACTCCATTTCCGGGGTGATGACCCCGGCTTTCGCCCAGCCGAGCTGGGTTTTGTGCTCCCGGCC
This sequence comes from Actinomycetes bacterium, assembly GCA_021793175.1. Taxonomy (GTDB): domain Bacteria; phylum Actinomycetota; class Actinomycetes; order Mycobacteriales; family Pseudonocardiaceae; genus Saccharomonospora. The sequence continues at coordinate 50,127 of JAJYTH010000012.1, forward strand.
CTCGATCCACTGGGCCCGCAGTTTAGGAAGTCCTTTGTGGACGTCTATTGTGGCCTCCGGGTCGGTGTAAGGCCCGGAGGTGTCGTAGACGTCGAAATGCTCGCCGTTCGACAGGTCGATGCGCCGAACGGGAATCCGAAGTCCCGATTCGGTGTCGAGGTAGACCTTGCGAGAGCCCGTGATCGGGCCGGTGGTGACGGTGGGTTCGAATCCGCTGGTTTCCTGGTCGGCACCGTGCAGCGTCGTCACGACGGAATCACTCCCTACGCCGGCATTACCCGGTCAGGTTCGTGCGGTCGGCGGCGCCGGGTCCCGAAGAATGGACACCAGCCGCCCTCTCAGCCCGCCAAGGCGCGAGCTCCCGCGATGTGTAGTTGTCCCCCAGACCATGCCATGCGCAGGAACG
>JAJYTH010000106.1 GCA_021793175.1 Actinomycetes bacterium
AGGACGACGCGCTCATCCAGATCGACATGGGTGAGTTCCACGACCGCTACACCGCCTCGCGGCTGTTCGGTGCCCCTCCGGGCTACGTCGGCTACGAGGAGGGCGGTCAGCTCACCGAGAAGGTCCGTCGCAAGCCGTTCTCCGTGGTGCTGTTCGACGAGATCGAGAAGGCGCACCAGGAGATCTACAACACCCTGCTGCAGGTGTTGGAGGACGGTCGCCTCACCGACGGTCAGGGCCGCACGGTGGACTTCAAGAACACGGTGCTGATCTTCACCTCGAACCTGGGCACACAGGACATCTCCAAGTCCGTGAGCCTCGGCTTCTCTTCGGGTAACGACGAGGCCAATCGTTACGAGAAGATGAAGCAAAAGGTCAACGAGGAGATGAAGAAGCACTTCCGGCCCGAGTTCCTCAACCGGATCGACGACATCATCGTCTTCCACCAGCTCACGCAGGACCAGATCATCCAGATGGTGGACCTGATGACGTCGCGGGTCGAGGAGCAGCTCAAGGCCAAGGACATGGCTCTGGAGTTGACCGACAAGGCCAAGGCTCTGCTGGCCAAGCGGGGCTTCGACCCGGTGCTCGGCGCTCGGCCGCTGCGCAGGACCATCCAGCGGGAGATCGAGGACCAGCTGTCCGAGAAGATCCTGTTCGGCGAGGTCCAGCCCGGCCAGATCATCATCGTGGACGTCGAGGGCTGGGAGATTGGCGACGAGCGCGACGACCAGGCCAGGTTCACCTTCCGCGGTGAGCCCAAGCCGCTGGACGTCCCCGACGCCCCGCCGGTGAGCATCGCCGCCGCGGGCAGTGAGGAGTCCTCCGGCGAACCGGAGCAGGAGTAAATAGTAAAGAGTGACGAGGCGACGCCCCCGCACACGACGTGCGGGGGCGTCGTCGTGTCTTTGGCAAGCTTGCCTCGTGCGGATAGAGCTGTTCGGCGGTGCAGGGGCGACTACCGGGGTGCCCGGTAGGGCCTAGGCGTCGGACAACAGAGAGTCGAGCGTGGTGAGTGCCTCCAACGCCCCCACGGGCAAGGACACCCCACGGCCGTGCCGTACTTGCGGTTCTCTCGGGTTGATGCGCACCAGCGCACCGTTGGCCGCGCTCGCCAACTCCGCCTGCCTACGCACCGTAGGTACGGCCAGCCCGGCCCCGATCTCCACGACGGCCAGCGACGGATTGGCTCGCCGCCACTCGGTGAACGCGTCGAGCTGGGCCTGGGAACGATCACCGAGCCAGTCCCAATCACCGAACATGAGGATGTTGGGCCGGGCGAGACTTCCACAATGCGGACACGACGGCAGCGGAGGTCGTGCCCGCATGGTCTCGGGGTCCACCTCCACCGTGACGTCCTCGGCCGACCAGATCCCCATACCGCAGTGAGCCAGGCACTGAAGATGATGGATGGAGCCGTGCACCTCCGCCACGTCGTCGAACCCGGCGCGTTGGAACTGGCCGTCGACATTGGACGTGAACACGTGGACCCCGCCGGGTTTGGCCGCGCCCCATTTCCGCAGGATCGCGAACCCCTCGTGCGGTTCCGTATCGCGGTAGAGGTTCAGCCGGTGCCCGTAGAAACCCCACGCCAGTTCGGGGTCCTCGGCGAAATGCTCGGGATCGGCGAGTTCCACGAACCGCAGCCCCAACCTGGCATACGGCGGGTAGGCACGCCAGAAGCCTTCATCACCGCGGAAGTCGGGCAGGCCCGAGTCGACGCCCATCCCCGCGCCCGCACACACCAAAAGCGCATCGGCCGAGGAGATCGACTCGGCCGCGCGCAGGTACTCCTCACGCATCTACGACTTCGGCTTGGAACTCTGCACGACCTCGAACTCCAGCAGGTTCGCGCCGCTGGCCACGGGCTTGCCGCGCTGCCCGGCGTGTGCCTCCTTGGCCGAGCCCTGCGCCCACGCCTGGTAGTGCTCCTCGGACTCCCACTTCGTGTAGACGAAGTAGCGGTCGTCCCCGGCCACGGGCCGTAGCAACTCGAACCCGAGGAAACCGGGCTGGTCGTCCACGGCGTGCAACCTGTCGGCGAAACGTCGCTCCAACTCCGGACCCGCGCCCTCGGGCACGGAAATCGCGTTGATCTTCACTACTGCCATACCGGTTACGGTAGCTGGCACGAGCGGGGGTGCGCTGTTCAACGGCCGTGTGAGTCCGGATGCAGGTACTCCTCGGCGGGCAGCTCGGTGCCGCGGAACCAGGCGTCGAAGAACCCGCCCAACTCCTCACCGGCGATGCGTTCGGTGAACTCCTCGAACTGTTCCCAGCTCGCGTTGCCGTTCGCGTGTTCGGCGGGCCACTCGCGAAGCAGTCGGTCGAACGCCTCGTCGCCGATCCGCAGGCGCAACGCGTGCACGGCGAGCGGTCCCTTGTCGTAGACGGCGTCGAACTCGTTGCCCGCCCCCATGTCGTACAGAGGCCGGGCCCAGAAATCGGCGTGGTCGCGCCACAGCTCGATCTGGTTGCAATAGTCGGCGTCGAGGTCAGTTCCCTCCTTCTCCTCGGACCACAGCCAGGCGGCGTAGCCGGCGAAACACTCGTTGAGACAGATGTCCGCCCAGGATCGGATCGACACCGAGTTTCCGTACCACTGGTGGGCCAGCTCGTGTACGAGCAGGTCGACGGTGGGCTCGGTGGGATAGGTCGGGGTCCCTTGCGTTTCGAGGGCGAAACCGGGGTCGGTGTCGAGATAGATGCCGCCCACGGTGCTCGCGGGGTAGTCACCGAATCGGCTTTCCAGGAAGGCGATCACCTCCTCGGTGCGTTCCGCCTTGTCACGGGCCTCGTCGGCGCCGGGGGCGAAGGCGTTGCGCACTGGTGTGCCGTCGGGAAGCTGCCCCGTTTCCATGGTGAACTTGTCCACCGCGAACACGGTGAGATAGCTGGCGATCGGATCGGACTCGGTCCACGTGGTCGTGGTCCAACCGTCCTTCGTGGTCGGTTCGCCACTCGTGCCGATGGACACGGCGGTCCACCCCTCGGGCACGGAAGCGGTGAGGGTGAAGCTGGCCTTGTCCCGCGGATGTTCGTTGACGGGGAACCAGTACGACGCCGACTCGGGTTCACCCAACACGAAAGCCCCACCCGAGGACGTGTGGTACCAGCCGTTACCGCCGAGCTGTCCCCTGTCGGCGGGGACGGGCTCGCCCTCGTAGCGGACCCGTGTTTCCAGCACATCGCCTTCGCGCACAGGCTCGGACGGCGTGATCACCAGTTCCGTGTCGCCCACACGTTTGAACTCGGCGGGTTCGCCGTCGACCTCCACCGACGACACCGTGAACCCGCGCAGGTCGAGGTTGAACCGCGAAAGGTCCTGTTCGGCCCGCGCGGTGACGGTCGTGTCTCCGGTGAAATGCCCGCTGCGCGGGTCGTATCGCACGGTCACCGCGTAGTTCTCGACGTCGTAGCCGCTGTTGCCCGCTTCGGGGTAGTACTCGTCGCCGATACCGGCGGCCCCGTGGGTGGGGGCGATCCGCTCCTCTGCTTGATCTTGTTGATCCTGCGGGGCGGTGCAGGCGGCTACGATGCAGACGATTCCGCACAGAGTCACCACGCGACTACGACGGCTGAGCATGGAGGGAGCCTAATGCCCGTTCGATCTTCGCTGGCCTCCAGCGTTGTCGACTTCGGCGGGCAGGGACGACCCATCGTGCTGTTGCACGGGCTCATGGGACGAGCGACCACGTGGTGGCGGGTGTCGCGGTGGCTGACTCCCTACGGTCACGTCGTCGGACTCGACGCGCGTGGCCACGGACGATCCCGCCGCCGGGGCTCGTGGCGGACCGAGGAGTTCGCCGACGACGTCGCCGAGCTGATCAGCGACCTCGCCGAAGGACCCGCCGTGGTCATCGGACATTCCATGGGCGGCCTGCACGCATGGGTGGCGGCGGCGAGGAGACCGGATCTGGTGAGGGCCGTCGTGGTGGAGGACATGGCCCCCGACCAACGTGGCAGGACGGTGGACGCCTGGCGCGGCTATTTCGAGTCATGGCCGGTGCCGTTCCGGTCGTTGGCGCAGGTGCGGGAGTTCTTCGGCGACGTCGGCGACTACTTCGTCGAATGCGTGGAGGAACGCGACGACGGCTACCACCTCATGGCCGGTCTGGAGGACCTGTACGCGATCGCCTCCGAATGGGGGCAGCGCGAGTACTGGTCCTATGTAGAGCGAGTGCGGTGCCCGATGCTGGTGATCGAGGGCGAACACACGGCCATGCCGTCGGGACAACAAGCCGAACTGGCCGAACGCGCACCGAACGCCCGGCACCTGGTGGTGCCGGGCGCGAGGCATGTCGTGCACGACGATGAGCCCGAGACCTTCCGAGGGGCAGTGGAAGCTTTTCTGTCCGGACTCCCGTCGAACGGCGCGGTGTAGTTGTGAGCATGTGCGCGGGATCGCGGGCGGTCGTGCGTCTTCACACGTGGTCGGGCCATTCCCCCACAAAGGCCCGACCACGCTCCACCGGAGAGTCCGTCTCCGGCCGCTTCGCCGGGACCTCGCCGCCGCGCTGTTCCCGGCCTCGACGGTTGCTCACCGCGCTTCCACGGTGACGTCTAAAGAGCTCTCTTTCTTCAGTTAATGCCATTAACTTGTTGAATGGATCATAGCAAACCGTCGCGCGGGTGTCACCGGGTTCGCGTATGCTGTGGAGGACGGAGGTGCGGTGGCGAATCGGCGAGAACGACTACGTGTGGCACTGGACCGCGACCTGCGTCGAACGGCCCGACGGCTTCTGGTGTCGGGCGGCATCGATGCGGTGACACTTGCGGCCATCGCTCGGGAGATCGGCATCACCTCTCCCGCCATCTACCGCTACTACAAAAGCCGCGACGATCTCGTCTACACATTGGCCAAGGACGTGATCGACGAGCTCGTCGGTGAACTCGGAGCCGCCGCGGCGCGGCACCCCGAGTACCCGGCCCGGCAGATCACCGCCATGATCCGCGCTTTCACCGCCTGGGCCGCGAGGAACCGCGCGGAGTACGGATTCGTCTTCGGCGTCCCGCCGCCCCCGGTCGGGCACGTGTACCGCGAGATCGCCAAAACCTGGACGGTCGAGGTCGGTGGGACCTTCGGCAAGTCGTACCTTCAGCTGTGGCGGCAACGGCCGTTCGACGTGCCCGCGGACGATGACCTGGAGCCCGCGCTGCAAAAGCAGCTGGACAACTACCGCGTTCTCGTCGGCCTGGAGCCGATGCCGCTCGGCGCGATCCTCGTGTTCATCGAATGCTGGTCGCGCATGTACGCCTCGATGTCCTTCGACGTCTCCGGCCTCATGAGCGCCACGTTCACCGACATGAGTCCCATGCACGAACGCATGTGTCGGGGAATCTGCGAACTGCTCGGCATCGAGTACGAACCGCCCGCGATGTCGTGAACCCGACGGCTGGCTCAGGATCACGGGACACCGAACTGGGGCAGATTGTTGTCCTCTCCGAAGTCCACACGCCACCGACCCATCTCGTTCTCCATGCGAATCTCGAAAGAGTTCTCGGGAAGCGGGATGCCGATCTCGGCGACGGCGCGGATCCGCGAATCCATATCCACTGACAGGACCTCAAGTCGTTCGAATTGCTGTTCCCACTCGGGTGGAATTCGTTCCATGAGGACATCGAAGTTTTCCGAACACGAACGCCCTGTGTAGGCTTCGATCTCTATCACCTTTTCGCTCAGCAGGAGGTCGCAGAACAGCTCCGAATCGCCCGAGGAGAACGCATCGATGACGGCTTTGGCCGTCTCCCTGACACCTTCCTCGCCGGGTGCGTCGCCGATCGAGTTGGCGTCAACGCCTCCGGTGCTCACGGCGATGACCGAACCGGTGCCACCCAACAGCACGATCGCGGCGATGATGCTCACGCCGCCGAACGAGATCTTCGTCTGACGCCGTGATTGGTCGATGTTGCCGGTGCCTGTGACGGCCGAGTTCTTCATGGTCGCGCCGGACGCGGTGACGTTGACCTGCTCGACGGTGGACCCTGAAACACCGCCCGGCGTGTGCCACACGCTTTGTACGGCTCGGCCGAGTGCCGCTGCGAAGGCCTGGTCGTGCTGGGCTTCCGTGGCCAGTACTTGTTTCGCGTCGTGAGCGGCCTGGTCGTTTCCGGGATCGGCCTCCAGTGCACCGAGAATCTGTTGACCGACGGGTGTGCGGCGCAGTCGAGTCGCGACGAGGTTGTACAGCGCCTCGGCGGCGGAATCCTGTGTTCGCTGTACCAGGCCGGAAGCCACCTGGGTCAGATATCCGCACAGGTAGGAGACAGCCTGTCCGGCGAGTGTCAAGGGGTCCATTGTTTCCTCCCCAGATGGACGAGCCGACGACCGGGTCCGTCGGTGTTCCGCCGCGCCTCGAAAAAGACAGTTACGGTGTTAATAGGATTAACTCAGGGTGTGATGGTAGCAACATCACATGCTGGTGTCACTACCCGGAGTGATCTGAGTGAGAACGCAAGGTGAACGGGCGTGGCGCTGAGTCGCCCGTGTCGGCCGTGTCGGCTGGGCCGGGCGACGGGTGGCCGGGCGGGAATCTGTTCGCGATTTTTCGGCTGCTCATGCCGAGGGACCGGCCCTCGTCACGCGCTGACAGTGTCGCCAGTGCCGCCGGTGCCGACAGTCGTGCGCGGGGCGGGTCGGCTGAGATTTCGCCACTGTTCGGTGGTCGACCGAACCGTATCCGAGCGTCGGCCGGAAGAGAGTGCCGTCGGCGCCACGGCTGACCACGTGGCCTAGGACGACATTTAGCCCGCTAAACGTTGTCGGTGGGGTGCGGCTGACGCCTCGGGGACCGCGTTTAGCGGGCTAAATGCGGTCCCCCGGTGCCGGAACGCCCTCAGCGCGGGGCCAACAGTTCCCATATGTCGCGGCCGAGGTAGCCGCGTTCTTCGGCGTGGGAGCAGGCCTGGCAAGTGGGCTGGGCGGCTCCGTTGTCGGCGGCGAACGCCGCCACCGCGTCCCGCGTGGTGTCGCCGAACACGCCGTCGGTGGGCACGTCGTAACCGTGTGCCCGCAGTCGCTGCTGTGCCGTGAGCACCTTCTCGCCCGTGTCGCCGGGCCGCAGCAGCGGTGTCGGCGCGGGCTCACGGAAGGACACGCCGAGCCGGTCGGCGACGTCCTGCCGCAGTTCCGGCAGTCGCGCGTACAACACGTCGCCGGGGCAGGCGGTGGAGTTGAAGTCGCGGTGCCCGCGAATCAGCTCGGGGCTGATGTTGTACTGCGACGCCATGTAGGCCACGAGCGAGACAAGCGAGTCCCACAGTGCCTGTGGAACGTCGACTTCCATGTAGAGGCCCTCGTTCTCGATGCCGATGACCTCGCTGTTGTGGTTGGCGACGTTGGCGCCCATGACGTGCTGGACGCCTCCCGTCAGTGCTTCGAGGCTGCGGTGTCTGCCTTCGGTGATGTAGCCGCCTCGGCTGATCGTGAACTGTTGGCCCGTGTCGATCCACCCGTTCGAGTCCATGTGGAAGTTCTGGATGCTGCGGGAGATCGCGAACGCGCGTTCGAGCGAGTAGTCGTCGGTGTTACCCGGCTCCACGGTGTGGTGTACGACGATGTATGTGGGCGGGTGGTCGAGCATGGTGATGGGCCCGCTCGGTGGCCGGGCTTGCCAGTTGCCCGTGTCGTAGATGTGTGGGATCTCCACCTGGCGTCTGCCGGTGGCGGCGGCCTGTGCGGGCACTGCCAGGGCGGCGCCCACGGCTGTGGCGGCGAGGCCTGAGCGGAGTAGTAACGTGCGGCGGTCGATGGAGCGTTTCCCGGGCATGGTGATCTCTCCCTCGCAACGGCGTGGTGAGGATCTTGCCAACTACTCCGAGTTGTTTGTCAATGCTCGCCAGGTAGTGCGAAGCGACCGTCAGCCGTTTGTTCCACGAGTCCGTCGGTGAGCAACGAGGCCAGGCACGCGTCGCGTTGACCGGCCTTCGGCCATGCGAGGTCGAGCTGTGCCTTCTCCACCGGGCCGGTGGTTCCGCGGAGCACGTCGAGCAGCAGGCCGCGCACGTGGCGGTCGGTGCCGCTGTAGCGTTGAGTCGGCTTGGCCGGTCCCGTATACGCAGGTCGGCCTGCCTTTTGCCACGCGCAGTCGGCGAGCAGCGGGCAGTCCTCGCACTGTGGTTTGCGGGCGGTGCAGACGAGCGCGCCGAGTTCCATCAATGCCGCCGAGAACCGGGCGGCACGGGTTTCGTCGAGGCCGTCGGGCAGCAATGCCTCGGCGTCGTCGAGGTCCCGTTTCGTCGCTGGGGGACCGGCGTCACCGGCTCCGTGGACGGCCCTGGCGATCACCCTACGAACGTTGGTGTCCACCACCGGCGCGCGCTTGCCGTAGGCGAAGGCGACGACCGCTCGTGCCGTGTACGCGCCGATGCCGGGAAGCCTCAGCAGCGTGTCGATGTCGGCGGGAACCTCGCCCGCGTGTTCGTCGGCGATGGTGTTCGCGGCCGCGTGCAGCCGCAGTGCGCGGCGCGGGTAGCCGAGTTTGCCCCACGCTCGCAGTACCTCGCCCTGCGGGGCCGCGGCGAGGTCCGCCGGTTTCGGCCAGCGCTCCATCCACTGCTGCCACACCGGCAACACTCTGGCCACGGGTGTCTGTTGCAGCATGATCTCGCTGACGAGCACACCCCACGGGGTGCAGTCGGGGCGGCGCCACGGCAGGTCCCGCGCGTTGGCGTCGAACCAGTCGAGCAGTGTCTGGGGGTCGATGGGCATCCCCGGAAGACTAACCCGATCGGGGACGAGCGGATCAGACGACTTCGCGGAGCACCCCGGTGTGCACTTCGTAGACGAATCCGCGCACGAGGTCGGTGTGCAGCAGGTACGGATTGCGCTTGACCCGTTGGATCGACTGTCGGACGTTGGCGTCGACGTCGCGGAACGCCTCGACGGCCCACGGCGGGCGCATGCCGCTGGCCTCCTCCAGTTCGTCTTTGAAGCTGTCCTCGGTCACCGTGTTCAACCCGCAGTCGGTGTGCTGCACGATCAGGATCTCCCGCGTGCCGAGCTTGCGCTGACTCAAGGCGAGCGAACGGATCGCGTCGTCGGTGACGATGCCGCCCGCGTTGCGCAGCACGTGTGACTCACCCTGCAGCAACCCGAAGATCTCGAACACCCGGATCCGCGCGTCCATGCAGGTCAGGATGGCCACGCGAAGTGAAGGCCGCGGTGAGGAACGGTCACCCCGTACGACGTTGCCGAGTTCTCTGTTGCGTTCGAGTAGCAGGTCGATCGCGGTCATGGGGTCTTACTCCTGCCCGGGTCAGTGCATAGTCCTGCCGGTCGCTGACCTTCCGGTCAGGGGCCGAACCATTGTTCTTCAGCAGTGCGTGGTGGCGCCGATGTGGTGCCGATCCGCAGTTCGGTGGGCAGGGTGATCATTTTTGGTTCGATCCGGTCGTTGGCTTCCAGTAGGAGCTTGCCCGCGACTTTGCCCTTCTCCAGCACGGGTTGGTGCACGGTTGTGAGTCCTGCTCGGGAGGATTCGGCGATGCCGTCGAAGCCGGTGATCGTCAGGTCGGCGGGGACCCGCAACCCTCGTCGGCCGGCCTCGGCGAGTGCGCCGAGAGCGAGGATGTCCGAGGTACAGATCAGTGCGGTGACGCGGGGGTGGGCGTCGAGCAGCTGCCTCGCCGCTGTGGCGCCGTCGTCGACGGTGTGGTCGAAGCGCTCGACCACGGGGACGGTGTTCCAGTCGACTCCCGCGGCTTCGAACGTCTTCGCGAGCGCGGCCAGGCGTGCGCGCTGGACGTGGTAGCGCGCACGCTGTTGGCGTTCCAGGGACACGAAACCGTCGTTGCGGTCGCGTGCCAGCCGCATGCACAACACGCCGATCTGGCGGTGTCCGAGGCCCACGACGTGATTGGCCACTCGCACGATGGCGTCCTCGTCGTCGGGGGCGACGCGGTCGACGTTTTCGAGTTGAGGCTGGTCGATGACGACGGTGGGTACCGGGCGGGACAGGACGGCCTCGAGGTGAGGGTCGTCGTCGGGTACCGAGTACACGACGAACCCGTCGACGCCCGCGCGGTGTACGGCGGCGACCTCCTCCCGGCCGGGGCTGGCCGGCACGAGATGCAGGCCGACGCCGGCGTTCTCGCACGCGAGCGCGAGACCTTCGAGCACACCCACAGCGGCGGGGTCACGGAAGGCGTAGGACAGGTTCTCGGTGAGCAGCAGGCCCACGGCCCCGGCCTTGCGGGTGCGCAACGACCTGGCCACGGGGTCGGGGCCGGGATACCCGAGTCGGCGGGCTGTCTCCAGGACGCGTCGGCGCAGCTCCGGCGACAGTTGGTCCGGCCGGTTGTACGCATTGGACACAGTGGTCCTGGACACGCCCAGTTCGGCGGCCAGTGAAGCGAGTGTTGCTTGCCGCCTGGTTCGCATCGGCCGGTTCATGAACAAACCGTAACGGTTCAGAAGCCACAGCAGAAGCAGTGGACAACGTGCGTCACATGGTTGCTTTGAGTAGCAGGGTAATTCACTCGACCGGTGGGCGAACCGGGGGTCGGTGTTGTACAGTGATATCGAAAATCATTTCCAATAGGCCGGGATGGGGTCTTCGATGCAAGCCGTCCGCCGTCGTCGTCTGTTCGCTGGTATTTCACTGTCGGCCGCACTGGTCGTGGGCGCGGTCGCCTGCGGTGGTGAAGGCAGTGAAGACGGCTTCGACGGCACGGACGATCGGGTGCCGGTCGCCACGTCCACCAATGTGTGGGCCGATGTCGTCGAGGCCGTCGGGGGCGACCACGTCGAGGTGTCCTCCATCATCGAGGACTCCACCGACCCTCACTCCTATCAGGCCGCGGAGGCCGATGCTGCAACGGTGA
>JAJYTH010000107.1 GCA_021793175.1 Actinomycetes bacterium
AGTTTCCGAACCCGTGCACCGGGAACTGCTCGAACAGGGCCGCGACGCACCCGACGACGTACGCGAGGCCGATCTCGCCGATGTCACCCGGGTCCTCGACGCCCAGCTGGAGCGCGGTGACTTCTTCCTGTGCGCTTCGGAACGGCAGCGACACCTGTGGCTCGGCCACCTGACGGCGCTGGGCCGGTTGTCCCCCCGACTCTACGACGCCGACCCGACGACCCGGTCGCTGTTGGCCGTGGTGCCGTTCGGCCTGTCGCCCGAGCCTCCGCGCCGCACCGGCCCAGGGCTGCGTGCCAACCTGGGGATCGCCGCCGACGATCGCGTGGTGTTGTGGGCCGGTGGTGTCTACAGCTGGTTCGACCCGCTCACACTCGTGCGCGCCATCGAACGGCTGAGCACCGAACGGTCCGACGTGCGGCTGGTGTTCCTCGGCATGAAGCACCCGAACCCCGAGGTCGGCGAGATGAACATCGCTGTGCGCACGCAACGCCTCGCCGACAAACTGGGGCTGACCGACAAGCACGTGTTCTTCAACGAACAATGGGTGCCCTACGACGAACGGCAGAACTGGCTGCTCGACGCCGACTGCGGCGTCACGACCCACTTCGAACACGTCGAGACCATGTTCGCCTTCCGCACGAGGGTGCTCGACTATCTGTGGGCCGGGCTGCCGATCGTCACCACCGACGGCGACGCGTTCGCCGACCTGATCCGCGACGAACGGCTCGGTGTGGTGGTGCCCGCGGAGGACCCGGCGGCACTGGCCGAGGCGCTGGAACGGTGCCTGTACGACACCGAGTTCGCGCAAGGCTGCCGCGAACGCATGGCCGCCGTGGCCGAGCGGTTCACGTGGCCGAACGTGCTGCGACCGCTGGTGGAGTTCTGCCGCGACCCGCGTCCGGCCGCCGACCGGCTCCCGGGTGGCGACCTGCTCGCGCCCGCTCCTCCGAAGAGCAAGGCCGAACTCGTGCGTCGCGACCTCGCGCTCGTGAAGTCCTATCTCGATGAGGGAGGCCCGTCCGAACTCGCCCGCCGGGTCAAGGGACGGGTCCTCAAACTCGCCCGCCGAGGGCTGCGCCGTGGCTAGGCGACAGCTTCGGGTACTGCTGGACGGCACGCCGCTACTGGGCCATCGCACGGGAATCGGCCGTTACACGGCCTCGCTGTCGGAGGAACTCGCCTCGCTGTCCGGAGTGGACACACGTGCCGTGGGATTCACGCTACGTGGTTGGCGTGGACTCCGTTCCGTGCTCCCACACGGTGTGCGGGCCAGGGGGATGCCCGTGGCCGCGAGGTTGCTGCGCGCTGCTTGGCTACGCTTCGATTTCCCACCGGTGGAGACGTTCGCGGGCCGCGCCGACGTCGTGCACGGCACGAATTTCGTGCTCCCGCCGACCCTGCGTGCCGCGCGTGTCCTGACCATCCACGATCTGGCGTTCCTCGACGCCCCGGAGGAGCTCGCGCCCAGCGACCGCGGCCTGCCCGAACTGGTGCGGCGCGGTGTCGCCGGGGCCGACGTGATCTGCACTCCGACAGCGGCGGTCGCCGACTCCGTCGCCGAACGACTCGACGTGGACCGCGACAAGATCGAGGTGACGCCGCTGGGTGTGGACGCGGGCTGGTTCACCGGGCGGCCTCCCGGAGAGGACCGCCGGCGCCGTCTCGGCCTGCCCGACAAGTACCTGCTGTTCGCGGGAGCGCCGGGGCCACGTAAGGGACTCGACTGGCTCCTTCGGGCTCACGAAGCCGACGAGACCCTGCCGCCTCTGGTGTTCGCGGGCCCCGGGGACTTCCCCGTCACCGCACGCACCAGACACATCGGCTATCTATCCGATGTGGACCTGCAGCGTGTGGTCGCCGGCGCGTCGGCCTTGGTGCTCCCGTCCCGCGACGAGGGTTTCGGCCTTCCCATCCTCGAAGCCATGGCGTGCGACGTGCCCGTGGTGTGCACCGACGTGCCGTCACTGCGGGAGGTCTCCGGCGGGCTGGCACGACTGGTCCCATACGGGGACGTGGAGGCGCTCACCGAAGCGCTCCGCCACGCCGTGGCCGAACCGTCCGCCGCCTCCACTTCCGCCACCCGCAGGGCACACGCCGCCAGTTTCACCTGGCGGCGGTGCGCCGAGACGACGTTGGCGGCCTACCGCCGCGCCGTGGAGTCCTGAGCCCGGATATCCGCGAAGAACGCCGTAAGCGCCTCCCGCCACGGCCTCAGCGGGGTCAACCCGGACTCGGCCCACGCCTCGTTGGACAGCACCGAATAGGCAGGGCGTGGCGCGGGGCGAGGGAACTCCCGCGTCGAACACGGGCGCACCCGTTCGGGGTCGGCGCCGAGTTCCTCGAACACGGCACGCGCCAGGCCGAACCACGTGGTCTCACCCGCATTCGTGCAGTGCAGCACCTTGCGCTGGGGAGCCCGGCCCGAGGTGATGCGGTCAGCCAGTTCCAGCAGCCCACGCGCGAGGTCGGCCGAGGACGTCGGAGTCCCCCGCTGATCATCCACAACGGACACTGTGTCGCGGCGGGCCTCCAGGTCCATCATGGTCCGCACGAAGTTGTTCCCACCGAAACCGTAGAGCCACGCCGTACGCACCACCCACGCCAACGCACCGGAACCGAGGACGGCGTCCTCTCCCGCGGCCTTGGTGCGGCCGTACGCACTGCGCGGCCCCAACGGGTCGTCGGGCCGGTAAGGGCGGCGGTCGGCGGCACCGTCGAACACGTAGTCGGTGGATACGTGCACCAACGGCACACCGCGTGAGGAACACACGGCTGCCAGCACTCGCGGCCCGTCGGCGTTCACCGCGAACGCCGCGGCCTCGTTCTCCTCCGCGGCGTCGACAGCCGCGTACGCGGCGGCGTTGATCACCACGGCTCGACGACCCGACTCCGCCGCCCCCGCAGCGAGGTCGGCCACCGCCTCCACCACAGCACCGGGTTCGGTGATGTTCAGCTCCGCCGATCCGGGCGCGACCACTTCGACACGATCACCGAGGGCGGCCGCCGCGGCGGACAGGTCCCGGCCGAGCTGTCCCTGTCCTCCCGGCACCAGTACCGCGAGCCCCGCGCTCTCCGTGTCGTCAGATCGACTCATCGCCACCCGCCTTGCCTTCGCACTTCGTCTCGGCCTCGGTCACCGGTACCCGGGACTTGCGAGGATTCACCGCGCGGTCAGGGCGGCGCGCTCCTTCAACGGCTCCCACCACTGCCGGTTCTCCGTGTACCAGCGCACAGTGTCTGCGAGACCGGTCTCGAAGTCCACCTCCGGGCGGTATCCGAGTTCCGTGCTGATCTTGGTGATGTCCACCGAGTAACGCCGGTCGTGCCCCTTGCGGTCCTCGACGTGTTCCACCATCTCCCAATCGGCACCCACAGCGGCGAGCAGCCGTTCGGTCAGTTCGCGGTTGGTCAGTTCGGTTCCGCCGCCGATGTTGTAGATCTCGCCCGGACGCCCGTGGTCGGCCACGAGCTGGACGCCGCGACAGTGATCGTCCACATGCAGCCAGTCCCGCACATTGAGGCCGTCGCCGTACAACGGGACCCGCTTGCCGTCGAGGAGATTGGTGATGAACAACGGAACGACCTTCTCCGGGAACTGGTACGGACCGTAGTTGTTCGAACACCGTGTGATGCACACCGGTAGCCCGTAGGTGCGGTGGAACGATCGCGCGAGCAGGTCGGAGGACGCCTTCGAAGCCGAATACGGCGAGTTCGGTTCCAACGGATGATCCTCGGGCCACGACCCCTCGTCGATGGAGCCGTACACCTCGTCGGTGGACACGTGGACGAACCTGCCGACCCCGGCGTCACACGCCGCCTGCAACAACGTCTGTGTCCCGACGACGTTGGTGAGCACGAAGTCGGCCGACCCGACGATCGAGCGGTCCACATGCGACTCGGCGGCGAAATGCACCACGAGATCCACACCCGTCATGACCTCACCGACCACGACGGGATCGCAGATGTCGCCCTGGACGAACCGAAGCCGGGGACTGTCCGCGACGGGAGCGAGATTGTCGCGGTTGCCCGCGTAGGTCAGTTTGTCGAGCACCACGACCTCGGCATCACGCAACGAGTCGTACCCGCCGGACAATGCCTGCCTCACGTAGTGCGAACCGATGAAACCCGCGCCGCCCGTGACCAGTACCCGCATCGTGTCCTCCCACAACCTCGCTTCGGGGGCAGTGTGCCACGCAGCCGAAAGCGAACCGAACGCAACGTCGAAGCAACGTTTTGGAACTCGTACACGTCTCCTCTCGCGAGACGTCAGTAACCTGACCGGGCGACACCACGACGGGGGAGGAGCAGTACGTGACCGACGGGGCACGGGAACCGCTCGATACGCCAGACACACAAGGCCGGTCGCGGCTCCGCACCATCGGCCTCATCAGCGGCAGAAGCATCATCTCCTTGCTGTCCGTCGTGGTGCTGGCGCTCACCGCCTACGGCTGGCAGATGATCGGGACCGCTCAGTCGAACCTCGCCACGACCAACGTGTTCGACGACAAGGAACCCGGCGCGGAACCACTGGACGGCGCCATCGACATCCTCCTCGTCGGCATGGACAGCCGCACCGACGCACAGGGCAACCCCCTGCCGCAGGAAGTGCTCGACATGCTCCACGCGGGCGAGGACGAGGACACCAAACAGACCGACACGATGATCCTGGTGCACATTCCCCAGGACGGCACCAGCGCCACCGCCATCTCCTTCCCCCGGGACTCCTGGGTGGAGCTCGCCGGCGGCTACGGGAACAACCGGCTCAACACCGCTTTCCGCTTCGCCTACAACGACACCCTCAACACCCTGCGGGCCCAGGGCGAGACCGATACCAAGGCGATGGAGGCGCAGGCCGAGGCCGAAGGCCGCAAGAACCTCATCGCCACCATCGAACAGCTCGTCGGCAGGCCCGGCATGATCGACCGGTATGCCGAGGTGAACCTGGCGAGCTTCTATGAGATCACCAAAGTCGTCGGCGGCATCGAGGTCTGTCTGAAAGAGCCCGCGAAGGAAGCCAAGTCCGGCATCGACCTTCCCGCCGGAAGGCAGACGATCGAAGGTGTGCAGGCACTGGCGTTCGTCCGTCAGCGCACCGGCCTTCCCCGCAGCGACCTGGACCGCATCAACCGCCAACAGGCGTTTCTGTCCGGCCTGGCCCGTAAGATGCTCTCCGGCGACATTCTGCTGAACCCGTCGCGCCTGTCCGAGGTCATCTCGGCCGTGCAGAAGTCCGTGATCGTCTCCGAGGACTGGGATCTGCTGGAGTTCGCCAACCAGATGCGCAGCCTCTCCGGCGGGCAGATCGAGTTCCACACGGTTCCCGTCGTGCAGGACATGATGATCGGCGGCGCGTCCGTACTACAGGTCGACCCCCAACAGATCGGCGAGTTCGTCGACGAACTGATCCCCGAGGAACGCGAGGGCGACCCGCGCATGGACACGGTGCCCGAGACGGTGCCGGGCGCGGAGAACTACACGGTGCACATCTACGACGCCACGGCAGGCGCCTCCTTGGGCGAGGACACGCGGGCACTGCTGTCGAGCCAGGGTTTCGGCGGCGAGAGCTATGCGCGGGCGGAACAGCAGAACTCCACGGCGATCTACCACGCCCCGGGTGAGCAGGCCGGTGCCGACGCGCTGCGCACAGCCCTGGGAGCCGACCTCGCCGCCGAAGCCGACCCACAATTGGCCCCCGGCACGCTCTCTCTGCACCTCGGAGAGGACTTCACGCTGCCCGCCATGCCCCGCGACATCGAAGAGCTGGGCGGAATGCAGCCACTCTCCGGAGGTGCCGGCCTCAAGGCACAACAGCAGCCCGGCCCCGGGGAAGGCGCGGGAGAAGCCGGGACAACCGAATCGGACGAGGAGTCGGCGGGCTCGGAAGAAGCCGAAGACGGGCCGATCACCGCAGGTGGAGTGCCGTGCGTCTACTAGGCTGACTCGCTGGTAACCGCACGCGGGGTGGGAGGGGAACCACCGTGGACGAGGGTGAGAAACGCCCTGGGGTCGAAGGCGAGGAAACCGAGGGATCCTCGCCCGGCCGTGACGAGTCGGAGTCCGGTTCCGGGGCCGAACCCGAGTCCACCACGGGGGCGAAGGAGGACTCCAACGCCGACGGTGGTGATCCCGGCTCCGACGACAGTACAGACGGAACCGACAGAACCGACAACGCAGACAGTGTCGACGAAGCCGACGGAGCGGAGGAAGAGCCCGACGAGGAACTCGACGGAAACCCCGACGAGCAATCCGGCACCGCCGGCGGGGAACCGGCCCGCGGACCGGGACGGAAAACCGCCAAAGCACTGGTACGTTCCGCAGTGGCGCTGCTGTCGGTGATCGCGCTCGGCGTCACCGGCTACGCCTACTCCGCGTTGGACGTCCTACAGGACAACGTCAACACCACCGACGCGTTGCAGCAGGACGACGAACCGGACGACGAGGACTCCACACCGCCCGAAGACGACGAGGACTCCACACCGCCCGAAGACGACGGAGCCACCGACATTCTGCTGGTGGGCACCGATTCGCGCACCGACATGGAAGGTAATCCCCTCCCCCCGCACGTGCTCGAACAGCTGCGCACCGAGAACAAGCCCGGCGTGAGCACCGACACCCTGATCCTGCTGCGCATCCCGCACGACGGGTCCTCCCCGACCGGGATCTCGATTCCGCGCGACACCTGGGTCTCGATCTCCGACGACGAGCACGCCAAGATCAACTCGGTGTACGGCACCGCGAAGTACCAGGCCACCGACGAGCTCCGGCGCGAAGGCGTCACCGATCACTCCGAAGTGGAACGCGAATCCGACCAGGCCGGCCGCGCGGCACTGGTGCGCACGGTGCAGAGATTCACCCAGGTCCGTATCGATCACTACGCCGAGGTGAACCTCCTCGGCTTCTACTTGCTCACCGAGGCACTCGACGGCGTGGAAGTGTGCCTCAACCACCCCACGTTCGATCCCGACTCCGGCGCCAACTTCGCCGCCGGGCGACAGACCGTCTCCGGTGGGGAGGCGCTGTCGTTCGTGCGGCAACGCAACAACCTGCCGCGCGGTGATCTCGACAGGATCCAGCGACAGCAGGCGTTCCTGGCGTCCGCGCTCAACAAGGTGCTCTCGGCGGGCACCCTCACCGACATCGACAAGCTGGAGAAACTGGCCGACACTCTGCGACGCTCGCTGGTGCTGGACGCCGATCTGGACCTGCTGAAATTCGCCGGGCAGACCCGCGGCATCGCGTCGGGGGATTTCTCGTTCGTCACCATTCCCGTCGTCGACATCGCCGCGTGGAGTCCGGACGGGGAACAGAGCATCGTGCAGGTCGACGTGGAGAAAGTGCGGGAGTTCATCGCCGACGCCGTGGCGGACGGTGAGGAGGCAAGCCAAGACGGCGAGCGGACCTCCGGGGGCGGGTCGACGCCGCAGAGCGACGGCGGAGAAATCACCTCCGACGGCGTGACATGCGTGAACTGATACCGAATGCGCGTGCGGGCCGCTACCCCACCTGCGGACACGACGACGCAGGCTGCGGACACGGCTACGCAACTTGCGGACACGGTGCGGCCCTGTTCGGCGTGGGGCGTTAGCTTGGTCGCATGAGCCTCACCGAGCACTTGTTGCGGCCACTGCTGTCGTCCTCGGCGGCCCGGCCCGTGATCACCCACTACGACGACGCCGAGGGCAGCCGGATCGAGCTCTCGGTGGCCACTCTGGCCAACTGGGCGGCCAAGACCGCCAACTGGCTCGTGGAGGAGTTCGACATCGAACCGGGGGACGAGGTCGCCGTCGACCTGCCCGCCCACTGGCAGACGATGGGTGTGCTGTTCGGCGCCTGGTGGTGCGGCGCGCACGTCGTGCAGGACCCTGCCGAGGCGGCCGTCGCCTTCGTCGGTCCGGACGTCGACGGCAGTGCGGCCGAGTCGACCGCGGTCGTCGCCCTCGACCCGCTCGGCCGCGGACTCACCACGGCCCCGGCCGAAGGCGCGTTCGACTACCTGTCGGAAGCCCGGACGTGCGGTGACGACTTTTCACCCCTGCTACCCATCGACGGAGACACCCCGGCGTTGCTCGGCACCACCGTGGACGAGTTGGCCGCCCGCGCCCGCGAACGCGCGACGGCGCTGGGTATCGGCGAAGGCGACCGGGTGCTGTCCACTCGTGCGTGGACACTGCCCGACGGGGCGCTGGACGCGGTGTTGGCACCGGTGGCGGCGGGTGCGCACCTGGTGCAGGTGACCAACGCCGACCCCGACAAGGTCACCGAACACCGCGACGCCGAACGCACCACCGTCGACCTGGGCTGAGTCGGGTTGGGCTGAGTCGCCCCGGACGGCGATCCGAACGGGGCTCCGGCGGCTCCGGCGGGTCTCGGTGGTCCCGGCATAGGACCTACCGCGGGGGTTGTGCGCACGGACCGAGGTTCGTGAGGCTGGTTTGTGCGGGCCGACCAACGGTTTACTCCACCCGGTCCGCGTTCCTTGTTCGGCGGATGACGGCTTCGTACCGTCGAGTGATGGCGAACACAGCGAGGCCGTATCCTCCCGGACTTCCGAGGTCGTTGACCTATCCCAACGTGCCCGTGGGCTCACTGCTGGCGGGTGCGGCGTCCCGCTACCGTGATCGGATCGCGTTCCGGCACGCGGACGAGGAACTGAGCTTCTCGCGACTGTGGTCCGCGGCGTGCCGGTTCGGCAACGCTCTGCGCGAACGAGGTGTCGGCCCCGGTGACACCGTGGCCCTACACCTGCCGAACTGCCTGGCTTTTCCGATCGCCTACTACGGCACCCTGCTGGCGGGGGCGACGTTCAGCCCGACCAACCCGCTACTGCCCCGGCAGGCACTCGCCGACCAGCTCGCCGACTCCCACGCACGGGTCGTGGTCACCCACGGCGGGGTGGCCGACGCGCTGTCGGGAATGGACATCGAACTGGTCCTCACCTATCGCCCTCGGGACGCGCGGGCACTGGACTTCGACACGTTCGTCGCCGCGGCGCCCGAGACCCGGCCCGACGTGCGAATCGACCCCGCGCACGACCTCGCGCACCTCGGTTACACCGGCGGCACGACGGGCCGGTCGAAGGGAGTGCGGCTGACCCACCGCAACGTGGTCGTCAACGCACTGCAGTACGTGTGCTGGGGTTCCGGTGCCGTTCCCGCTCTCGACGACGCGGGCGAGGCCACCGTCGTGCAGATCGGCGACGAGGCCGAATGGACCACGCCACTGGGCACGGGCGAGAGCATCAACCTCACCCCGTGGTTCCACGCGATGGGTATCGGCGGGCTCAACATCGGCGTGCTCAGCGGCTCGACCGTCACGATCCACGACCGGTTCGACCCACACGCCTACGTCGCCGACGCCGAGCGACTCCGGGTGACGTCGATGAACGGTGCGCCCGCTCTGTACGCCGCGCTGTTGGCCTTCCCGCGGTTCCACACGGCAGACCTGTCGTCGGTGCGGGGCATCACCTCGGGTGCGGCGCCCATGCCACGCGCGATGGGCGAGGCGTTGCTCGCCCGTTTCCCCGACGCGGTGATCACCGAAGGCTACGGCCTCACCGAGGTGACGATGGGTGCCACGATCGCGCCGAGCTGGCGTTCCGGCGTGCGCAAGGTGGGCACTGTGGGGGTGCCGATCTTCGACACCGAGGTCAAGATCGTGTCCGTGGACGGCGGTGAGGAACTGCCACCGAACACGCCCGGCGAGGTGTGCCTGCGCGGCCCGCAGGTGATGCGGGGCTACCACAACCGGCCGGAGGAGACCGAGGCCGTGCTCGACGACGGATGGCTGCGTACCGGCGACATCGGGGTCCTCGACGACGACGGCTACCTGTCGATCGTGGACCGGGCCAAGGACATGCTGCTCTACAAGGGCTACAACGTGTATCCACGTGAGTTGGAGGAACTGCTGGTGGCCCTGCCCGAGGTGGCGGCGGCAGCCGTGGTGGGCCGTCCCGATCCGAACGTCGGCGAGTTGCCCGTCGCGTTCGTGGTGCGCGCACCGGGGCGGGACGAGGTCACCGCCGAGGCCATCATGAAAGCCGTCAACGAACAGATGCTGCCCTACAAACGAGTGCGGGAGGTCCGTTTCGTCGACGCGATCCCCACGTCCGCGGCCGGAAAGGTCCTCAAACGACGACTGCGCGAGCAGCTCACCTGAAAGCGACGCCTATTCGTCGATCCGCGCGCGCAGGGCGGCGTCCTTGTCGAGTACCAGCTGTTCGAGGTCGTCCTGGAAACGTTCCATCCGCCCCCGCAACGCCGTGTCGGAGGCGGCGAGCATCCGCACTGCCAGCAGGCCCGCGTTACGTGCCCCGCCCACCGAGACGGTGGCGACGGGCACGCCCGCGGGCATCTGCACGATCGACAGCAACGAGTCGAGGCCGTCGAGGTGCTTCAGCGGAACGGGCACGCCGATCACCGGCAACGGTGTCGCCGCGGCGACCATGCCCGGCAGGTGCGCGGCCCCTCCCGCACCCGCGATGATCACCCGCAGGCCACGTTCGGCCGCAGAACTGGCGTAGTCGAGCATGCGCTGCGGTGTGCGGTGCGCCGAGTAGACGCCTACCTCGTACGGGACTCCGAACTCGTCGAGGGCCCCGCCGGCGGCCTTCATCACCGGCCAATCCGAGTCGCTGCCCATGATGATGCCGACGCAAGCCCTAGCCACGTACTGCTCCTTCTCCCACGAAGAACGATCGATTGGTGAACGACGTTGCGTTTGCTCAGTGAGCGCTGTAGCCGTCGAGCCAC
>JAJYTH010000013.1 GCA_021793175.1 Actinomycetes bacterium
GTGGGAAAAACTGTATCGGATGCCCTCCGGGCCGTTTACACGGGGGGTGCGCATACTCCTGCCCGAGGCCATGATCAGCCCAAATCGTGGGGAATGAGCCGGGTGAGGGCATCGTCGACGTCGACCCACAGGTGTTCGTTGCCCGGCAGCGCGACGTCGTAGGTCTGGTCGAGGAAGTCGGCCAGCTCCTGCGCGGAGGCCTCGAACATCGCGTGTCCCGAAGGCGAGCTCAGTTCCACGAAGACCGAGTCGGGGTCCTCCATCGACGGCCGGATGCGGACATCGCCGTCGCCCGCTTCGCCGAGCAGTCCGTCGGCCAGCAGGTCGCGGGCGAAGACCCATTCGACCCAACCTGCGCGTCCGGTTCGGAATGCCGCGACGACCGCGTACGGGTCGCGGGTGTCGTACCGCAGTTCGACCTTCACCGGAACTGGAGGCGTTCGCGGTGCCAGGAGGTCGAAGACCGCCGTGGACCGGAGCGTCACGTGATCGTTTCGCATGGTCGTTACCCTTCTGCTCCCTTCCGGCCGGTGCCGGCCGTGTCTCTACGTGAGACGCATTCCGGCGTCAATTCGGCTCCTTGTGGACCGAACATCACCCGTTTGTGCGTGTCGTGCCGTTGGGCTCTGGTACATCCTGCTCGGGTCAACGAACGAAAGGACAGATAAGTCGCGCGAATGTTGCAGCAGACACGCGACCCGTCGGGATCGTCCGCGGGCCTCGCCCGCTCCTCTCGTCGGGTTGTCACCTGCGGAAACGTCGGGGCCTTGCCTCTTGGGTCGGCCCCTTCCCTTGTGAAGGGGACCCCGCCTTTCGGGTGCCGATCAGCCTCCGCTACAGTGGTTCCCACATCGAGAGGGGCGATTAGCTCAGCGGGAGAGCGCTTCGTTCACACCGAAGAGGTCACTGGTTCGATCCCAGTATCGCCCACCACGACATTCAGTTGTTTTTCTTTGACAGGCCCGGTTTTCCGGGTCTGTCTCCATGTTCCCTCGGTCATTTTTTCCAACCAGCCACGATGGGGCACACACCCCGGCACGAGTGAACGCGATGAATGTGTTGTGTCGCCGACTTTGTCGGCGTGGCCTGCTGTTGCCCCGTGACCGGGCGGCCCGAGGGTTGCGGCTTCTCCCACCAAGGGGGTGTCCGCTGTCTCGTCGAGACGAGGGGTGTTTCGTTTTGACGTTTGCCACGCAAGCCTCGAGGGTATCTGGCATTCGGTGGCCTGAGTCTCCTCGAGAATGCGCTTTCTTCAGAGTAGCGGCCACCTCGGCGGCTGTGGCAAGCCTGTAACCGCGCCCACTGTGTGTCCGATAACACAGTTCGGCTCGTTCGGCGTGGTTTCCGACGGGATGGCCCGTGTGGCGACCTTGTCCGCCCCGGGGCGGGGACCACGAGCTCGGCGATTAGCATCGAGCTTGCAGTCAGTCCATGTCTCAAGGGAGTTCCCCGTGTCACAGTCGTCGTCCGCCGCAGCCTCGTCGTCAGCCACGCGCGTGCTGGTGCGAGCAGGCACTACGGTGGGTGCCGCGGTGCGTGAGGCGGGTTATCCGAGCAAGGGCGCTGAGGCGATCGTCGTCGTGCGTGACCCCGAGGGAACTCTGCGTGACCTCGCGTGGGTGCCGGACGCCGACGTCGAGGTGGAGCCGGTGGCGGCCGACAGTGAGGACGGACGCAGTGTGATCCGGCACTCCGCCGCGCACGTACTCGCTCAAGCCGTGCAGCAGCAGTTCCCCGAGGCCAAGCTGGGCATCGGGCCGCCGATCAAGGACGGGTTCTACTACGACTTCGCCGTCGATCGTCCCTTCACGCCGGAGGACCTGCAGGCGCTGGAGAAGCGCATGAAGCAGATCATCAAGGGGGCGCAGCAGTTCTCCCGCCGCGTCGTCGAGTCGGTGGAAGCGGCGAAGACGGAATTGGCCGACGAACCGTTCAAGCTCGAACTGGTGGACCTCAAGTCCGAGCAAGGCGCCGACGCGGTGGACACCTCCGAGGTCATGGAGGTCGGCGCCGGTGAGCTGACCATCTACGACAACCTGGACCCTCGCACCAAGGAGCGGGTCTGGAGCGACCTGTGCCGCGGTCCGCACGTGCCCACCACCAAGTACATCCCCGCGTTCAAGCTCACCCGCGTGGCCGCGGCGTACTGGCGTGGGGACGAGAGGAACCAGCAGCTCCAACGCATCTACGGCACAGCGTGGGAATCGCAGGAGGCGCAGGACGCCTACCTGGAGATGCTGGCGGAGGCCGAACGGCGCGATCACCGCAAGCTGGGCGCGGAGTTGGATCTGTTCTCCTTCCCCGAGGAGATCGGGTCGGGGCTGCCCGTGTTCCACCCCAAGGGTGGCGTGGTGCGCAAGGAGCTGGAGGACTACTCACGGCGGCGCCACAAGGAAGCCGGGTACGAGTTCGTCAACACGCCCCACATCACCAAGGGGCAGTTGTTCGAGACCTCCGGACATCTGCACTGGTACCGCGAGGGCATGTACCCCGGTATGCACCTCGACGCCGAGTACGACGACGACGGCACCGTGCGTAAGCCCGGTCAGGATTACTTCCTGAAGCCGATGAACTGCCCCATGCACAACCTCATCTACCGTTCGCGTGGGCGTAGCTACCGAGAGTTGCCGTTGCGGTTGTTCGAGTTCGGAACCGTGTACCGCTACGAGAAGTCCGGAGTCGTGCACGGTCTCACGCGGGCGAGGGGCTTCACCCAGGACGATGCGCACATCTACTGCACCGTCGACCAGATGCACGACGAGATCAAGTCACTGCTGCAGTTCGTGCTCGACCTGCTACGCGACTACGGTCTCGACGACTTCTACCTCGAACTGTCCACACGCGACCCGGAGAAATCCATCGGTAGCGACGAGGACTGGGAACGCGCCACCAACGCGCTGCGTTCGGCCGCCGATG
Organism: Actinomycetes bacterium; assembly: GCA_021793175.1. Taxonomy (GTDB): domain Bacteria; phylum Actinomycetota; class Actinomycetes; order Mycobacteriales; family Pseudonocardiaceae; genus Saccharomonospora. Next base: position 2,917 of record JAJYTH010000013.1, read on the forward strand.
CCAGTGGACTGGACCTCGTGCTCGACCCGGGCGGCGCGGCGTTCTACGCGCCGAAGATCAGTGTTCAGGCCAAGGACGCCATCGGTCGCAGCTGGCAGATGTCGACCATTCAGGTCGACCTGATGGAGCCGGAGCTCTTCGGACTGGAGTATCAGGCGAGCGACGGGTCGAAGCAGCAGCCGGTGATGATTCACCGGGCGCTATTCGGGTCCATCGAGCGTTTCTTCGGCGTGCTCACCGAGCACTACGCGGGTGCGTTCCCGGCGTGGTTGGCGCCGGTGCAGGTGGTGGGCATCCCGATCGCCGACGCCCATGTCGAGCACCTGCGAGGTGTCGAGAAGGCGCTGCGGGACAGGGGTATCCGGGTCGAATTGGACACCAGCGACGACCGGATGCAGAAGAAGATCCGCACCCACACCACGCAGAAGGTGCCGTTCCTGTTGCTCGCCGGCGGCAGGGACGTGGAGGCGGGCGCCGTGTCGTTCCGGTTCCGCGACGGCAGTCAGATCAACGGCGTTCCCGTGGCGACGGCTGTCGACGCCGTGGCCGACTGGGTGAAGCGTCGTGAGAACGCGTCCCCGACGGCGGAGAACCTGGGGGCGTTCATTGGTCGGTGACGGCGAGCACGGTGACGGCTCGCAACGAGAGTTCGTCGAGCAGGACGGTGCCGGGGTCCCCGATCAACTGCAACGACTCTGGACCCCGCATCGGCTTGCCTACATCCAAGGGGAGAACAAGCCCGAGGGTGACGATCCCGGCGGGTGTCCGTTCTGTCGTCTTGTCGACATGGACGACGAAACGGCGCTGATCCTGTCCCGGGGCGAGACCGTGTTCGCGGTGCTGAACCTTTATCCGTACAACCCCGGACATCTGATGGTGATGCCGTACCGGCACGTGGCCGACTACACCGATCTCACGAGTGAGGAGACGGTGGAGTTGGCCGAATTCACCCAGCACGCGATGCGCGTGATCAGAACGGTGTCCGGCGCACACGGATTCAACATCGGGTTGAACCAGGGGGTGGCCGCAGGGGCGGGAATCGCCGCCCACCTGCACCAGCACGTGGTGCCGAGGTGGGGCGGCGATTCCAACTTCATGCCGGTCATCGGCCACACGAAGGTGCTTCCACAGTTGCTCGGGGAGACCCGGAAGCTGCTCGCGGACGCTTGGTGAGAGACCGGGCGTCCTATGACGTCCTACGTGAGCCCGTCTCAGTTCTGACGAAGAGCCTCGATGTCGAGTTCGATCGTGATCTTCTCGCCGACGACCGCGCTCGGGACGTTCTCACCCACGCCGAAGTCGCTGCGGTTGATCTCGGTGCGAGCGGACACGCCGAGTACCTTGCTGCCCTCGGTCTGGCCGTCACCGAAGCCGCCCAGTTCCGCGGTCAGGGTGACGGGCTTGGTGACGCCGTGCAGCGTGAGCTCACCGTCGATGAGGTAGTCGTCGACGTCGGCGCGGATGCCGGTGGAGCGGAAGCTCAGCGTGGGGTACTTCTCGACGTCGAGGAAGTCGGAGCCACGGACGTGCTCGTCGCGCTGCGCGTTGGTGGTGTCGATGCTCGCGGCCTTGATGGTGGCCGTCACGGAGGAGTCGAGGATGTTCTCGGCGGTCTTGATCTCGCCCTCGACCTCGGTGAACTTGCCGCGGATCTTGGACACGCCGAGGTGGCGCACGATGAAGCCCACGTTGGAGTGTACCGAGTCGATGGTCCAGGTGCCCGTCAGGTAGCCGGGAACGGCGGTCGTGGTGCTGGTCATGAAGATCCTCCCTGAAGATTTCCGAAAGATTTCGAAGACTGTTGTGGAAAAAGGGCCAGGAACCGGCCTCTACTTACGAGACTAGGCGACTGATGGTTGAGCTCTCAACCATGTTCGATGAGATGTGCGCTACACCTGATTGAGTGCTCAACTACGATTCTGGCAGGGGCTACCATGGGGCTATGTCCACACCTCGATGGCTCACAGATGAGGAGCAACGCGTCTGGCGTGACTTCTCGGCGGCCATCGACATGCTCCGGGGGCATCTCGAAGCCCGGCTCCAGCGGGACGCGGGTATGCCCACCACCTACTACGCCGTCCTCGTGGCCCTGTCGGAGGCTCCCGGCCACGAGCTGAGGATGAGTGATCTCGCCACGGCCACCCGGTCGTCGCGCAGCAGGCTTTCGCACGCGGTCGCGCGGATGGAGAGCAAGGGGTGGATTCGCCGGACAGCCTGTCCCACGGACAAGCGAGGCGCGTTCGCTCGCCTCACCGAGGCCGGCTTGGAGGCGATCCGTGCGGCGGCCCCCGGGCACGTCGAGGCCGTGCGAGAGGGGCTGTTCGACGTCCTTACCCCCGAGCAGGTCCGCGAGCTGGGGGCGATCAGCGCCGCGATCATCGATCGACTGGCGCCGGAGTGCGCCCAGGCGGCGGCAAACGAGTCCGAAGGTGACTCGGCGGACCCGGCTGGTACCGGCGATTCCCGCCTGTCCGAGTCGGCCTAGCCTGTCGTCGGTGACACGCTGGAAGGGGCACAGGGCGTGGATGACGCGGTTGCTCGATAGGGTTTGTCATGCCGAGTCGATCCGAACTCGTCAGTCAGCACCCGTAGGATGAGATGCTCAACATCTTCGCCCGTGCCTCTGTGTCCCGCGTCACCGACCCGATCGGTGCCACGCTGGTACGCGCTGGTCTGACTCCGAACGCGATGACCCTCATCGGCACCGCGGGTGCCACCGGGGGAGCGCTCGCGTTCTTCCCCACCGACATGCTGCTCGTCGGCACGTTCGTCGTGTGGGGTTTCGTGATGCTGGATCTCCTCGATGGCGCGATGGCGCGGGTACAGGGAAGTACTCCGTTCGGGGCTGTACTCGACGCCACGTGCGACCGCCTCGTCGACGGCGCGTTGTTCGCCGCCATCGCCTGGTGGGGATTCGCCGTCGCCGACAACCCACGTGTCGGCGCGGCCGCCCTGCTGTGCCTTGTGCTCGCGCAGGTCATCTCCTACGTCAAGGCGAGGGCGGAAGCGTCCGGCTTCGGGGACGCCGCCAACGGCGGGCTCATCGAACGCGCGGAACGGCTGATCATCGCGCTGGTCGGTACCGGACTGGCGGGGCTGGGTCTGCCGTACGCGGTCGAGGTGTCGCAGTGGTTGTTGGCCGGACTCTCGGTGATCACCTTGGTGCAACGCATCACGGCGGTGGCGAAGGCGGCGGGAAAGGCGCGACTGTGAGCAGGCAGAGGCTCGCGGAGTGGGGGTATGCCGCGGGGTGGCGTGTGGTGCCGAAGTTGCCCCGATCACTGGTCAACACGCTGTTCGCGATGGGCGCCGACATCGCCGCCCGTCGTAACCGAGGCGGAGCCGCCCGACTACGACACAACCTCGCCAGAGTGGTTCCGCAGGCGGGGCCGGTGGAGCTCGACGACCTCACCCGGCGTGCCATGCGTTCGTACGCGCGGTACTGGCAGGAGGCGTTCTGCCTGCCGTCCATGGACATCGACGAAGTGCGCAGCCGCGTCGACCTCACCGGTATCGAGTATCTCGACGCCGCGTTGGAAGAGGGCAACGGCGCGGTGTTGGCGTTGCCCCACACCGGCAACTGGGACGTCGCGGGGGTGTGGCTGGTCGCGCATTTCGGCAATTTCACCACCGTGGTGGAGCGGCTCCGGCCCGAATCGCTGTACGAGCGGTTCGTCGCCTACCGCGAGTCGCTCGGTTTCGAGGTGGTGCCTGCCGACGGCAGTGTGTCGTTCCGCACGCTGTTGCGACGCCTGCGGGAGAACAAGGTGGTGTGCCTCGTCGGCGACCGCGACCTGAACGGGTCGGGTGTGCCCGTCACGTTCTTCGGTGAGAAAGCACGGTTCCCCGCCGGGCCGGCGCGACTGGCGCTCAGCACAGGCGCCGCTCTGCTGCCCGTGGGCTCCTGGTTCACCGACGGTGGTTGGGCGGTGAGGGTCCATCCCCGGATCCGGGTCAGTAGCCGCGAAGAGGTGCCCGCCGCCACCCAGGCGCTCGCCGACATCTTCGCCGGCGACATCGCCGCGCACCCCACCGACTGGCACATGTTGCAGCCGTTCTGGACCGCGGACAGGGAACCCGACAGCGGTGCCGACGACGTCGGGGACGTGGCCGCGGACGAACGGAGGGCGTCGTGAGGATCGGCATCGTGTGCCCGTACTCGTTCGATGTCCCCGGCGGGGTGCAGGGGCACGTGGTGGACCTCGCCAAAGCGCTCCGGGCGCTCGGGCACACCGTGTCGGTTCTCGCGCCCGGTGACGACGAGGCCTCCCACCTGCCCGGATTCGTTCAGCCCGCGGGGCGGTCGCTCGGCATTCCGTACAACGGCTCGGTGGCCCGGCTGCAGTTCGGGCCGGTCTCGTACGCGCGGGTGCGGCGATGGCTGCGGGACCACGACTTCGACGTGCTGCACCTGCACGAGCCCACGGCGCCGAGTCTGTCGCTGCTCGCGTTGACGGTCGCCGAAGGGCCCATCGTCGCGACTTTCCACACTTCGACGCCGCGTTCGCGCACGTTGGCCGCGTTCGAGCCGGTGCTGCGTCCGCTGCTGGAGAAGATCACCGCGCGGATCGCCGTGTCGGCACTGGCGCGTCGGGTGCAGGTGGAACACCTCGGTGGTGATGCCGTGGAGATACCCAACGGTGTGGACGCGGCGTTCTTCGCCGGTGCCGAACCGTTGGACGGTTATCCACGGGAAGGCGGCACGATCGGGTTCGTTGGCCGCTACACCGAGCCGCGTAAGGGCATGGGCGTGCTGTTGGACGCCCTACGGCTGTTGGCGCCCGAGTCGCCGTCGTTACGACTGCTCGTCGTCGGTAGGGGAGAGGTCGAGACACTGCACCGGCAGGCCGGTCCCGAACTGGTGCCTCGACTCGACGTGCTCGGCCAGGTGGACGACGAGACCAAGGCACGGGCGTTGCGCAGTGTGGACGTCTACTGTGCGCCGAACCTGGGGGGAGAGAGTTTCGGGATGATCCTCACCGAGGCGATGGCGGCGGGAACCCCCGTGGTGGCCAGCGCTCTCGACTCGTTCCGTCGGGTGCTCGACGACGGCCGGGCCGGGATGCTCGTCCCCACCGGGGACGCCGAGGCGCTCGCGGTGGCGCTGCAGGAGTTGCTCGCCGATCCTGCACGACGGGCCAGGCTGTCGGAGGCCGCGACCCGGCGGGTCGCTCGGTACGACTGGGGCACCGTGGTCCGGCAGGTGCTGCGGGTATACGAGACCGCGATCGCGGCTGACCCCCGCAAGGTCGCTGCCGACGCCGCCGTAGCGCGATGACCACCCTGCTGGCGTTCGTCGTAGCGCTGGTGGTGGCGTTCGGGCTTTGGCTGGTGGCGACGGCGAACCGGCTCGACAGGCTGCACGTGCGCATGGACGCCGGGTGGGCCGCGCTCGACGCGGCACTCGCGCGCAGGGCCGTGGTGGCCAGGACGGTCGCGGCGAGTGCTCTGTCATCCCACGAGGCGGAGGCGTTGCGTACCGCGGCCGATGAGGCCGAGGCGGCACCCAGGCCCGAACGAGAGTCGGCGGAGAACGAGCTCACCCGTCGGCTCGCCCAGGTCGATCGGTCGCGGCTGCCCGTCGGGCTCGCCGAGGAGCTCGCCGACGCCGAACAGCGAGTGGTGATCGCCCGCCGGGTCTACAACGACGCGGTCCGGGACGCGTTGGCGTTGCGGCGCCGTCTTCGGGTGCGGTACTTCCGCCTCGCGGGAACGGCACCTTGGCCGGAGTACTTCGAGATCGCCGAGCCGGATCTGGTGCTCCCGACCGAGGACTGAAGTCCGCCCGGACCAGGGATGCGCTTCTCGACCGGATGAAAGTGGACTGCTGAAATAGTCGAATAATGGCTGCTTTCAGCAGGCCACGTTCGGCATACGCTGGAATCGTCAGTTCTTCGCTCCCCGAGATCTCTCTGTGAAAGGCTTTGCTGTGTCGAACACCCAGTCCAGCACCTTTGTCGAACCGCAGGACGGCACCGCGCGGGTGAGGCGCGGCGTGGCGGAGACGCTCAAGGGCGGTGTGATCATGGATGTCGTCACACCCGAGCAGGCCAAGATCGCCGAAGACGCCGGTGCTGTCGCCGTGATGGCCCTGGAGCGGGTTCCCGCCGATATCCGCGCTCAGGGTGGCGTGGCTCGCATGAGCGACCCCGACCTCATCGAGGGCATCATCTCGGCGGTGTCGATTCCGGTCATGGCGAAGGCCCGCATCGGTCATTTCGTCGAGGCGCAGGTGCTCCAGTCACTCGGCGTGGACTACATCGACGAGTCCGAGGTGCTCACACCCGCCGACTACGCCAACCACATCGACAAGCGGGCCTTCACCGTGCCGTTCGTGTGTGGGGCCACGAACCTGGGTGAGGCGCTACGCCGCATCGCCGAGGGCGCCGCGTTGATCCGTTCGAAGGGCGAGGCCGGTACGGGCGACGTGTCGAACGCGACCACGCACATACGCCGGATCCGCACCGAGATCCGCAGGCTGGCGGCCCTGCCGAAGGACGAATTGTACGTGGCGGCCAAGGAGCTGCAGGCCCCGTACGAGCTGGTCGAGGAGGTCGCCGAGACCGGCAAGCTGCCCGTGACGCTGTTCACCGCCGGCGGTATCGCCACGCCCGCCGACGCGGCCATGATGATGCAGCTCGGCGCCGAGGGTGTGTTCGTCGGCTCGGGCATTTTCAAGTCGGGCGACCCCGCCAAGCGGGCCGAGGCCATCGTCAAGGCCACGGCGTCCTACGACGATCCGGACGTCATCGCCAAGGTGTCGCGGGGGCTCGGTGAGGCGATGGTGGGGCTCAACGTCGACGACGTGCCCGTTCCGCACCGGCTCGCGGAACGTGGCTGGTGAGGCCTTCCGACAACTGCTGATCTCCACCTCGGGTGGGTGGAGGTGGCCCCGGTCTTTAGACGTGCTCCGAGACGAGCACGGCCATCGTGCCCGGTTCCAGCGCCTTGAACACGTGGGCGAGGTCGCCGGGGTAGGCGATGTAGTCGCCGGGGCCCAGCTCCACCGGGTCGTCGAGCAGCCCCACCAGGGCGCGACCCACGCAAAGCACGACGTGTTCGACGATGCCCGGCATGTGGGGTTCCGATTCCCTCGGCCGATCGGGCTCGGCTTGGATGAGGTAGAGGTCCCGGCGGGCTCCGGGGGGACACGGGGACAGCAGCGTGGCGACGTAGTCGGCGCGTTCGGCGGAGAATCGAGGGCCCTCGCCCGCCCGTACCACCTGCACCGGGGGTTTGGCCGGTTGCACGAGCTGGCTGAACGAGACCCCGAGGGCGGTGCTCAGCGCCCAGAGCGTCTCGACGCTCGGATTGCCCGATCCCGACTCGAGTTGCGAGAGCGTCGATTTGGCGATGCCGGCTCTACGGGCCAGTTCCGCGAGTGACAGTCCCGCTTTGCGGCGTTCTCGTTGCAGTGAGGCCGCGATGGCCGCGAGTGGGGCGCCGGTGTCGGCGGGGTCGGGAGTGCCGGAAGTGTTGCCGTTGTCCCTGGTCTCCGTCATGTTGTTCGCTCCACAAGTCCACTCGTTCGGCTTGACGAACACTCGGACGCGTGTCCAGTATGAAAGACGATGCGTTCGATATGGCGAACCCTAGACCGTGATCTCGCGCGGAACATCGCATTGGTGTGTTTCGCCGACGGCATCGTCGGCCTGTCCTTCGGCGCGATCACCGTCAGCTCCGGCCTGCCGTTGTGGGCTCCCATGCTGCTGTCGGTGGTCGTGTTCGCCGGGGCCGCGCAGTTCATGTTCGTCGGTCTCGTGGCCTCCGGTGGGAATCCGATCGCGGCCGTCATCGCGGGGCTGCTCATCAACGCCCGCCACGTCCCGTTCGGGTTCGCCATCGGCGACGTGCTCGGCAAGCGCTGGCCGACTCGCCTGCTCGGCACGCACATGATGATCGACGAGACGGTCGCGTTCGCTCTCGCCCAGCGCGATCTCACCCGCCGTAAGGCCGCCTATTGGGCCTGCGGCATCGGGCTGTTCACCATGTGGAACATCGGTGTGGTCCTCGGCGCGTTCCTCGGAACCGCGGTCACCGACACCGACGTGTTCGGTCTCGACGCCGCATTCCCAGCGGTCCTGCTCGCGCTCGTGTTGCCGTCGCTGCGGGACGCGGACACACGTCGAGCCGTGCTGATCGGAGTGGCCGTGGCGCTGGCCGCCGCGCCGTTCGTCCCGGCGGGTCTGCCCGTGCTGCTCGCCCTGGTGGGCGTGCTGGTGCTGTTGCGCCGCGACGGTTCCGATGACTCCGGTAGGCCCGCAGCCTCCGGCGAGTCCGTATCGTCCGCCGGAACAACCGAGACCTCCTCCGCGACGCTTTCCGAGACATCCGAGAAATCTTCCGAGGCATCTCGAGCCTCCGGAACGGACCGAGCAGGAAAGGACACGGCGGCGTGCTGAGTCCCGTCGGACTTGTCGTGGCGGCCGTGGCGCTCGGCGCGGGCACGTTCGCGTTCCGCGTCGCGGGACCGGTGTTGCGCTCCCGGATACAGCTGTCACCCAGGGTGGAGAAGTCTTTCGCAGTGTCGGCGGTGGTGCTCCTCGCCGCGCTCGTCGCCACGTCGTCGCTGCTGGAGGGTGCCGAGTTCGCGGGTTGGGCCCGGCCCGCCGGTGTTGCGGTCGGTGGTGTGCTGGCCTGGAAGAAAGCGCCGTTCGTCGTCGTTGTGCTGGCAGCGGGGGCGACAGCGGCGGGACTGCGCTTGCTGGGTGTGCCCTGACCGTTCGCGTTCCCGCGGTCACCACTAGTCTTGACCAGCAGTGATCGCGGGGCGACGTGCGCGCCCTGGCAGCTGTCAGCCGGTGTGCGCGGAGCACGCGGGTACGCGGCCTGGGCCTCGCCGGCCTCGCCCGGATGGGCGACAGGACCGATGCGGGTGAAGCGGCCGATAGGATCGTGGCCGTTCGGCAAAGGAGGGTGCTCGCCACCGCGTTCCATCCCGGGCTGCCCGGGGACGAGCGGTCCGCTGTTTGTTCGTTCGCACCGTGTCCGAGGTCGCGTAGACGCGAAAGAGAGATGGAGGAGAGATGGCCGGCCACTCCAAGTGGGCCACCACCAAGCACAAGAAGGCCGCCCTCGACGCCAAGCGTGGCAAGCTGTTCGCGAAGCTCGTCAAGAACATCGAGGTCGCCGCGCGGACCGGCGGGGGCGATCCCGAGGGCAACCCCACCCTGTACGACGCCATCCAGAAGGCGAAGAAGAACTCCGTCCCTCAGGACAACATCGAGCGTGCGCGTAAGCGCGGTGCCGGTGAGGAAGCCGGTGGCGCGGACTGGCAGAACATCATGTACGAGGGGTACGCGCCCGGTGGGGTCGCTGTGCTCATCGAATGCCTCACCGACAACAAGAACCGGGCGGCGTCCGAGGTGCGCACCGCGCTGTCGCGCAACGGGGGTTCGTTGGCCGATCCCGGCTCGGTGGCGTACCTGTTCAACCGCAAGGGCGTCGTCATCATGCCCAAGAACGACGTGTCCGAGGACGACGTGCTGATGGCCGTGCTCGACGCGGGCGCCGAGGAGGTCAACGATCTCGGCGAGAACTACGAGATCATCTCCGAGGCCGGTGACATGGTGGCCGTTCGTACCGCGTTGCAGGAGGCGGGCTACGACTACGAGTCGGCCGAGGCGAGCTTTTTGCCGTCGGTCAACGTGCCGCTCGACGCCGAGACGGCCCGGAAGGTCTTCCGGCTCATCGACGCGCTCGAGGACTGCGACGACGTCCAGAACGTGTATTCGAACTTCGATGTCAGTGACGAGGTGCTGGCCGAGGTCGGCTGAGACCCGTTGAACCGGGGAGGCACGCCCCGCCGACATGCGGCGTCGCGCCTCCCCCGTTGGTGTTAGCCGATGCGGCACAATGTCCGCTGTGACTGCGGAGACCGCCACCGGCAACGGCTACGAACTCGATTCCGACCAGCAACTCCGGGAATGGATCGTCGCGCAGGCCGAACAACGCGGCAACGCGGTGGTCTCTGTCCCGGCCGACGAGCACGGCGCGGGATATGCCTTCACCGTGTGCGCGTGGGCCATGCACGGTGTCCCGGAGGCAGTCGTCGTGGGCTTGCCCGCGGAGATGGCGATGGTGTTGTTGGACGCCTACGTGGACCGTGCGGCGACGGGGCAACGGTTCCAGTACGGGGTCTGCTATGACGACTTCTTCGACGGTGTTCCTGTGACGTTCGAGAAGGTGGCCCCGGGCCACTACCCCGAGTTCTTCGGTAGCGCGTTCCTCGTCTATCCGGAGGGTGACTTCCCCGCCGTGCAGATCATCGTGCCGACACCGGACGGGTTCTGGCCGTGGAGCGCGGGGGCGCCCGAGGGGTTCGCCCAGTGGCAGCCCGTGTTGACCGTCAGCGGTGTGCCGGAGAGCTGGACCCCGGGTGTGGACGGTCCCTGACCGCGTCCCGCCGCTCGACCGTCTGATCGTCCGACCGCTTCTCGACCCGTTTCGCGGAGACGGTCTAAAAGGCCGTGCACCCGTCGGTTCCGCATGCGGGTGTCCGTTGTCTTCCTGCTGTCTTTCTTCGTCTCCGTCGTGGGTCGGCGTGTTCCGGACAACGCGCGCCGGGTAGCGGTAGCCTTCGATATCGAACTGGTGTTCGTGGGAAAGGACTGGCCTCGTGCGTGTGCTGGGTGTGGATCCCGGGCTGACCCGGTGCGGCCTCGGTGTCGTGGACGGAGGGCTCGGGCGCTCGATCACGGGCGTGGCCGTGGACGTGGTGCGCACACCGGCCGAGGACGAGGTGGCGCAGCGACTGTTGCGGATCGGTGACGCGGTGGAGGAGTGGCTCGACACCTACCGTCCCGATGTGGTGGCTGTCGAGCGAGTCTTCAGCCAGCACAACGTCCGTACCGTGATGGGTACCGCGCAGGCGGGGGGCGTGGTCGCCCTGTGCGCGGCACGACGGGGACTTCCGGTCGCGTTCCACACACCCAGCGAAGTCAAGGCCGCTGTGACCGGCTCGGGGCGCGCCGATAAGGCGCAGGTCACCATGATGGTGACGCGTTTGCTGGGCCTGGCACGGAAACCGAGCCCGGCCGACGCCGCCGACGCGCTCGCTCTCGCGATCTGCCATCTGTGGCGTGAGCCCATGCGGGCACGGCTGGCGGAGGCCGAGGCGAAGGCGGCGGAGCTGGCGCGGGCACACAAGGCGCGGTTGGCCGCCGCGGCTCGCAAGGCGCGCGAAGGCCGGACGGGAGCGACATCGTGATTTCCTCGATCCGAGGCGAAGTACTGTCGGTCGGGCTCGATCACGCGGTGATCGAGGTCGGTGGCGTGGGGTTCGCGGTGCGGGCGACTCCGGCCACGCTCGGCACCCTGCGTCGGGGGACCGAGGCTCACCTGTACACGACGTTGGTGGTCCGGGAGGACGCGCTCACGCTGTTCGGCTTCGCCGACGCCGAGTCGCGGGAACTGTTCGGGCTGCTTCAGACGGTGTCGGGTATCGGCCCTCGGTTGGCCATGGCCGCGTTGGCGGTGTTGGAACCCGAGAAGCTGTGTCGTGCACTGGCAGACGGTGACATCACGGCGCTCACCCAGGTGCCCGGTATCGGTCGCAAGGGCGCCGAACGGCTGATCATCGAACTGAGGGACAAGGTGCCCGCTCTCACGGGCAGCCGGCCCGCGGCCGCCGAAGACGCGACCGTGGGCAGCGCCGTACGGGACGACGTCGTGGCGGCTCTCGTGGGGCTGGGTTTCTCCACGAAGCAGGCGGAACGGGCGGTCGACAAGGTGAGTGGTGACGTGCCCGACGACACGTCGCGGGTGCTGCGCGCGGCGCTCGCGACACTCGGCAAGAAGTGAGGCGGCGGGTCGACGTGCACGACGGGGACGAGGCTGACATGTCTGACATGGCCGGCAAGGCCGGCAAGGCCGGGACGAGTGGTCTGGGCGACATCGCTCGGGAAGTCGGATGGCCGCCGGACGAGGCTCCGTTGTCGGCGGTGGCGCAGACCGGTGAACGAGAGGTCGAGACGGCGTTGCGCCCTCGGACACTGGACTCCTTCGTCGGTCAGCCCAGGGTGCGGGAGCAGCTGCAATTGGTGTTGGAGAGCGCCCGCAAACGCGGAGTTCCACCCGACCATGTGCTGCTGTCCGGGCCTCCCGGTCTCGGCAAGACGAGCTTGGCCATGATCATCGCGGCGGAGCTCGACACGGCCATCCGCATCACGTCGGGCCCGGCGTTGGAGCGGGCGGGGGATCTGGCCGCGATGCTGTCGAACCTCGCCGAGGGCGATGTGTTGTTCATCGACGAGATCCATCGCATCGCCCGCCCCGCCGAGGAGATGCTCTACCTCGCGATGGAGGACTTCCGCGTGGACGTGGTGGTCGGGAAGGGTCCGGGTGCCACGAGCATCCCGCTGGAGATCCCCCCGTTCACCCTCGTCGGCGCGACGACGAGGTCGGGGGTGCTCACCGGCCCGTTGCGGGACCGTTTCGGCTTCACGGGGCAGATGGAGTTCTACAGCGCCGAGGAGCTGGAACAGGTGCTGAAGCGGTCGGCCTCCATCCTCGACATCGACATCGACGCCGAGGGGCGGGCGGAGATTGCGCGGCGCTCGCGCGGGACACCGCGGATTGCCAACCGGCTGTTGCGGCGGGTTCGCGATTACGCTGAGGTGCGTGCCGACGGAAGGGCGACCTTGTCGGTGGTCCGGGCGGCGTTGGAGGTTTACGACGTGGACGAGCTGGGCCTCGACCGGCTCGACCGGGCGGTGCTCGGCGCGCTCGTGCGGTCCTTCAACGGAGGCCCGGTCGGTGTGTCCACTCTTGCGGTGGCCGTGGGGGAGGAACCCACCACGGTCGAAGAGGTGTGTGAGCCATATCTCGTTCGTGCGGGTATGCTCGCGCGGACGCCGCGTGGCCGGGTCGCCACCGCGTTGGCGTGGGAGCACCTCGGACTGCAGCCTCCGGCCGAGGTGGGAGGGCTTGACGGCACAACACCCTCCCTGTTCGACTGAGGGGATTGTCGAGGTACGCCACCGGTGCTCGATGCCTCGACGGCACCTGGCACACTCGAAAAAGAGCACATCTGACACAACTCGGACGTCACGCTCCACCAGGTGGCGTGGCGCGAATGGAGAACCATGGACGGCCTTATCCTGCCGCTGCTGTTGATGCTCATCGTTGCGCTGCCGCTCATCTTGAGCACGCGCAAGCAGAAAAAGCTCATGGCCGAGCAGCAGGAGATGCAGAACAGCCTGACCGAGGGCGATCGCGTGATGACGACGTCCGGTCTGTACGCGACGGTCGCGGACGCGAGCGACGACACCACCATCGACCTGGAGATCGCCGAGGGCGTGGTGACGACCTGGCTGCGTCAGGCTGTACGTGAACGGATCGTTCCCTCCGATGACGTGGACGACAACGACGTGGACTCAGCCGAGGACGCTGCCGAGGAGACTGCGAACGCGCAGGTCGCGCCGCCTCTCGAGCACGGCAAGAAGTAGCCGATACGTGCAGTGATACCGGCGTGGAAAATGCCGGTACGGGTCGCCTGTTGCGTCTGCCCAGTGCCGAGTAAGGTCTCGGTGCTGGGCGCGTTCGTTACCTGCCGGTAAGTGATTCCGCCTGCCGACCCGTCAAGCCGTCGATGAGTTCGAGGAGAGCGACCGACCGTGGCACCTCCGGCCGGGCAGATTCGCCCGGGACGCTACTTCGCGTTTTTCGTCGTGATCGTTGCCGCGCTGTATTCGCTGGTGTTCTTCACCGGCGACGGCAGCCCGACGCCGAAACTCGGGATCGACCTCAAAGGCGGTACTCGGGTCACTCTGACCGCGCGGACGCCCGACGGTTCGGACCCGTCCCGTGAACAGCTTCAGCAAGCCCGGCAGATCATCGAGAACCGGGTGAACGGGATCGGGGTCAGCGGTGCCGAGGTGGTGCTCGACGGCAGCAACGTCGTCATCACCGTCCCCGGTAACGAAGGAGAGCAGGCGAAGACACTCGGTCAGACGGCCAAGCTCGGTTTCCGTCAGGTGCTCGCGGCAGTACCCGCGGGCGGTGCGGGAGCGCAGCAGCCCGACCCCGGAACGGGTTCCGCCGACGGCTCGGACGGCGAGGGCGACACGGGTACGGAAGGCACGGAGGGCGAGAACGGCGACGGTCAGGGAGCCGACAGCGGTTCCGCGGACTCGTCCGAGTCGGGTGAGTCGGGTGGAGGCGGTACGCCGCCGGGCTCGGCACCCGCTCAGCAACCCGACGATGACCAGGGCGACGACAACGGCGGCCAGAACGGTGACGGTCGGACGGTGCAGGAGGAGACCGCCGAACAGATCCAGGAGGCCAAGCAGTGGCGCCAGGACGTGGCGCTCCTGCCCGCCGACCCGACCGACCAGGCCGCGGTGCAGGAGGCGCAGCAGCTGCAGCAGCAGGCCCTGATGCGGCTGACCTGTGATCCCAACGCGCTCGATCCGTTGGCGGGCAACGACGATCCGAACCTGCCACTGGTGGCGTGCAACCAGGACGGCACCGAGAAGTACGTCCTGTCGCCGGTGTTCCTCGAGGGCACCAGCATCAGCGACGCCTCGGCCGTCTACGACCCCCAGCAGGGCGGTTGGGTGGTCAACCTGTCGTTCAACTCGCAAGGTGCCGACACGTGGGCCGACTTCACCGCCCAGAACATCGGTGAGCGAGCCGCCTTCGTGCTCGACACCGAGGTGGTGTCGGCGCCTTCGATCAACGAGGCCATCGCCGGTGGGGACACCCGGATCAGCGGCCAGTTCACCCAGAGCGAGGCGCACAACCTCGCCGATGTGCTGAAGTACGGTTCGTTGCCGCTGTCGTTCGAATCCTCCGACGCCACCACCGTGTCGGCGACGCTGGGCCTGGCGACCCTGAAGGCGGGGCTCATCGCGGGAGCGATCGGGCTCGCGCTCGTGTTCGTCTACTGCTTGGTCTACTACCGCATCCTGGGTGTGTTGACGGTCCTGTCGCTGGCTCTGTCCGCTCTGATCGTCTACGCGGTACTGGTGCTGCTGGGACGGTGGATCGGTTACACCCTGGACATCGCGGGTGTGGTCGGGTTCGTCGTCTCCGTCGGTGTCACCGCCGACTCGTTCGTCGTCTACTTCGAACGAATAAAGGACGAGATGCGGGAAGGCCGTACGTTCCGGTCGGCCGTGCCGAGGGGCTGGGTGAAGGCCCGGCGTACCATCCTCGCCTCGGACGCCATCATGTTCCTCGCCGCGGGCGTGCTCTACGTGCTCGCGGTGGGTGAGGTGAAGGGCTTCGCCTTCACCCTGGGGCTGTCCACGGTGCTCGACCTGATCGTCGTGTTCCTGGTGACGCATCCGCTGGTGGTGTTGGTGTCGCGGTCGAAGAAGCTGTCGAGTCCCAAGCTCTTCGGCCTCGGCGCGGTGCAACGTATCGGAGACAGTCGCAGGGCCGCCGCTCGCATGGCCGTGAAGGAGGCGTGACGTGGGAGAGTCCAAGGTGAACACCACGAACGCCGCGGGAGAGCAGCCCGCGAAGCAGTCCGTCTTTCAGCGCCTCTACACGGGCACCGGCGCGTTCGACATCGTCGGCCACCGCCGCAGGTGGTTCCTCGCCTTCGGTGCCCTGATCCTGGTGTGTCTCACCTCGATGGGACTGAAGGGCTTCAACTTCGGTATCGACTTCGAGGGCGGCACTCAGATCCAGCTGCCCGCGCAGGGCGCGAACGGCGTCATCACCACCGACCAGGCCCAGGAGGTCTTCTCGGACGCGCTGGGAATGAATCCGGCCGAGACCCAGCAGGTCGGTTCCGGAGACTCGGCCACCATCCAGTTGCGCTCGGAAACGCTCGACCCGGCCGAGGTGACTCAGGTCAAGCAGGCGTTGTTCGCCGAGCTACAGCCTCTCGGCACCGACGGCCAGCCCAGCGAACAGGCCATCAGCGACAGCCGGGTCAGTGCTTCGTGGGGCAGTGAGATCTCCCGGCAGGCGTTGATCGCCCTGGCTGTGTTCCTCGTGCTGGTGGCGGTGTTCCTCGTTCTCTACTTCGAGAAATGGATGGCGCTTTCCGCGCTCGTCGCACTGCTGCACGACGTGATCGTCACGGCGGGCGTGTACTCGCTGGTGGGATTTCAGGTCACTCCGGCGACCGCTATCGGTCTGCTGACGATCCTCGGATACTCGCTCTATGACACCGTGGTCGTGTTCGACAAGGTCAAGGAGAATACCCGCGGCATTCTCAACCTGACGCGGCGCACCTATGCCGAAGCCGCCAACCTGGCGGTGAACCAGACGTTGATGCGCTCCATCAACACGTCGGTGATCGCGCTGCTGCCCGTCTTGGGCCTGTTGATCATCGGCTACATTCTGCTCGGTTCCGGAACCCTGCAGGACCTAGCGCTGGTGTTGATCACCGGTATGGTCGCCGGAACGTTCTCGTCGGTGTGTCTGGCCACGCCGCTGCTGGTCTCATTGAAGATGCGTGAGCCGAAGTACCGGAAGCAGGCCGAGAAGGTCTACGCCCGCCGGGAGCAGCAGGCTCGCAGGCAGAGTGAGAACGGGGTCGCGGCGACCGATGTCGACGACGACCACTTCGATCCGGGTGACGACGAACAGCTCGCCGCCGAGCTGCGTCGGGAGAAGGCACACGCCGCGGCGGCGAGTGTGCCCGCACGGCATCCGAAGTCGGCGACGCAGCGTCGGTCCGGACGTCCGAGCGGAAAGAAGAAACGGTAAGCGGTGAATCGTAGCGAACTAGACCGGGCACTGGACCTCATCACCGAGATCCCCGACTTTCCGGAGCCCGGTGTCATCTTCCGTGACCTCACGCCGTTGTTCGGGAACGGAACGGCGTTCGTTCGCGTGGTCGATGCGCTGAACGAGGCGATCGGTGACGGAGTGGATCGCCTGGTGGCGGTGGAAGCACGCGGATTCGTGTTGGCCGCGGCGCTCGGCTATGCCCGGGGCCTCGGCGTGGCGCTGGTGCGTAAACCCGGCAAGCTGCCGAACGTGGCCGACCGAATCGATTATCAGCTGGAGTACGGCACCGCGACGTTGGAGTTGCCCGTCGGTTCGGTGAACCCCGGAGATCGGGTCGCGGTGGTGGACGACGTGCTGGCCACGGGTGGCACGGTGGCGGCCTCCGTGGAGCTCATTCGTAGGAGCGGAGCGGACGTCACCGGGGTCGCCGTGGTGTTGGAACTCGCCGCTCTCGGAGGACGTTCCCGGCTCGGCACATTGCCCGTGCACGCCCTGCGCACCGTCTGATATCCCAGCCCACGGCGCTCCCGGACCGGAGACACGGACACAGGTACGCCTGCTCGCGCGTTACGCTTGACTCATTGGCCGCGTGATGAGCTGGAGGTACGGGTGAGCCAAGAGCTTGATTCCGTGGTCACTGCCCGGTCCGGGGCCGGTGCGCCCGCACGGGACGATCAGGGCGAAACGAACGCCACCGCCGCCACTGTCCGTGCGCCCTCGGCGACCAGAAGAGTCAGGGCGCGGCTGGCCCGCCGCATCACCGCGCAGCGGCCGGCGTCGGTGAAACAGGTGCTCGAACCGCTGGCCGTGATCCATCGGGAACTGCACCCGAGCGCGGATCTGGCGCTGCTGCAACGAGCGTATGACATCGCCGAGGAACTCCACCGGGATCAGCGTCGTAAGTCCGGTGACCCGTACATCACCCATCCGCTCGCGGTGGCGACCATCCTGGCCGAGCTCGGGATGGACACCACGACCCTCGTCGCGGCGTTGCTGCACGACACGGTGGAGGACACCGGCTACTCGGTGGAGCAGCTCACCGAGGACTTCGGTGAGAAGGTCGCCCAGCTCGTCGACGGCGTCACCAAGCTGGACAAGGTCAAGCTCGGTACGGCGGCGGAGGCGGAGACCATCCGCAAGATGGTCATCGCGATGGCGCGGGACCCCCGCGTGTTGGTGATCAAGCTCGCCGACCGGCTCCACAACATGCGCACCATGCGGTTCCTGCCGCCGGAGAAGCAGGCCCGCAAGGCCAAGGAGACGCTCGAGGTCCTCGCCCCACTGGCGCACCGGTTGGGGATGGCGACGGTGAAGTGGGAGCTGGAGGATCTGGCGTTCGCCATTCTCCAGCCGAAGAAGTACGACGAGATCGTGCGTCTGGTCGCCGACCGGGCACCGTCCCGGGACACCTATCTGCGATGGGTGATCGGTGAGCTGACCCGGCAACTGGAGGAGTCGCGCATCACCGCGAAGGTCGAGGGCCGGCCCAAGCACTACTACTCGATCCACCAGAAGATGATCGTGCGCGGGCGCGATCTGGACGATATCCACGACCTGGTGGGTGTGCGCATCCTCGTGGACGACGTCCGCGACTGTTATGCGGCCATGGGTGTCGTGCACGCGCTGTGGCAGCCGATGCCGGGCCGGTTCAAGGACTACATCGCGCAACCGCGCTACGGCGTGTACCAGTCGCTGCACACGACCGTGATCGGCCCGGATGGTAAGCCGCTCGAAGTGCAGATCCGCACGCACGAGATGCACCGCACCGCCGAGTACGGGATCGCGGCCCACTGGCGGTACAAGGAGACCAAGGGCACGCACAAGGGCAACGCCGTCGATATCGACGAGATGGCGTGGATGCGTCAGCTGCTGGACTGGCAGCGCGAGGCGGCCGATCCGGGCGAGTTCCTGGAATCGTTGCGCTACGACCTCGCCACCAGGGAGATCTTCGTCTTCACGCCCAAGGGCGACGTGATCACGTTGCCGGTGGGATCGACCCCGGTGGACTTCGCCTACGCCGTGCACACCGAAGTGGGGCACCGTTGCATCGGTGCCAGGGTGAACGGCAGGCTCGTCGCGCTCGAACGCAAACTCGACAACGGCGAGGTCGTCGAGATCTTCACGTCGAAGGCCGAGGGCGCGGGTCCCAGCCGTGACTGGATGTCGTTCGTGTGCTCGCCAAAGGCGAAGGCGAAGATCCGGCAGTGGTTCGCCAAGGAGCGCCGGGACGAGGCTATCGAGGCGGGTAAGGAAGCCATCGCCAAGGAGGTCCGCAAGGTCGGGCTGCCTTTGCAACGGCTGGTCTCCGCCGACACGATGGGCGCGGTCGCCAAGGAATTGAGGCACTCCGACATCAGTTCGCTGTACGCGGCGGTGGGCGAGCACCAGGTGGGCGCCAAACACGTCGTGCAACGCCTGGTGGCGCTTTTAGGTGGCGTCGAGGAGGCGGAGGAGGAGCTCGCGGAACGGGCCACTCCGTCCACGGTCACGCGGCGCCGCGGCACGGGCGACGTCGGCGTGGTGGTGAAGGGCCAGACCGACATCTGGACCAAGCTCGCACGGTGCTGCACCCCTGTACCCGGTGATGAGATCCTCGGCTTCGTCACCCGCGGAGGCGGGGTGAGTGTGCACCGCACGGACTGCACGAATGCCGACGAGCTCCGCAAACAGCCGGAACGGTTGCTGGAGGTCGAGTGGGCGCCGACCGAGTCCTCGGTGTTCCTCGTGGCCATCCAGGTGGAGGCGTTGGACCGGCACCGACTGCTGTCCGACATCACCAAGGTGCTCGCCGACGAGCGGGTCAACATCCTGTCGGCGTCGGTGACGACGTCCCGGGACCGGGTGGCCGTGAGCCGGTTCACGTTCGAGATGGGTGATCCCAAGCACCTCGGACACGTGTTGAAGGTCGTCCGCAACGTCGAGGGCGTGTACGACGTCTATCGCGTGACCTCGGCTTCCTGACCTGCACCGTCCCCGTCGTGGATCGCGCGCCCCGCGTCGGTGCGGGGAAGTCACGTCGTACTGTGGTCGATCATGAGTGACGGCATCGACTTCCGCACCGACGGCGAGATCGCCAGGCTTACTTTCGACAGGCCGAAGAAGATGAACGCCATCACCCACGGCATGTGGTCGGCGATCCCCGACGTGGTCGCCGCCGTGGAGGCCGATCCGGGTGTGAAGGTGCTGGTCTTGAGCGGCGCAGGGGCGCACTTCTCCGCGGGCGCGGACATCGGTGAGTTCCGCGCGTTGCGGTCCACGGCGGAAGGCGCGGCGACCTATGACGAGGCGGTGACGGCCGCGGTGCGGGCGTTGACCACCATGCGCAAGCCCAGTGTGGCGATGATCCGCGGCAACTGCATCGGTGGTGGTTCCCAGCTGGCGGTGGCCTGTGACTTCCGATTCGCGGCGGCGGACGCGCGGTTCGGCATCACTCCGGCCAAGCTCGGCATCGTCTACGACTTTCTCTCCACGCGGCAGCTCGTCGCGCTCGTCGGTCCGGCGCACGCGCGGTACCTGCTGTTGTCGGCGCAGCTCGTCGATGCCGGAAGAGCTCGGGAGATGGGGCTTGTCAACGAGGTCGTCGATCCGGACCGGTTGGAGGAGTCCACGACGGAGTTCATCCGGACCCTCTGCTCGCGTTCGCAGACGGCGATCCGCGGTATGAACGAGATCACCCAGCGCATCCTGGCAGGCCAGTGGGAATCCGACGCCGAGGTGGAACGGATTCGCAGCGACGCGGTGTGCAGCGACGACTACGCGGAAGGCGTCGCCGCGTTCCTGGAGCGTCGCCCACCCCGCTTCGAATGACGGCGGAAGAGACCGGGATCGCTCAGATCGGCTCGGCGGGGTTCATCTCATACGCCTGCCACAGCAATGACAGCGACCCCGGCTCGGCGGTGAACGCCACGTCGTCCACGGCCGAGACCGGCCGCAGCAGGCTGCCCGCGTTGCACACGAACGTCGCGTGGAACTTCTCGAGCTCGTGAAGCGGGACCCGTCGGTGCCGGACGGGCACGCCGAGCCGTTCCAGCCCCCGGGCCAGCAGTGTCTGGGTAACCCCGACGAGCATCGGGGCCTGGGGCCACACGACGGCGATGCCGTCGCTGTCTTCGATGTCGCTGCCTCGGGCGCGTTCGACGAAGCCCACGTTGCACACCGACGTCTCGCTCACGTGCCCCTCGTCGGTGACGAACAACGCGTCGTCGAATCCGGCCTGTCGAGCGGCGCGGGCGTGGAAGTGCTGCGCGAACGTGCCCACGTGCTTGAGCGTGGGAATCGCGCGGTCGGCGCGCACCGTGCGTAGCCGCACGGGTGTCGGTGCGTCCGCGGCTTCCCGCGACGTCACGAGGACATCGGGTGTGCGCGTCGAAGGCGAGCCGACGAGCGTGATCCGGGCGATCACGGTCCCGTCGGCGGGGACGGCGCGTCGCAGACAGTCCCGCACGAACGCGCGATCCAGCTCGGTGCCGAACACACGGCGGTTGCCGTCGGCCAGGCGGTCGAGGTGCTCGTCGAGCCCGCGTGCCCGGCGGTCGGTCACCCGCAACGTGGTGAAGTGGCCGTACCCGCCGACGGCGGCAGCGGCGAGCTGGTCCGCCGTGGCGGGACGGCCGTTGAAGTGGGCTTGCACGAAGCCCGTCAAGCCTCGACGGTCACGTCGGTGAACGTCACCTCGGTGTTGGGCTTGCCGCCACCCGGGCTCGGGTCGAAGCTGCCGTCGTGACCGCCGCGAGCGATCTCGTCGATCACTTCGAGACCCTCGTCGTCGATGGTGCCGAACACGGTGTAGTCCGGCGGCAGCGGCGCTTCGCCGTAGACCATGAAGAACTGGCTGCCGTTGGTGTCCGGACCGCTGTTGGCCATCGCGAGGATGCCCCGGCCGTAGGCGAGGGAGTCGAAGGTCTCGTCGGCGAAGGCGTATCCGGGGCCGCCGGTGCCTTCGCCGGTCGGGTCACCGCACTGCAGCATCTGCAGTCCCTCGGTGCCGATCCGGTGGCAGCCCGTGTCGGTGTAGAAGCCTTCCTCCGCCAGGTGCACGAAGCTGTTCACGGTGCACGGGGCGAGCGCCCTGTCGAGCTCCAGGCCGATGTCGCCGACGTTGCTGTGCAGCGTCACCTTCACCGTGCCCTCGGACGACACGTCCTCGCCGTTCGGAACGGACACCTCCTTGGCCGCTTCCCCGGACTCCGTGTACTCGCACGAGATCGGGTTCGGCAGCGGCTCGGGGCGAGTGGCCGGTTCGACGCGCTCGGTGGGGATCTCGATGTCCTCCGCCGACGCTGAAGCCGAGGAGTCGATCGCCAGATCGCTCTCGTCGGCCGCACTGTCGCCGCCACGCGTGGCCAGGACCACGATGAGTCCAGTAACCAGCACCACGGCGCCGACCGTGGCACCGACCCCGACGATCCTGCGGCGTTTCGCCCGCTCGGCACGACGGGCGAGTTGTCGCTCGAGCTTGCGTTTTGCGGCCTCGCGGCGCTGCTGGTTGGTCGCCACCTGCCCTCCTTGGGTCTTCTCGACGTACCCACAACGGGGGTGGCGGCAGTCTATGGGCACTGTCTGTGAGGACCCTGTGTAGGGGCGGCTAGGGTGAGACCGGCCCCAGATCCGGAGGTGTCTTGTCGTGCTCGTCGTCGGTTTTCCGGCCGGCGCGTTCCAGGCGAACTGCTATCTGCTCGCCGCCGAGGCCGGACGCGAGTGCGTGATCGTCGACCCCGGTCAGGGAGCCGAACCCGGTATCGAGAAGGCGTTGCGAGAACACCGGTTGACGCCGGTGGCCGTGTTGGCCACCCACGGGCATGTCGACCACGTCGCCTCGGCGGCCGCGGTGGCCGATACGTACGGCATCGCCGTCCACATCCGGCCCGAGGACCGGCACCTGTTGTCGGACCCACTGGCGGGATTGGGCCCCGCCCTGGCGTCCGCGCTCGGCCCGATGACGTTGACCGAACCCACCTCCGTGGTACCGCTGACCGAGCGGGAACTCGACCTCGCCGGGCTGCGGATCGCGGTCGACCACACCCCGGGGCACACGGCCGGTTCGGTGGTGTTCCGGCTCCGCAGCGCTGAGGGGGGCCACCTGGTTCTCACCGGTGACACGCTGTTCGCGGGGTCGGTCGGGCGCACGGACCTACCCGGTGGTGACCCGGACGCGTTGGCGGTCTCGCTGCGGACCACACTTCTGCCGTTGGCCGACGACACGGTGGTCCTCCCCGGACACGGGGGCGCCACCACGATCGGTCGTGAGCGCGCGAGTAACCCGTTTCTCCCCGTGGACATCCAGAACACCGAGGGCACGGAATGAGTGAGCAGGAGCCGACCGAGAGGACGCCGCCGCAGGAGCCGGAGCGGATCCCCCTGCAGGGCGACGACGCGAAAGTACGGCGGAAACGGACGTTGTCCGGACTGATCGCCGTGGCATTGCTCGGCGCGGCGTTCGGCGGGGTGGCGGGGCTCATCGGCGGCAAGGTCGCCGGTTTGGTCGTGGCCGCGGTCATCGCCTTGCCGTTGCTGCTGCTGGTGCTGTCCACCGCGCGGCGCCGGATGTGGTTGGAAGGAACCACGGTGACCGTGCGTACCTGGGGGTCCCGACGAGTGGATCTCAGCACCGCTTCCCGGATCGATCTTCTCGTCACCGACGTGCGCGGTACGAGAACGGTGGGTCTGCTCGTCACCGGCGCTCAGGGGGGCGGGGCCGTCAAGATCGACCTCGCCATGTACGCGGGAACGGGCGGCCGGGAGCTCGGCATCCTCCCGCTACGCAAGCTCGCCGACGCGGTGGTGAACAACATGGAGGCCGGCGGGGTGGTGTTCTCACAACTCCTCGTGGCCCAGCTGCGGGCGGAGGCGCGGGGTGACGCCGCCGCCGAACGCCCGCTGTACCGGTTGGCGTCGGCGGCGCCGTCCGGAAAACTCGCTCAGCGATTCAGCATGGCGGCGGTCAGTCGTTTCGTGGCGACTCTCGACGACTGACCCGGTTCCGTTCGGGGCGGGGAGAGCCGGATACGTCGTCGCGTACCGCGATGAACGCGGCCAACAACGTGGTCAGGGGCACGGCCGCCACGATGCCGATGCTTCCCGCCAGCGTCCGCACGATCTCCTGGGCCACGTCCTGCGATTGGAGGATCGGCGACAGCCCCACGTCGGCCAGCGCGGACAACAGCAGCAGGGGTAAAGCCGTGCCCGCGTAGGCCAGCACGAGTGTGTTGACGGCTGAGCCGACGTGAGCCCTGCCGATACGCAGCGCGGCCGTGTACAGGCCGCGCCAATCCAGTGAGGGGTCGGCACGGCGCAGCTCCCACACCGCGCTCGCCTGGGTGACCGTCACGTCGTCGAGGACACCGAGGGCGCCGATCACGACACCGGCCAGCAGCAGGCCTCGAGCGTCGATGGTGTGGTCCAACGATCCGATGAGCGTGCTCGTGTCGCTGTCCAGACCGGTGAGCTTGGCCATCGCGGAGAAGAGTGCCGATAACAGCCCGATCAGAGTGAGGCTGACCATCGTGCCCAGCACCGCGACCGAGGTGCGAGCCGATATCCCGTGGGTGAGATACAGCGCCACGAACATGATCAGTCCGGCGCCCGCGATGGCGACCAGCAGGGGATCACGTCCCGCGAGGATCGCCGGGAGCACGAACAGGGCGATGGTGGCGAAACTGATACCCAGCGCTATCAGCGAGGCCAGCCCCTGCCAACGGCCGAACACCAGGACCGCGCCCACGAACAAGGCGGCGAGAAGCAGCAGGGGCACGCCTCGTTGGAAGTCCTGCAGCTGATACGACGCAGGATCGGTGGGGTCTGCGCCGCTGTAGGACAACACCACCTCGTCGCCCACCGCGAACCGGGGACTGGTGGGTTCGACCGGCATGGACTTGGTGATCGTCGCCCCTTGCGCGGGGCCGTCGCTCAAGGTCACCTCGACCGTGAGGCACCGTTTGTCGTCCGGAGCGGGCGCACCGACCTGTACCTGTCCCGGTGCGAGACAGGGCCCGGACGTCGCGGCTGTGACCACACCGTCGACAGGTGTTCCGACCGAGCGGTGGGCCTGTTCGTCCCCGCCCCACGGATACAGCACGGCCACGGCCACCAACGTGACCATCGCGATCGGGGCCAGCAACGCGAACAGTGCCCGCCGTACCTTGAGCGACGCCGGAGCCGCCGGAGCGTGTCCGTGTCCGTGGCCGTGGCCGTGGCCGTGGCCGATGTTGGCTTCGTGTTCGTCGCCGGGCCCGGCCTCCTCCGACTCCTCGACGGGGCCCGGTGTCTCCTCGCGGCGCTCCTCAGGTCCGGGTGGGGCCGTGCGGGGTCGGCGGGGCCCGTTTGGGCCCTGACGTGGCCTCGGCCTCGAGTCCGGTCTCGGGTCCAGTCTCGAGTCCGGCTTCGGGTTCGGGCGCGAGTCGGCCCGGGAGTCGGCGATCGAGCCGGACGGCGTCTTGGATTGTGTCGACGCCGAGCGGTTCGGATGGTTCGGACGACGCTGCCGTGTCGGCTGCTGTGTCGGTTGCCGTGGCGGCTGCCGTGATGATCGCCGCGGGGTCCGCTGGTCCGGACCCGAGGGCCGGTCCGGTCGCACGCGCGGGATGGGCCGCGGGATGGGCGCTGTCGCGTCGTCGGAGAAGTCGGAAGGCACGCGGCCATCTTGCCCGTACTCGTGTACCGGCGCGCCGCAGGTCAGGGTGCCTGGGTGAGGGGTCTCCCAAATCGAGTGGAACCGATAACCTTCCTATTACGTCACAGTAGACGAGAACGTAAGCGACGGCGTGTCCGAAGCTGACGTCGTTCCGCACGCCCGGCTGGGGGTCGGACGTGCGGAACGAGCCGACGCGCCGCCTCGTTCTCGTGTTCCGAACCCCGATGTTCCGATTACCGAAACGACGCCGTTGCTTTCCCGCGGCTCTCGGGTGAGGCTGCCGGGAGACGACACGGAAAGGGACCAACTGTGGGCTCGGACGCGACGATTTCCCAGATTTCCCAGATTTCCCAGACTTCTCACACCGCCCCGGGCGGCTACACCACCAGCAGGGCTTTTCTCGAGGCGCTCGCCGAGGGTGGCGTTCGGTACGTCTTCGGCAACCTCGGCAGCGACCACCCCGGCATCCTGGAAGCCTACGCACAGGCGCGTGTCGAGGGACGTGAGCACACTCTGCCCGAGCTCGTGATCTGCCCGCACGAGAGCGTGGCGATGGCGGCGGCCCTCGGGTACGCGCAGGTCTCGGGTGTCCCGCAAGTGGTGCTGGTGCACGTGGAGTGCGGCACCCAGAACATCGGCGGCATGCTGCACAACGCCGCCAAGGGACGGGTCGGCGTCCTGATGTACGCCGGCGCGTCGCCCTACACCCAGAACGGCGAGCTGTTCGGCAGCCGCAACGAGTTCATCCAGTGGATCCAGGATGTCCACGATCAGCGTGGCATCGTCCGCGGCTACACCAAGTACGACAACGAGATCCGCACGGGCGCCAACGTCAAGGAGCTCGTGCACCGGGCACTGCAGTTCGCGCGCAGCACGCCGGCCGGACCGGTGTATCTGGTGGGCCCACGTGAGGTGATGGAGTCCGAGGCACCGACGCAGCAAGCGGACGCCGCGTACTTCCCGTCCGTCGCACCGGCCGCCTTGGCTCCGGATGTGGTGGAGCGCGTGGCCTCCGCGTTGGCCGAGGCGAAGCGGCCGGTGATCGTCACCTCGTACCTGGGGCGTGACCGGGACGCGGTGCCCTCGCTCGTCGAGCTCTGCGAGACGGCGGGCGTCGGTGTGTTGGAGTCGGTGCCCATGCACGTCAACTTCCCCGCCGACCACCCGCTGCACTGGGGTTTCCAGTGGAACGATCAGCACCACAACCCGCTGTTGGAGGAGGCCGACGTGGTGTTGGTGCTCGGCAGCGACGTGCCGTGGATCCCGACGAAGAACCGGCCGGGTCCCAACGCCAGGGTGTTCGTGATCGACGAGGACCCGCTCAAGGAACAGATGCCGCTGTGGCACGTGCCCGCGGAGGTGTTCGCCCGCGCCGACCTCGGTACCGCGGTGCGGCAGCTGCGGGACCGGGTCGCGGAGCTGGTCGACCCCGAGGCCGCCGCGCGCCGTCGGGAGCGGGCGGCCGCCGAGCACGAACGGCTGTTCCGGGCCAAGGCGGAGCTGGAGGTGCCCGACGGGGAGACGATCACGCCGGAGTACCTGGTGGCCTGTGTGCGAGAGGCGATCGACGACGACACCCTCGTACTCACCGAGGCGATCACGAACTTCCCGACGGTGAGTTGGCACCTACGTCGGAACAAGCCCGGTTCCCTGCTCGGTTCCGGCGGCGGATCGCTCGGTTGGGCGATCGGCGCGGCCGTCGGCGCCAAGCTCGCCGATCCGGAGCGCACGGTGGTGTCGTTGGTCGGTGACGGCACGTACCTGTTCGGAGTTCCGTCGTCGGCGTTCTGGATAGCGCAGCGCTACGGCGCGTCGTCGCTGACGATCGTGTTCGACAACAACGGCTGGAACGCTCCGAAGGCGTCGGCGCTCGGTGTGCACCCGCAAGGAACGGCGGCCCAGCGTGACGACTTCGGTGTCCACTTCATGACCCAGCCCGACCTGCCCGGCATCGCGACGGCGGCGGGCGGGGCGTGGGGCCGGACCGTCAAGACGGCGGGAGAGCTCAAGGACAGCCTCGACGAGGCGCTGGACGTGGTGCGTTCCGGTCGTCCGGCGGTGCTCGCCGTGCAGGTGCCCGGAATGTGACCGTGTTCACAGGCCATTCATTGGCCGGGAAGAGTCTTGCCGGCGAGGAGGGCCTCGTACTATCACACACCGTGGACGGGGAGACAAAGCAGCCGGCCCAGACACGATCACGCTCGGTGCTCGCCAGGGGACTGTCGATACTGGACGCGTTCACCTCCGATGAACCCGAGCTGACTCTGGCCGAGATCGCCGCACGGTCGGGGTTACCCAAGCCCACGGCTCACCGCCTGTTGGGTGACCTCGTGGAGTGGGGGGCGATCGAACGCTCAGGGCCCGGTCACTATCGGCTGGCGACGAAACTCTTCCGGCTGGGACAGCTGGTGCCGCTGCACCGGGTGTTGCGGGAAACGGCGTTGCCTCACCTGGAACGCCTGCACGCGGTCAGCCGGGAGAACGTCCACCTCGCCGTCCCGGACAGTTTCTACAGCCTGTTCGTCGAGAGAGTGACCGGCCGCGATGCCGTGCCGCTGCGCACGCGGGTCGGGGCACGGCTGTTGTCCCACTGCACGGCGACCGGCAAGGTGTTCTTGGCCTGGGGCGAACGGGAACGGTTCCGCCAGTTGGTCAACGCGGGACTGCCACGGTTCACCCCGAGGACGATCGTGCTGCCCGGGTTGCTGCACCAGGACCTCGCCCGCACGATGGAGCGCGGCGTGGCGACCACTTACGAGGAGGCCGAGGCGGGCGTGGCCGCCGTCGCCGCACCCGTGCGCGGTCGAGGCGGCAGGGTGGTGGCGGCGCTCTCGGTGACCGGGAGGGCCCAGACCATGGACTTCGACCGTTTCGGCCATGCGGTCAAGGCCGCCGCCAGCGCGATGTCGACCGCGCTCGGCGACGGAGTGTGAGCCGAGACGTTCACCCACCCGCGTGTGGGCCGGTCCCACGGGGAAGCCTGGTGCCGGCGGTGCCGGTTGCATTGGCTAACCTGTGCTGTCGGCTGCCGACACACTCGCGCGAGGGTGTCGCGGTCCGTGAGAACCACCCGTCGAACGCTTGTCGAGAGGATCCCGCGAAGTGCTTCGCACCCACGACGCCGGCACGTTGCGTGCCGAGCACGTTGGCCAGACAGTCACCCTCACCGGCTGGGTGGCCCGGCGGCGCGATCACGGCGGGGTGATCTTCATCGATCTCCGGGACGCCAGTGGAGTCGCCCAGGTCGTCTTCCGCGAGGGTGAGATGGCCGAGCGCGCGCACGCCCTGCGTTCCGAGTACTGCCTGCGGGTCACCGGTGAGGTCTCCCGGCGGCCCGAGGGCAACGAGAACCCGGAGATCCCCACCGGCGACATCGAGGTGTTCGTCACCGAACTCGAGGTGCTGTCGGAGTCGGCGGCGCTGCCGTTCCCGATCGACGAGCGGCTGGAGGTCGGCGAAGAGACCCGGCTGCGTTACCGCTATCTCGACCTGCGCCGCGAAGGTCCGGCGCGCATCATGCGCCTGCGCAGCGAGGTCAACCGGGTCGCGCGCGAGGTGCTGCACCGGCACGGCTTCGTCGAGGTCGAGACACCGACGATGACCCGTTCGACGCCCGAGGGCGCTCGCGACTTCCTGGTCCCCGCGCGGCTCAAGCCGGGTTCCTGGTACGCCCTGCCGCAGTCCCCGCAGCTGTTCAAGCAGCTGCTCATGGTCGGTGGGCTGGAGCGCTACTACCAGATCGCGCGCTGCTACCGGGACGAGGACTTCCGCGCCGACCGGCAGCCCGAGTTCACCCAGCTCGACATTGAGATGAGCTTCGTCGAGCAGGACGACGTCATGGCGCTTGCCGAGGACGTGCTGTCGGAGCTGTGGAAGCTCGCCGGCGCGGAGGTGTCCACACCCTTCCGGCGGATCAGCTACGCCGAGGCGATGAGCAAGTACGGCACCGACAAGCCGGACCTGCGTTTCGGGCTGGAACTGGTCGAACTCACCGACTTCTTCGCCGATACGCCGTTCCGGGTCTTCCAGGCCCCGTACGTCGGTGCCGTGGTCATGCCGGGCGGGGCGGACCAGCCGCGGCGCACACTCGACGCGTGGCAGGAATGGGCCAAGCAGCGCGGTCACAAGGGGCTGGCCTACGTCCTCGTGGGCGAGGACGGCACACTCGGCGGCCCGGTCGCCAAGAACCTGTCCGAACACGAGCGTGCGAACCTGGTCGACGCCGCGGGCGCGAAGCCGGGCGACTGCATCTTCTTCGCCGCGGGCAAGCCGAAGGACGCCCGGCAGCTGCTGGGCATGGCCAGGGTCGAGATCGCCCACCGGCTCGGCATGATCGACGAGAACGCTTGGTCGTTCGTGTGGGTGGTGGACTTCCCGATGTTCGAGGCGGCCGACGAGAGCGATGACGTCAACGTCGGCGGCGGTAAGTGGACCGCACTGCACCACGCGTTCACCTCCCCGACTCCGGAGTGGATCGACAAGTTCGAGCAGGACCCGGGCAACGCGCTGGCCTACGCCTACGACATCGTCTGCAACGGCAACGAGATCGGCGGTGGCTCGATCCGTATTCACCGGGCCGACGTGCAGAAGCGAGTGTTCGAGGTGATGGGGCTGTCCGAGGAGGAGGCTCAGGAGAAGTTCGGCTTCCTGCTCGACGCCTTCCAGTACGGCCCTCCGCCGCACGGTGGTATCGCGTTCGGGTGGGACCGCATCGTGATGCTGCTTACGGGCGCCGAGTCGTTGCGTGAAGTGATCGCCTTCCCGAAGACCGGCGGCGGCTACGACCCGCTCACCGGCGCTCCGGCACCGATCACCGCACAGCAGCGCAAGGAAGCGGGTGTCGATGCCAAACCGGTAGCGACACAGCAACGCTGAGCCACGCCGCACGGGAAAGACCGTGAGTGTTCCCACGCGCGGGCGGGCGTCAGCCGATTGCCTGTAGTGGGGCCCTCTCGTCGACTAGTAGGGTCGGACACGATGATTCTGGATGCCTCCTCCACCGACGGATCGCCGGTCGGTGCGGGAGCCGAACCGTCTCCGGTCGCCACCGCGGTGGCGACCGCCGAATCCGTTCTCGCCCAGCGGTTCGGCAGCGCGATCCCTCTCGCGGATCCCGAGGACCTGGCGGGCAGTGGGCCCGCTGTGGTGGTACGGGCGAGGGTGGCGTCGTCGGCGTTCTCGTTGCCCCGCACCCTCGTGATCAAGCATTACCCGCGGACGGAGGGCGCCGGGGCGGGGGATTCCTTCGCTCGGGAGGCAGCGAGTTACCAGCTGTTCACGGCGCTGCCGCAGGAGGACCGCGTGTGTCCTGAGCTGTTGGCGCTCGACGGCGACAAGCGTGTGCTGGTGATCGACGACCTCGGCAGGGCCCCCACCCTGGAGGACAAGCTGCGCGGGTCGGACAGCCGTGCGGCCGAGAACGCCCTGTTGTCGTGGGCGCGGTCGCTCGGCCGTATGCACGCCAGCACGGCGAGTCGGGAAGCCGACTTCCACGCGTTGTTGCGACGGTTGAGGGGCAGTCCTCGGGACGACGGTGAGGCCGGGTTCTACGACGGCGAGGAGATGGTGCCCCTCGCCGCGGTCGCGGAGCTGCCCGCCCTGCTGCACGACTCGTTCGGTGTGGTGACCTCCGACGCGGTGCTGGACGCGGTGGAACGAGCCGCCGACAACGCCCGTTCGGTCTCCTACCGCGCGTTCAGTCCCGTCGATCTGTGGCCGGACAACAACCTCATCACGGGTTCTGGGGTGAGGTTCCTCGACTTCGAACACGGCCGCATCCGCAGCGCGCTCACGGACGTCGCGCACCTGCGTGTCCCGTTCGCCTCGAGTCCGCAGCCGTTGGCCCTGCCCGCGGGCATGAGTGAGGCCATGGCCGCCGCCTGGCGGGCCGAGGTCGTCGAACTGTGGCCGGCGCTCGCCGACGACGGGTTGCTCTCGGCGTACACGTTGGGGTCCCAGCTGGTGCTCGTGTGGTTGTCGACGTGGCGGGATCTGCCTCGGCTCGCCGACACCCGTGGGGCGGGGCCGACCAGTCGAGCGGCGGCGTTGGTCACGTGGTGGCGTGACCTCACCACGCGTGCCCGACAGCTGGGCGACACCGCCGTTGCCGACCACGCCGCCGCCGTGGCCGATGCCCTGGACTCGCGATTCGGGCCGAACCTGGATCTGGCGTTGTATCCGGCGTTCCGCTGAGGCAGCCGGAAAAGTCCGACGTGTCCCGCCGTGTACCGGGGGTGTCTCCCGGTGCGGTTACGGTCGAAGAGTGCACCAAGACGAACTGTTCAAGGTGAATCCGGACGTCGCCGAGTCCCCGTCCGAGCACTCGACGCCGCTTCAGGACGAGCCGCCACGTAACGCGCCTCTCGCGGTGCGGATGCGGCCCCGTTCGCTGGACGAGGTCGTCGGTCAGCAGCATCTGCTGGGACCGGGAGCGCCACTGCGCAGACTGGTGGAGGGCGCCACCCCGGCCTCGGTGCTTCTGTACGGCCCGCCGGGTACGGGCAAGACCACGCTGGCCAATCTCGTGTCCACGGCCACCGGTCGTCGGTTCGTGGCGTTGTCGGCCCTGTCAGCGGGTGTGAAAGAGGTCAGGGGCGTCATCGAGGAAGCCCGGCGCCGCCGCCAGTACGCGGTCGAGGACACCGTGCTGTTCATCGACGAGGTGCACCGGTTCTCCAAGGCCCAGCAGGACGCGTTGTTGGGGGCAGTGGAGGATCGCACCGTACTGCTCGTCGCGGCCACCACGGAGAATCCGTCGTTCTCGGTGGTCGCTCCGTTGCTATCGCGGTCACTGGTGTTGCGGTTGCACTCTCTGACCGACGACGACATCACCGAGCTCGTGCGCCGCGCGGTGGCCGACGAGCGTGGCCTGGCGGGCGAGGTCGAGGTGACCGACGACGCCGTGGCTCATCTGGTGCGGCTCGCGGCAGGGGACGCGCGTCGCGCGCTGACCGCTTTGGAGGCCGCTGCCGAGGCCGCCACGGCCACCGGTGCCCATCGTGTGGATCTCGCCACTGTGGAGTCCACCGTGGACAAGGCTGCCGTGCGCTACGACCGGGACGGTGATCAGCACTACGATGTCACCAGCGCGTTCATCAAGTCGATCCGCGGTTCCGACGTCGACGCCGCCCTGCACTACCTGGCGCGCATGATCGAGGCGGGGGAGGACCCCCGCTTCATTGCGCGCAGGCTGGTCGTACATGCCAGCGAGGACATCGGTCTGGCGGATCCGAGCGCTTTGCAGGCCGCCGTCGCCGCCGCTCACGCCGTGCAGTTGGTCGGAATGCCCGAAGGGAGGCTCGCGCTCGCCCAGGCGACCGTGCATCTGGCCACGGCGCCCAAGTCGAACGCCGTGATCACCGCCATCGACGCGGCGCTGGCCGACGTACGCGCGGGCGGTGTCGGTATCGTGCCTCCGCACTTGCGGGACGGTCATTACGCGGGTGCGGCCGCGCTCGGCAACGCGCAGGGCTACCGTTACCCGCACGACGTGCCCGAAGGAGTGCTGGCCCAGCAATATCCGCCCGACGAGTTGGTCGGCAAGAATTACTACCGGCCCAGCAGGCACGGCGCGGAACGTACCCTGTTCGAGCGCGTCCCCAAGCTTCGCCGCACGATCCGGGGAGGCGGTCGGTAGCGATCGACGACGCGCGGTAGCCTGACGGCCAATCCTGGTGGCCATGACAATTCTTGTAGGGAGGGCACGTGTCGGCAGGGCAGATCGCCGCGCTGATCGCCGCGGGGGCCTTCGTGTTGCTGGTTGTGTTCCTGGCGATCGCGTTGGTCAAGCTCGGCCGCACGCTGGACGAGGCTACGATCGCGATCCGCAAGGCGCACGAGAACACCGATCCGCTCCTGCACGGAGCCAATGAGACGATCACCCACGTCAACACACAGCTGGAGCGGGTCGACGGCATCACCGCCAACGCGCAGGCCGTGTCGGGCAACGTCTCGGCCCTGTCCTCGGTGTTCACCACCACGCTCGGGGGCCCGCTGGTCAAGCTGGCCGCGTTGTCGTACGGCATCAGCAAGGCGCTGCGGGCACGTCGCCGAAAGGCCGAGGAGGGCAAGCACTCTCGCCGCAGGAGGAAGAAGGGCGGTAGGCGATGAAGCGACTGTTCTGGCTCGGCGTCGGTGTCGTCGCCGGAGTGACGTTGTCCCGGAAAGCGAGTGAGACGGCTCGTCAGGCGACTCCTGCGGGGTTAGCCTCGAATCTGGGAGACGCCATGCGGGAGTTGGCCGGTGCGATCGGCGCGTTCGGCGCGGAAGTCCGCGCCGGCATGACTGAGCGGGAACAGGAGCTGAACGACATCGTGGAGCAGCGTTCGGGCCTGCCGCGGTCGACCGTAGCCAGAGGGGAGCGGGCGCGTGGTGGGCACACTGCGACCGAACCCCGGACGGGGCGAGCGCGACGGGCGGAGATCTGACGGTCGCCGTCGACATCGTCGATACCGACGCCCACGAGGTCTTCGCCTGTTTTCGTCCGCATCCACCCGGTCCGTGTGACACCGCGCCGGGACAGCCTCACGCCAAGGAAAACCAGTGGAAACTCACGAGATCAACAAGCGGTTCCTGGACCATTTCGAACGTCACGGACACACCAAGGTGCCCAGTGCGTCGCTGATCCTGGACGATCCCACGTTGCTGTTCGTCAACGCGGGCATGGTCCAGTTCAAGCCGTACTTCCTCGGCGAGGTGCCGCCGCCCTACTCCCGTGCCACGAGTGTGCAGAAGTGCGTGCGTACCGGCGACATCGACGAGGTCGGCAAGACCACCCGCCACAACACGTTCTTCCAAATGGCGGGCAACTTCTCGTTCGGTGACTACTTCAAGCAGGGCGCCATCGAGCTGGCGTGGGAGTTCATCACCAGCTCGCAGAACGAGGGCGGGCTGGGACTCGACCCCGACCGGCTGTGGGCCACCGTGTACGAGCACGACGCCGAGGCGGCCGCGTTGTGGCGTGACGTCGCGGGACTCCCTTCGGAGCGCATCCAGTTCCGGGGCGCGGACGACAACTACTGGGACATGGGCGTGCCCGGTCCGTCCGGTCCGTGCTCGGAGATCTACTACGACCGCGGTCCGGAATACGGCCGCGAGGGTGGTCCCGCGGTGGACGAGGACCGCTACCTCGAGATCTGGAACCTCGTGTTCATGCAGGAGATGCGCGGGGAGCAGAGCCCGAAGCAGGGGCATCCTCCCATCGGTGAGCTCCCGCAGAAGAACATCGACACCGGCATGGGTATCGAGCGTGTCGCCTACCTGTTGCAGGGAGTCGAGAACGTCTACGAGACCGATCTCGTGCGGCCGGTCATCACCAAGGCCGAGGAATTCTCGGGCCGTCGTTACGGCGCCGACCACGCGGACGACGTCCGGTTCCGGGTGATCGCCGACCATGCTCGTTCGGGTGTCATGTTGATCGCCGACGGTGTCACACCCGGTAACGAAGCCCGTGGGTACGTCCTGCGCAGGTTGCTGCGGCGCATCGTGCGGTCGGTGCGGCTGCTGGGCGTGCACGAACCGGTGTTGCCGGAGTTCGCCGCGGTGGTGCGGGACGCCATGTCTCCCTCCTACCCGGAGATCGCGCGGGACTTCGACCGCATCAGCGATGTGATGCGCGCCGAGGAAGAGGCGTTTCTGTCCACACTGACCAGTGGATCACGCATCTTCGACCTGGCCGCGCAGGAGACCAAGCGCTCCGGTGGCACGATCCTGGCCGGGGACAAGGCGTTCCAGCTGCACGACACCTACGGCTTCCCCATCGACCTGACGTTGGAGATGGCGGCCGAACAGGGCCTGTCGGTGGACGAGGAGGGTTTCCGCACCCTCATGGAGCAGCAGCGGCAGCGGGCGAAGGCCGCCGCCGCCGCGCGCAAGACCGGCCACGGTGACCTGTCGGTCTACCGCAGCCTGCTCGAACAGCACGGCGAGACCCAGTTCCTCGGCTACACCGATCTCCAGGCCACCGCGCGAGTGCTCGGTCTGCTCGTGGACGG
Source organism: Actinomycetes bacterium (assembly GCA_021793175.1). Taxonomy (GTDB): domain Bacteria; phylum Actinomycetota; class Actinomycetes; order Mycobacteriales; family Pseudonocardiaceae; genus Saccharomonospora. Next base: position 38,230 of record JAJYTH010000013.1, read on the forward strand.
AAAGCCCGTGCGGTCGGCGAGCGAGGGGAGCACCGCAGAACTGGTGCTCGACCGCACCCCGTTCTATGCCGAGGGCGGTGGGCAGATCGCTGACACCGGTGTGTTGATCGCTGAGGGCGCCGAACTGAAGGTCCTCGATGTGCAGAGGCTCGTACCGGGTCTGTTCGTGCACCGGGTCGAGGTCGTCGCGGGCGAGGTCGGTGTGGACACCCAACTCACCGCATCGGTGGACGGCACGCGTCGCGCGTCCATCGCCCGTTCGCACTCGGCCACCCACCTCGTTCACTCGGCGGTGCGCGGCGCCTACGGCAACCGTGCCGCCCAGGCCGGTTCGCTCAACACGCCCGGTCGCATGCGGTTCGACTTCACCACGCCGAAGTCGGTGTCGGACGACGTGCTCACCGAGGTGGAGGAGGAGGTCAACGACTACCTCCAGACCGACGTCGAGGTGCAGGCGTACACCACCACGAAGGACAGGGCCCTCGAACTCGGTGCGGTCGCGTTGTTCGGTGAGAAGTACGGCGACAACGTCCGCGTGGTCGACATGGGCAACTACTCGCGCGAGCTGTGCGGCGGGACCCACGTGGAGCGCATCGGCCAGCTCGGGTTGGTCAAACTCGTCAGTGATTCCTCGGTCGGCTCGGGCGTGCACCGGGTGGAGGCCCTCGTGGGCACCGACGCCCTGCGGCACGTGCGCAAGGAACAGCTGCTGGTGTCGCAGTTGGCGGGCACGCTCAAGGTGCCGACCGACGAGGTGCCGTCGCGTATCCAGGACGTGCTCACTCGTCTGCGCAACGCGGAGAAGGAGATCGAGCAGCTGCGGTTGCGCGAGGTGCTGAATTCGGCTTCGACGCTGGCCGAGAAGGCTCAGGACGTCGCCGGCATCACCGTCGTCGCCGAAAAACTCGACCAGGAGGTCGACGCGGGGGCGTTGCGCAAGCTCACGGGTGAGGTACGCAACCGGCTCGGGTCGCGACCGGGTGTGGTGGCGTTGTTCGCGCCGGCCGGTGAGGGCAAGGTCAGCTTCGTCGTCGCCACCACCGCAGCCGCGCGCGATGCCGGCCTGGCCGCGGGCAAGCTCGTTCCCGCATTCGCCGAGTCGGTCGGCGGTCGCGGTGGCGGCAAGCCCGACATGGCCCAAGGCGGTGGCAGCAAGCCCGAGGGCGTCGAGCGGGCGATCGAGGCCCTCCGCGCGGCGGTCGCGGCGAGCCGGTGAGCGACGTCCGGCCGGACCGGCCCGGAGTGGACGATCCCGGGCCCGGTCGGCGCCTCGCTGTTGACGTGGGAGCGGTCCGGGTCGGGGTCGCATTGAGCGATCCCGCGCCGATCCTGGCTTCCCCACTCGTTACCCTGTCGCGTGATGCCGACACCGACAGGGATCTCGAGGAGTTGGCTCGACTCGTCGCCGAGCACGACGTGGTCGAGGTGATCGTGGGACTGCCGAGGACACTGGCCGACCGCCACGGCACCGCTGCGGCCATCGCCACGGACTACGCACGGCGACTGGCGGAACGAGTCTCCCCTGTCGCGGTTCGGCTGGCCGACGAAAGGCTGAGCACGGTGAGCGCGAGCCGTATGCTCTCGCAGCGTGGCGTGAAGGGACGGAAGCAGCGGGCTGTGGTCGACCAGGCTGCCGCGGTGGAATTCCTGCAGGCTTGGTTGGATGCGCGCGCTGCCGCTGTCGCACGGGAGGCAGAACAGCAGTGAGCGCACCCTACGACGGCCCCGAACCGCGCAGGCGGCGGCAGGGGCCGCCGCGGCACCATCGGGAGCAACAGCCCCCACAGCCGCCGACACACTCTTCGCAGGACCCGTCACCACGCGGGCCACGGCATCAGGCTCCGCCGCCACGGCCCCCCAGGCATGCGATGAGTGGTGAGCACCCGCTGCCGCCACGCCGTCCGTCGCGTCCTCCACGTCATCAGGCACCCGCCCCGGATCTTCCTCCACGGCATGTGCGGAGCCAGGGTGATCTGCTGGACGACGGGAACGTGGCGACTCCCCCTCCACCACAACCGCCGCAGCGGCCACCACGGGCACCGGTTCCTGCGAGGGGGCCCGTGGGCAGGCCACCGATGCGGCGACGCAGGCCGTCACCGAACGACGGTGTCCCGCCGGACGACAACCCCACCGAGATCCTCGAACTCGACGAGCCCTACGACGATCTCTACGACGAGGAGATCGAGGGCGACTACCGGGACTACGAGGATTACGACGACTACGAGGATTACGACGACTACGACGATTACGAGGACTACGACGATTACGAGGCCGACTCCGGGGACCGTGCTGCCGACGACCTCCGGGACGACGCACGTGACGACCTCGACGACCGAGGCCGGGACCGTGGTGGTCTCGGTGTCCTCGACGACACCGAGGACCACGACGGATACGACTCCGACGACGACCGTGCTGAATCGGAGTACGACGACGAGCAGGACGACGACCCCGACACCAAGCGCGAAAGTCGGGGCCGCCGGCTGCTGAAGTGGCTGGCCGTGCTCCTGCTGTTGGCAGGGTTGAGCGCGGGCGCCTTCCTCGGCGCGCGCGAACTGCTCGGCTTCGGCTACGACGACTACGAAGGTCCCGGCGAGAACGACGTGATCCTCCACGTGGAGGAGGGCGATGTCACCAGTGTCATCGCGGCCAAGCTCGCCGAGCTCGACGTGGTGGCCAGCCCGGAGGCGTTCGTCAAGGCCGGCGAGGACGACGAGCGGGTGCTCGGTATCCAGCCCGGCTACTACCAGGTCAAGACCAAGATGTCGGGCGAGGCGGCTGTACAGGCCCTAGTGGACGAAGACGCCAGGGTCGGGCATCTCCAGGTCAGGGCGGGCACCAAGCTCTTCGACGTCATCCAGCCCGACGAGTCGGTGACGCCGGGGGTCTTCACGTTGCTGGAGCAGGCGTCGTGTGCCCGGGTGAACGGGGAAGAGACGTGTGTGTCGGCCGATGAGCTGCGCGAGACCGCGGATTCCGCGGACCTCGCCGAGCTTGGTGTGCCCAACTGGGCCGTGGAGAGTGCGGAGAAGGCCCCGGACGGCCGCAAGCTGGAGGGCCTGATCGCGCCGGGTGTCTACGACATCAGGCCGGGCGGAGACGCCGAGGAGGTGCTGTCGCAGGTGCTCGAGGCCTCGGCCACGAGGCTGGAGGCGGCGGGCCTGCCGAGCGCCGCGGACGATACACCGTACAGCCCGTACGAGATCCTGGTCATCGCGTCGATCATCGAGTTGGAAGGCGTGGAGGCCGATTTCGCGAACGTCTCCAGCGTCATCTACAACCGGGTGGAGATCGATATGCCGCTGCAGATGGACTCCACGGTCAACTATCCGTCGAAGCGACCGCTTTTGACCACCACGGAAGAGGCACGGAACAAGAAGACACCCTGGAACACGTACGCGATGGCCGGCCTCCCTCAGACTCCGATCGGCTCGCCGAGCCCGAAGTCGATCGAAGCGGCGTTGAACCCGGCGGACAACGGCTACAAGTACTTCGTCAAGTGTGAAAAGGACGGCCGGTCGTGCTTCAACGAGGAGTACGAGGACCATCAGGCCGCTCAGAGGGATGCGAGGGACCGGGGTGTCTACTGAGCCCAGTATGTCCACAGTGGTTCCTCGTAGGGCCGGTGTGCTCGGTTCGCCCGTGCAACACTCGCTGTCGCCCGTTCTGCACAACGCCGCGTACGCCGCGCTCGGCCTCGATGGATGGCGCTATGACGCGCACGAGATCGACGACAAGGCTCTGCCGGAGTTCGTGCGGGCACTCGGCGACGAGTGGGTGGGCCTGTCGGTGACCATGCCCGGAAAGCGCGTGGCACTGGAGATCGCGGAGGATGTCACACCACGGGCGACGGCCGTGGGGGCGGCCAACACCCTGTCCCGGCTGCCGACCGGAGGGTGGCGTGCGGACTGTACCGATGTGGACGGTGTCGTAGGCGCGTTGCGCGCTGCCGGCGGCTTCCAGCCCGGGGGTGGGAGGACTGCCGTGGTACTGGGGGCGGGCGGAACGGCGGCGGCGGCCGTGGCGGGTTTCGGTGAGCTCGGGCTGACCGACGTGCATCTCGTCGTACGAGAGCCCGCTCGTGCTCGGGCGACGGCTGAGGCGGCACGCCGTGCCGGGCTGGACGTCGCCGTCCACATGTGGGCGGAAACTGACTTCGCCGAGCTCTCTTCGACGGCGGCGGTGCTGGTGAACACCGTGCCTCCCGAAGCCGTGGCCCCTCACGTGGACGAGCTCGCCGCTGCGCCGTGTGTGCTCGACGTGATCTACCACCCCTGGCCGACACCGTTGGCCGAGGCCGTGGCGGCCCGGAGCGGGCGGGTGGCCACGGGACTGGACATGTTGCTCCACCAGGCGTTCGGCCAGGTGGAGCAGTTCACCGGACTCCCGGCACCGCGTGAGGTGATGCGGGACGCCCTACGAGAGGCCACCGGACACATCCTGCCGCTGCCGCTGGAGTGAGCGGCTCGCCGCGTCGACACGACTACGGAACGTGTGCGTTCACCGCTGTTCACTTTCGTCCGATAGGGTCACTCGGTGAACGCGTTGGAGGTGCGATGCGCAAGACGTGGGCGGTGGCGTTGGCAGCCACTCTGGTGCTGTCGGTGACCGGTGGAACGGCTCAGGCGAGGCCGGGGCCTCAGGACACGGTGCGTTTCGCGACGTTCAACGCCTCGCTCAACCGGTCGGCCGAGGGCGAATTGCTCGACGATCTGTCCACTCTCGACGACGAGCAGGCTCGCGTCGTCGCCGAGGTGATCCAGCGCAGCAGGCCGGACGTACTGCTGGTGAACGAGTTCGACTACGTACCGAACAACGCGGCCGCTGACGCGTTCCGGCGAAACTACCTGGAGGTGCCGCAGAACGGCGCCGAACCGATCCACTACCCGTACGCCTACACCGCCCCGGTGAACACGGGGGTGCAGACCGGACACGACCTCAACCGCGACGGAATGGTCGGAGGCCCCGACGACGCCCACGGGTTCGGTGAGTTCGTCGGACAGTACGGGATGCTCGTGCTGTCGCGTCACCCGATCGACACGGACCGGGTTCGAACGTTCCAGACCTTTTTGTGGAAGGACATGCCGGACGCGTTGCTTCCCGACGATCCGGCCACGCCGGAACCAACGGACTGGTATTCGGCCGAGATGCTGGAGACACTGCGGCTGTCGTCGAAGTCTCATTGGGACATTCCCGTCCAGACCGGGCGACGCACCGTGCACGTGCTCGCCGCACATCCGACTCCGCCATCCTTCGACGGGCCGGAGGACCGCAACGGCACCCGCAACCACGACGAGATCCGATTCTGGGCCGACTACGTGACCCCGGGGCGAAGCGGTTACATCTACGACGACGAGGGACGTCGTGGTGGGCTCCGCCCAGGGGAGCGGTTCGTGGTCGTCGGCGACTACAACGCCGATCCCTTCGACGGAGACAGCACCGAGGACGCGATCCACCGGCTTCTCGACGCACCTCGGGTTCACGACACCGCCCCGGCGAGTGTGGGAGCGGCCGTCGCGGCCAGGCTGCAGGGTGGAGCCAACGACGAGCATCGAGGACGACCGTGGCTGGACACCGCGGATTTCGGGGACGAATCACCGGGCAATCTGCGTGTGGATTACGTACTGCCCTCCCGCGGTATGAAAACGGGCCGCAGCGGCGTCTTCTGGCCGGTGCCGGGCACCCGCCTCGACCACCTCAACGACGCCTCCGACCACCACCTGGTGTGGGTGGACGTACGCCCCTGACACCTTGCTCCGCCCCAGCGAACGCGTGTCGTGCGCGCTGGGACGTTAGCGTAGAGGCATGCGCATCGCCATTCTCGACGACTACCAAAACATCGCACTCGAACTCGCGGACTGGGACTCGCTGAACGCCGAGGTGCAGGTCTTCACCGAGCACATCGCCGACCCCGACGAATTGGTGCGGCGGCTGGCCGGTTTCGACGTGGTCGTCGCCATGCGCGAGCGCACACCCTTCCCCGAGTCGGTGTTAAGCCGCCTTCCCGACCTACGGTTACTGGTCACGACAGGGCAGCGCAACGCCTCCATCGACGTCGAGGCGGCACGCCGACACGGCATCGTCGTGTGCGGCACCGGATACCTGCCGCATCCGACGGTGGAACTGACGTGGGCATTGATCCTCGCGGCGTGCCGAAACCTGCCCACCGAACTGCGCGCGATGCGGGAGGGCGGCTGGCAGACCACCGTCGGTACCGGCCTGCGAGGAAAGACCCTCGGTGTGCTCGGTCTCGGGCGGCTCGGAGCACAGGTCGCCCGCGTCGGGCAGGCGTTCGGCATGCGCACCATCGCGTGGAGCCAGAACCTCACCGCCGAACGAGCCGCCGAACACGATGTCACGGCGGTGTCCAAGGACGAGCTCTTCGCGACCTCCGACGTGCTGACGGTGCACCTCGTCCTGAGCGAACGGACGCGCGGATTGATCGGCGCTGCCGAACTCGCGGCGATGAAGCCGACCGCGCTGCTGGTGAACACCTCTCGTGGCCCGATCGTGGAGGAGGACGCGCTGATCCGGGCGTTGAGGCAGAACGTCATCGGTGGTGCTGCCCTGGACGTCTACGACGAGGAACCGTTGCCCGCCGACCACCCGTTGAGGACGCTGCCCAATGCTGTGTTGACACCTCACATCGGGTTCGTCACCCGGGACGTCTACGAGGTGTTCTACCGCGATGCCGTGGCAGACATCGCCGCCTACCAGAAGGGCGCGCCGATCCGGGTTCTCGAGCGCTGACAACACTGGCAGCGCGGGCAGTCCTGGCCGAACCGGTTCGCTAGACCTTGGCGGGCCTGTGTTCCGCGGTGAGGCCGGTCAGGCGAGTTCGGTGAGCACGGCGTCGCTGAACTCCGGCCACACCTCGGCGGCCCAGGGGCCGAACGCGCGGTCGGTGAGGGCGATGCACGCCACGCCCGCCTCGGGGTCGACCCAGAGGAACGTGCCGGATTGTCCGAAGTGCCCGAATGTCCTGGGTGAGTTGCGCTTGCCCGTCCAGTGCGGATCCTTGTGGTCGCGCAGTTCGAACCCGAGACCCCAGTCGTTCGGCTTCTGGTGGCCGAACCCGGGAAGGACGCCGTTGAGGCCGGGGAAAGCGACTCGGGTGGCATCGTCCAAGGTGGAACGATCGATCAGAGTGGGCGCTTGCAGCTCCCCGGCGAAGCGGATCAGGTCGTTCACAGTGGACTCCGCACCTGCGCCGGGCGATCCCTTGAGGACCGTGTCACGCATGCCGAGCGGCTGCAACAGGGCCTCGTCCTGGTAGACATCGAACGCGATACCGGTGTGCTCGGCGAGCGCGTCGGCGAGCTGCTGGAACCCCGCGTTGGAGTACAGCCGTCGTTTACCGGGTTCGGCGAGCACCTTGTGTTCGTTGAACCCGAGACCGGCGGTGTGCGCGAGCAGGTGGTGGATCGTGGAACCCTCCGGCCCGGCAGGGGTGTCCAGCTCCACCGCGCCTTCTTCCAACGCGATCAGGGTGGTGTAGGCGGTGAGCAATTTGGTGACCGAGGCGAGGGGGAACACCCGGGCCGTGTCGCCGTGGGTGCCCAGAACCGTCCCGTCGTCCTTCACCACCGCCGCCGCGGCGTTGTCGACGGGCCACTGCTCGATCAGCCGCACACTGTCCATGTCCTCACTCTAACCGGGGGGTGGCACGGAGCAGCGGACACGCGGCCACTGCACGTGGGCAGGCGCGCGGACAGGTCGACCGACACTGCGGACACGACTACGCAGGCTGCGGACACGACTACGCAGGCTGCGGACACGGCTACGCAAGCTGCGGACACGGTGGTCAGGTCAGGTGGCGGGTGAACCACGTCGCCGCGAGGTCGGCGACCCGTTCGAGCGCGCCGGGCTCTTCGAACAGGTGGGTCGCGTTCGGCACGACCGCCAGTTCCACAGGCCCGAGCATGCGCTGGGCGGCCTGCTCGTTGAGACAAAGTACCTGCGTGTCCTCCCCGCCCACGACCAGCAGAGTCGGGCACTCCACCCCGGCCAACGCGGCACCGGCGAGATCCGGACGGCCGCCCCGGGAGACGACCGCCCGCACGGCTTCGGGCCTGCGTGCCGCCGCCACGAAGGCTGCCGCCGCTCCGGTGCTCGCGCCGAAGAGCCCGATCGCCAGGTCCCGGGTGGTGACGTCCTCGCGTAGCTGATCCACGGCTGTGACGAGCCGGTCGGAGAGCAGATCGATGTCGAACCGCAGCCGGCCGGTCACCGCGTCGTAGCGCCCTTCGTCGGCGGTGAGGAGATCGAACAACAATGTCGCAAGACGCTGATCCTGAAGACTGCGGGCCACCGCCACGTTGCGTGGACTGTTCCGGGAACTGCCGGAACCGTGCGCGAACGCCACCACACCGAGCGTGTCCGCGGGAACGGTGAGGTCGCCCGACAGCGCTGTCGAACCCGTCGCGACGCCGAACGGGACGGTCATGGCTGGACTCCCGAGTACCGGTCGAGTAACGCCACCACCTCATCGTCGTCGATCTGCGAGAAATCGGCGTACCACTGTCCGACGGCTTGGAAGTGCGGCGGTTCGGACACGCAGAGCACCGCGTCCGCCTCGTTCCGCAGAGCGGCGGCCGCCGGTGGTGCGCACACGGGGACGGCGAACGTGAGCGTGCGGGGCCCGCTCTCGCGCAGGGAACGCAACGCCGCCGTAGCCGTCACGCCGGTGGCGAGCCCGTCGTCGACCACGATCACGTCCCGCCCTTCGAGACGTTCGGGGTCGCGACCGCTCTGGTAGACGCCGAGTCGGCGCAGCGCTTCCTCACGCTCTCGTGCGCTCGTCGAGGCCAGGTCGTCTCGGGTCAGGCCGAGCAGTCTGAGACTGCGCTCGTCCAACACGACGGGGCCGTACGGGGTGACAGCGCCGACGCCGAATTCGGGGCGCCCAGGAGCCCCGATCTTGCGGGCGACCGCGACACCCAGGGGAGCGTGTAGGGCGGACGCGACCTCCACGGCCACGGGAACGCCGCCCCGAGCCAGCCCGAGCACCACCGGGTCGACCCAGTCCATCTCCTTGAGCATCTCGGCCAACGCTCGCCCGGCGTCGCTGCGGTCGGCGTAGAACCGTTCCGTGATCGCTGTCTTGCGGGTCATCGGATTCACCGCCTCAGCCCGGTTCGCCTCGCCGTTTACGGTGGATGACCCATCCCAGGTCCACCGCGCTACCTGCCGCCACGATGGCGAGGAAAACGGTGCCCCACCACATGTCAAACCAGGCGAATAGGATCGCTCCGCCCACACACAACACCACGGCCAGGCTCGCCAGCACGATGCGTAGTGTCAGTGCGCTGTAGGCGGGTGCGGCCCCGCCGAAACCTCCGGTGGGGTCGTGGTAGTCGGGCAGACCACGTTCGTAGTCCTCGCGGGTGCGTGGACGTTGGTGTCGTGCTCGTGCCTGCATGCCCGGCGGGTACCCCGTTGGGGCGAAACGCACACGGCCCGGTCCATATCGAGGGACCGGGCCGCGGGTGATCGATGTCCCGACTACTCGTCGAGGTCCTTGATGATCAGCTCGGCGACCGCTTCCACGGCCGCCTGCGCGCCCTCGCCTTCGGCGGCGATCACCACGGTGTCACCGTGTTTCGCGCCGAGGGTCATCAGGTTGAGCACGCTGGATGCCTGCACGGGCGTGCCGCCGTCCTTGGCGATGGTCACCGGCACGGACTGGGCGGCGGCGGTCTTGGCGACCAGCGCGGCCGGTCGGGCGTGCAGGCCGACCTTGCTCGCCACCGTCACTGTGCGTTCGGCCATGTCGTCATCCCTTCTGCGTCGGGTTGTCGTTCGTTGCGGAGGAGTCGGAACCACGGGTGGCCGCCTCGTCGGAGACGGTGGGGGATTCGGCGGTCTCGGCGCTGCTTTCGTCCTCCTCGCGGCCGGGCGTGCGGAGGTTCCACTTGGTGATCACCCAGCGGAACAGCAGGTAGTAGATCGCCGCGTAGACCAGGCCGATCGGGATGAGCAGCCATGCCTGACTGGCCGCAGGTGCCCCGGCGTTGAGCAGGAAGTCGATCCCGCCCGCCGAGAACATGAACCCGAGGTGGATGTCCAGCGCGTTCACGAGCGCGAGCGAGATACCGGTGAGCACCGCGTGAAGGAAATAGAGCGGGAACGCGACGTACATGAACGCGAACTCGATCGGCTCGGTGATACCGGTGAGGAACGCCGTGAGCGCGGCCGAGATCATGATGCCGCCGACGACCTTCTTCTGACTCGGGCGGGCGGTCTGCCAGATCGCCAGCGCCGCGGCGGGCAGGGCGAACATGAAGATCGGGAAGAACCCGGTCATGAAGGCGCCGGCTTCGGGGTCGCCCTCGAGGAAGAAGTTGTTGATGTCGCCACCGTCGAGCACGAACCACACGGGCACGTTGAGCAGTTGGTGCAGGCCGATGGGGATGAGCAGCCGGTTCAGCACGCCGTAGACGCCGCCGCCGATCACGGCGTCGCTGGTGACGAGCTCACCGAGGCTGTGGATGCCCGCGTCGATGACGGGGAAGATCAGGCCGAACACCACGCCCAGCAGCACGAGCACCAACGAGTTGACGATGGGCACGAACCGTCGGCCGCCGAAGAACGCCAGGTAGGGCGGTAGTTTCGTCCGGTAGAAGCGTTGCCACATCACGGCGGTCACCAGGCCCACCACCACACCGGAGAGCACACTGTAGGGCCATTTGATCGGCGCGAGGTACCAGCCTTCCTCGAACCCTTCCATCTCGTCGATGGGCGCGAAGACCTGGACGACCTTGTTGAACACGACGAAGCCGACCACGGCGGCCACGCCGGTGGAGCCGTCCCCCTTGCGCGCGAAACCGACCGCGATGCCG
>JAJYTH010000108.1 GCA_021793175.1 Actinomycetes bacterium
CCGATCTCACATCGGGGGCAACGCGTACTCGGAGGCCGAGCCGGAGACCGGCATCGAGGTCCACCGTTACGGCGCGCACCTGTTCCACACCTCGAACAAGCGGGTCTGGGACTACGTCAACCAGTTCACCGACTTCACCGGTTACCAGCACCGCGTGTTCGCGAAGTACCAGGGACAGGTCTACACCTTCCCGATGAACCTGCACCTGATCAACCAGTTCTTCGGCAAGTCCCACTCGCCCGACGAGGCCCGCGAGCTGATCGCCGAGCAGGCCAGCGAGATCGACACCAAGGACGCGAAGAACCTGGAGGAGAAGGCCATCTCCCTCATCGGACGCCCGCTGTACGAGGCGTTCGTGAAGGGCTACACGGCCAAGCAGTGGCAGACCGACCCGAAGGAACTGTCTCCTTCGATCATCACCCGGCTTCCGGTCCGCTACAACTTCAACAACCGGTACTTCAACGATACCTACGAGGGGCTGCCCGTCGACGGCTACACGGCGTGGCTGGAGCGGATGGCCGATCATCCGAACATCGAGGTGCGGCTGAACACCGACTACTTCGCGGTGCGCGACCAGATCCCGGAGGGCACGCCCACGGTCTACACCGGTCCGCTGGACCGTTACTTCGGTTACTCGGAGGGCAGGCTCGGCTGGCGCACGCTCGACTTCGAGCAGGAGGTCGTGCCCACCGGTGACTACCAGGGCACGGCCGTCATGAACTACAACGACATCGACGTGCCCTACACCCGGATCCACGAGTTCCGGCACTTCCACCCCGAGCGCGAGTACCCGAACGACAAGACGGTGATCGTGCGCGAGTACTCGAGGTTCGCCGAGGACGACGACGAGCCGTACTACCCGATCAACACGCCGGAGAACAGGGAGAAGCTGGAGCGCTACCGCGAATTGGCCAAGAAGGAGGCCAGCGAGCGCAACGTCCTCTTCGGTGGTCGTCTCGGTACGTACAAGTACCTGGACATGCACATGGCCATCGGGTCGGCGCTGTCGATGTTCGACAACAAGGTGGCTCCCCACCTGACCGACGGTGCTCCTCTCGACGGGGCGATCGATGCTTGAGCAGCGTCCCGGTGACGAGCGGGTGAGTGGCGAGGAGCAGGACTCCGGCCACTCGCCCGCTTCCGGCGAGCTGGCTCTGCTCGTCGGCGTGCAGCGTGTCCTCGCGCGTCCCGCCGCGGTCAAAGCGGCACGTGGCCTCTCGCACTTCGGTGAGCACAGTGCGGGCTGGTTCGCGTTGGGGCTCGCGGGTGCGGCGTTCGACTCGGCCCGCCGCAAGGAGTGGCTCACCGCCGCGGCGGGCGCCGTCGGAGCACACGCCGCCTCGATCGCGGTGAAACGTGTCGTGCGTAGGCGGAGACCGGAACACCCCGACGTCACGGTGGGTGTCGGCACTCCCAGCCGATTGAGTTTTCCTTCGTCACACGCCACGTCGACAACGGCTGCCGCCGTTCTGTATTCAGGCCTGATCGGGCGTAATCTCGTGCCTGTCCTCGTGCCGCCGATGCTGGTCTCCCGCCTCGTGCTCGGTGTGCACTACCCGACCGATGTGCTCGCCGGCGCCGCCCTCGGTGGTGCCGTCGGCGGCATCCTGCGCCGCAGGCTGACTTCACGGAAGCGGACACGACGATGAGTGAGACGACCGAGCGTGCCGACGTAAGTGGCCGTGCCTTCTCCGGGAAGGGGCCGCTCCCGATGCTGTTCGGCGTGCTCAAAACGGCACGCCCTCGGCAGTGGGTGAAGAACGTCCTCGTCTTCGCGGCGCCGTTCACCGCGGGCCAGATCGCCAACCTCGGTGTGCTGGTCGACGCGTCGATCGCGTTCGTGGCGTTCTCGCTCGTCGCCAGCTCGGTCTATCTCATCAACGACGCGGTGGACGTCGAAGCCGACCGTGCGCACCCGACGAAACGCAATCGGCCGATCGCCGCGGGGATTGTGACGATCCCGGTGGCCTACGCCTCGGCGGCGGTGTTCTTCCTCGCCGGTGTCGGTGTGAGTTTCCTCGCCGACTGGCGATTGTTGATCGTGCTGGTGGTGTACGAGGCGATCCAGCTCGCCTACTGCTTCGGGTTGAAACACCAGCCGGTGATCGACCTGGCCATCGTCGGTTCGGGCTTTCTGATGCGGCTGGTCGCCGGTGGCGTCGCCACCGGCATCAGCCTGTCGCAGTGGTTCTTGCTGGTCACCGCGTTCGGTTCGCTGTTCATGGTGGCGGGCAAGCGTTTCGCCGAGGTGATGCTCTACGAGCGCACGGGGGCGAAGATCCGATCTTCGTTGAAGAAGTACTCGGCCAGTTATCTGCGGTTCGTGTGGGCGACCTCGGCCGCGATACTGATCATGTCGTATTGCCTGTGGGCGTTCGAGCAGCAGCAACGCGTGCCAGGCACGGTGTGGAGCGTCATCTCCATCGTCCCGTTCGTCATCGCCGTACTGCGCTACGCGGTGGACGTCGACTGCGGCAACGCGGGCGAGCCCGAGGAGATCGCGCTGCGCGACCGCGTGTTGCAGGTGCTGGGCGCCGCCTGGGTCGTCACGCTGGCCTGCTCGTACTACCTGTGAGCCCGTTGTTGTGATACGCCTTCCAGGGGTGGGGCGACGTAGTCGAGGCGGAACACGCTGATCGGTTCGCGTAACTTGTCGCCTCGCAGATAGGTGGGCACCGGGACCCGCTCTGCGATATCCAACAGCGGCGCGTACGGGCCTCCTGACCCGGCCGAATAGGACATGCCGGTCAACCAGCTGCTGTCCGGGCCGGAGGAGAGGAGATGGCTCACCGGTTGTGTCACACCGTGCGCCACGGAGGCCGGCTGCCTGCACGACAGGAAGAACGCGTTGACCCAGTCGAGTCCCACGGGCTCGGACACCGGCAGGTACTCGGTCAACGGCACCACCCGGGGTATCCGGGGAGCCCCCACGGCGATCCAGCCGTCGCCGTTCCTGCGGTCGACGGCGGTGACGCGCACCCGTTCGGCATCGCCGGGTTCCAGCCGGGCCTCACGCCATGTTCCGTCGCCGAGTCTCAGCCGGAGTTCCCGTTGCACCGTTCCGTCGCGGTCGCCGAACTGCACGGTCGCCGACACCGCCCCGGCCCCGGCCAGAGGTACGACCAGCGGTGGCGAATCCGGTGCTCCGGCGTCGTCGGGCAACGCGTACCACGGGGTGGTCAGTGACCCGGCGGAGCCGCCGCTGCCCCACACCGGCGCCTTGTCCGTGCCGTAGGGGGCGGGTGGCGTCGCGTCGTCGGGATATCCCGTGTCGGGGCTGAACCCGTGCGCGCGGACCCCCTCGGCTCCGGGGGCGGGGGCCAGTAGCCCCGCACTCCGGTCCGGTTCGACTTCCAACCAGTCCTCGATGCCGCAGCTGTCGGAGAAACCGGCGGCCGTGGCGTGGGCGACGCTGTAGGTGCTTGACCGGGACGTCAACGCCGGGTAGGCCAACGACACCACCTCCAGCAGCACCGTTCCCGTCGCGACCAGGGGAAGCAGCCACGCGGGCGAGGGCAGCAGTCGCCAGGCACCCACCAGCCCGGCCAGGGCCAACAGGGTTCCACCGACGAGCACGATGTCCGACAAGGCGAGCCCGCCGAGCTCGGGTGGTCCCAGTGACCACGGCACTCCGAGGCCGGCGACGAACCACCAGCGCACCGGTGCGGCGAGTGCGTACGCCGTCACCGCGGCCAACGCGAGGGTGAACAGGGACCGTTGCCAGGACCGCCGCAGTGCGCCTTCGTCGATGGTGTGCACCACAGCGGCGACCAGCACCGTGGCGATTCCTCCGATGGCACCGAAGTGGTGGGTGTACTTGGTGGGGGTGAACGCCAGTGCGACGAAGAACAACACGGCGATCACCAACCCACGCCGGGTGGGGCGGACCGCGAGCCCCCGTGCTCGGCGGGTGACCAGCAGCACCGCGAGCACGAGCATCGACAGCCACAGCAGCAGTAGCGGCATCCGGCGGTTGAGTCCGCTTCGCATGGGCTCGAACAGGTCCGCGTAGCGCCTCGGCTCGTCCCACACCCCGTAGCTGGGGCCGATGGCTGTGCGTACCTCGGTGGAATGCAGCACCGCGGCCAGGGACTGGTCGGCGAACATCGGCAGCAGTGTCACCGCGCCCGCGCCGAACACCACGGGCACCACCACCGCGCCGTGGTGTCGCACCAGGCGCACGAGGTTGGGGGCGGCGGCGAGGAAGGGTGCCAGTGCGACGATGCCGGTCGGGGTGACGGCCACGGTCAGGCCTGCCGCGACGACGGAGGCACCCAACGTCGCCGGGCTCCGCGTCACGACGGCGCGTTCGAGCAGGAGGAAGACGACGACGGTGCCGAGCATGACCCACGGCTCCGGCCGCAGGCCCACGCCGAACTGGACGTACCACAGGGCGAACACGGCGGCCGCGCCGAACCGCGCCAACGACGTGGGTCTTCGGACGAGTCGGGGCAGCAGAAGCCGGTCGATGAGCAGCCACAACACGAGTCCGAGCAGCACCGAGGGCAGGCGGAGCCACCATGTCGCGCCACTGACCTCGACCAGCGGCCGGTACAGCTCGTAGAACCAGCTGAACGGCGCTTCGGGGGCGTTGAACCAGCGAAAGTAGTTGCCGATGAAGTCACCGCTTTCTGCCGCCTTGAGCATGGTGACGATGTAGCCGTCGTCCACGGTGGGCGCTCCCACCACGAGCCAGTTGGCGAGGACCGCTCCCACGACGGCGTCGGGGGCGTGTGGCCGCCACCAGCGCCGCGGCAGGACGCGGACCCGGCGTACCTCGTCGTTGTCGTTCCGGGTTCGGACGAGCAGCACGAACATCGTGGTCAGCGCGGCCACCGTCACCGCCGCCAGCGCGATCCGCAGCGGTGACGGTGAGCTCTCGTACCGCGTGTCGGGCACCACGGTCACGCGCAACCCGGAGTTCTTCGGCGCTTCGGTGAACATTCCGGTGACGACGGGCGTGTCCTCGGTGCTCGCGATCGTTTCGCCGTCGACCGCCACGGTCGTGCCGGTTTCGTCGGCGACGACGGACCACTCGCAGTCCTGTCCGACCGAGGAAGTGGCGATTCGGTGGTCTCCGACCGCAACGTCGACCGTGTTTCCCGCGATGTCGATGGTGAGTCCGTCGTGGCCGCTTTCGTCGAGCTCGTCACGTGGCGCGGTGGTGGACAGCAGCGAACCCTCGCCGACCTCGTGTACGTCGGTGCAGGGGAACGCCACCTCCAGGTGGTGGGGCTTGTAGGGGAAAAGCGGCAACGCGGTGTTTCGTCCCTGGGTATCCGGCCAGCTGTACACCGAGGTCTGCGTCTCGACAGGGGCGAGCACGAACAGCCCGGCCGTCACGGTGGACACCAAGCCGCATAAAGTGATCAACCAGGAACGGACAGTCACCGTTGAAGCCTAAGGAATCGATGTCTGTGTCGGCACGACGAAATACCGCGCTGGTGGTCGGTGTGTCGGCACTGTCAGCGGCGGGTGTCTTCGCCGTCGTCAAGGACGGTCTCATCGACGACGCCTACATCACGCTCGCCTACGCGAAGAACCTCGCCGTGCACGGTCATTGGGGGCTCGTTCCCGGGCTGGAGGCGAACTCGGCGACGTCGCCGCTCAACGTTCTGTTGCTCGGTGCGTTGACCGCACTGACCCGGGTCTCGGGCGATCCGCACCCGGTCGTGGCGCTGGGTGCGTTGACGGTGCTGGCGACCGCCGTGCTCGGTTGGGCTTGGGCACGGTTGGCCCGTACGTACCGGTTTCCGTGGCCGATCGCCTTGCTCGGCGTGTTGGTCGTGCTGGCGAACCCGTTCGTGCTGTCGGCCATCGGGCTCGAAGTGCTGCTCATCCCCGCGGTGCTGATGCTGCTCACCGTGTTCGCCGCGGAGGGGCGTCCCGTGTGGTTCGGCGTCGCCTCGGGACTCGCCCTGCTCACCCGCCTGGACCTCGCGGTGTTCGTGCTGGTCATCGCACTGTGCGCGGGAGAGATCCGGCGTCGTATCGGCAAAGCCGTGCTGGCCGCCGTCGTGGTGGCGGCACCGTGGTTTTCGTTCAGTTGGATAGCGCTCGGTTCGGCGGTTCCCGACACCCTCGTCATCAAGCAGAACCAGGACGACCTGTTCGGCAACTGGTCCTATGCGACGGGTCCGGTGATGTACTACATGGGCCGGGAGCTCGCCGTGTTCATGGCGTTCGCGCCCGCCGTGGTGGGGTTCATCGCCCTGTGTGCGCTGGTGGGCCTGCGGTTCGCCCGCCGCTGGGACCGTTTCCCCGCGGTCTCGGCGCTCGTGGGACTCGGCGCGGGGGCCGTCGCCTACTACATCGCCTACACGTTGTTGGGTGTGGGGCCGTACCACTGGTACTACGTCGCGCCGACGACCGCGCTGGGGATGTTCGCCGTGGCGGCGCTCGGCGTGTGGCTGATGTGGGCCCGCGAGGAGGAGACACTGCGGGTGCGCGCGCCCGCGGCCGCGCTCGCCGTGGTGGTCGTGTTCGTCGCGGGGGCCGTGGCCGTGAACGTGAACAGGGACATCCCGTGGCGGTCACCGGTGATCTTCGGTAACTGGGCCAACGCCCCCGACTACGCGCACGTGGGACTGGAGCTCGGCGAACAGGTCAAGGACGGCGCCACCGTGCTCTCACCCGGCGAGATCGGTGCGCTGGCCTACTACTGCGAGTGCCGGATCGTGGACGTGTTCTCCGACCGGGGTCGGGTCGCCGACCTGGTGGACAAGCGCATCGGTGAGTCGGGGCCGATCGGTTCGGTGCTGTTGCGGCTCAACTACCTGTTCTTCGAGGACGTCGAGCCCACGCGGGTGGACAAACGGATGCTCTACGAACGTGGTCCCGGCGACGGTCCGAACACCTGGCAGGTGTACTCGAACGCACTCGGTGTCGGCCACTTCACCCTCGTCGACGTCGAACCGAGCGGGGGCTCCTAGCAGGGAATCACCGCCGGCCGAACGAGGGCGGTGTCACGCGTGCGCCCGTTCCATCGCTCGGCGCACTTTCAACGTGGCGTGGATGTCGTACGAGTACAACTCCGAACCGTCCGCGAACGTGAACGCGATGATGCGGCGGGGCGGCACACTCCGGCCGAGGAACGGCGTGTCCAATCCGACCAGGCGATGCGGCTCCATCTCCTCCAGCGTGGTGAAGACGTTGTCGTCGGCGACCGGTTCGTCGGTGAGATGTTTCGTCGGGCACAACACGGCGACACGGCGGTCGGTGACGACGACCCTCGCCGCGCCCTGACTGGCGGCCAGGTGGTCGGCGCAACGCACCGCGTCCTGCTCGTCGTGTTCGGCGTGCACCCAGTGGCCGATTGTGGGGTCGTCGACCCAGTCCTCGACGGGAAGGTCCTCCATCGGCAGCGGCCATCGGCGTGGCTGTTCGCGCATCGACGGCAGTTCTTTCCGCGGAATGTAGGGCACCAGGCGGCGTCCTCCGATGCACGCGCCCACGTGGGCGCGGACGGGTGGGCAGGCCAGGAGCAGGCGCTCGCCATGGGCGAGCCAGAACCGCGTGAGTTCGGTTTCGACCACTTCGTCGATCTGCGCGGCAGCCCTGGGATTCTCCTCCACTACCGTTCTCCTCGGCTCAGCGTGGCCATCCACTCGAACACGCTCTCGTCGTCGACACCGAGCAGCAGGTCGATGCCCGAACCGTCCACGAACGACACTCGAAGGCAGGGGCGTGTGCGTCGTTGTGTCCGTCTGCGTGCCACGGCGATCCCCGCGATGGTGCTCGCCTGGAACGTGCTGTGCACGGCCATTGGTTTGGCTGTCACCGGAACACCCTCGAGGTGCTCGCCGTAGCGTTTGGTGCGGTCGGTGACGATGTCGACCAGTTCCTTGCCGAATCCGATGGTCCTGCGCAGCAACGATGTCGGCGGTTTGCCCGTGTTCTCACGTTTGGTCGGCCGCACGTCGAGCACGACGAGCCGGGTCGAGGTGAGCGCCCACGTACGCGCCCGGCTACCGCCCTTGGGAGCGAGGTGTCGCACGCCGTCGTGCGCATGACAGCCGGGACCGTCACCGAACACGATCACGTCGGGGCCGCGTGCGGCCAGACCGGCCTCGTCGACGGGGAACGCCCACTCCAGGGCGATGGAGGAACCACCCCGTCCGACCGCTTCCAGACCTCGGGCGAGCGGATTGCGTTGTGGCTCCCCCAGTGCGTCCAACCCCTTGACGTCGTAGGCGAATTCAGGGCCGAACGCCGCCCACAACAGACGTTCCCCGGGCTCCATCACCTGGCGGGCGTGTGTGGCCGGACCGACGGGACTGGCGAAGCCCATCAGACACCGATTCCTCGGCCGACGGTCTCTCCTTGCCGCTGTTCGGCGGAGGTGGTCTTACCTCGGTGGTGGTGTTCGCCACCCTGCTCGTACGCCTCGCCGAGAGCGTTGTTCATGATCCCGTTCCCCGTAACGCCTTCGTCCCGTGGCAGGACGGAAGAGTCTGTTCCGGACATTCTTCGCTGCTCACGCCTTTTGTTTTCGCGGTCTGAGTCAGCTGTGCTTGCTCGGACGTGAGCAGTGGGGGTTCGGTTCCCACCGAAGAGGCATCGGGGCGTGTCTACGTCGTTCGGGTGGACGCTCGGTAGGTAGCTTACGAAGGTAGCCCGACGGAACAGGCGGAGATGTCAGCCGATACAGACGGACAAACGGAACAGCACCGGATGAGTGCGAACACGTTCGAGGGCTCGTCGCGTCCCGAGCCCGGAAAGCCCGAAGACACCGAGGACGCCGAGGACACCGGCCCGGCGACCGGCGAGCGGTCGAGGACACGGACACTGTTCGCTCGTCGTGACCGTGCGGCCTGGCTCGTCGGCGCGTTGACCCTGATGTTGGGTGGGGTGTTCGTCGCCGTCGACCTCGCCTACAACCAGGGCAAGCTCATCGCGCCCATCGACGACGCCTACATCCATCTCCAGTACGCCGCCCAGCTCGGCTCGGGTCATCCGTTCGAGTACAACACGGGTGATCCGGTGTCGACCGGTGCGAGCAGTCTGTTGTACGCGTTCGTTCTCGCCGCCGCCCACGCTGTCGGTTTCACGGGCACGGCGCTGTTGGCGTTCGCCGTGGCGTTCGGCGTCGTGTGCTGCGCGGTCGCGGCCGGTCTGGCGTGCAAGCTCGGCACGGCCCTGTTCGGCCGTGCCGCCGGGGTGTGGGCGGGTGTGCTCACCGCCGTCAGCGGACCGTTGCTGTGGGGCGCGGTCAGCGGCATGGAGGTCGGGCTCACCGCACTTTTGGTCACGGGCGCGGTATTGGCATTCGTCCGGGAACGTGGCCGAGCGCGGTTCGTGTGGACACCTGTGGTGGCCGCGCTGTTGGCGCTCGTGCGTCCCGAGGGCTTGTTCTTCGCCGTCATGCTGTGCGGGGCGATGGCCTGGACCGTGGTGGCCGCGCGGCGTGCGGGCACGATCACCACGCGCCGGGCCGTGGGACGCCTCGCCGTCGGTTTGGCGCCGCTACTCGTCGGCGCGGTCCAGTACGTATTTTACCTGCTGGCCACGGGCACGCTGCGGGCCAACGGGGTGCAGTCGAAGTCGCACCTCTACGACCGGCCGCTCTTCCACGTCGGTGAGTTCGTGGACCGCACGGTCGCCAACGTGCGAGGCATCGTCGACCACTTCAACGGCTTGAACAACACCGATTTCGCGTTCCCGTTCGCGTTGGTGTTCTTCCTCCTCGGCATCGGCTATCTGCTTGTGAACCGCCCCGAGTGGCGGGCGTTGGCGGTGGCCGTGGCGGTGGGGTTCGCGGCCGTGGTGGCCTCGGCCTCGACGTTGAGCACCGCGTTGTTGCACGAACTGCGGTACTTCCAACCGTTTCTGCCGTTGTTCTTCGTGTTCGCCGTGGGCGGTGGGTACGCGCTCACCCGGTTGCTCCCGCGTGAGGGGCCGCGTCGGTTCGCGCTGCACGCGGTGTTTCTGGTGATGGTGCTGTTCACGGTGGTGGCCACCCCGACGTGGGCGGTGCGTCTGGGCAGACAGGCGGCGACCATCCGTGACACGGATGTGTCCGTGGGCGCATGGATCAGCGGCAATCTGCCCGAGGACGCGATCGTCGGGGTGAAGGACGTGGGCGCCATCGCCTACTTCGGGGATCGCCGCGTGGTGGACACCATCGGTCTGACCACCAACGGCATGGCCGAGGCCAGCAACAACGGTCCCGGAAGTCTGTACGAGGCGTTGCGAGCGCTGCCGGAAGGACAGCGGCCCACCCATTTCGCGGTGTACGAACCGTGGCCGGGCACGTCGATGCAGCCGTTCGTGGACGCGGAGGTGTTCACCTCACCGCCGCTGAGGATCTTCCCCGTGCGCACGCCTCCGGATCTGAACAACCGCCGCATCGTGCCCTTCAACGACGTGCAGGTGTACGAGGCCGACTGGGCGCTCGCGGGCAGCGGTGACCGCGCGCCCGTGCCGGGCCAGGTGCGGGACTACCTCAACGTCGGTTCACTGGAGAGCGAGCGCGGCCACGGCTACGAGGTGGTCTCCGCACAGCCGGGACTGCAGCCGTACACGGTGCTGCGCCGCCACGGAGACGTCATCGACAGCGGACGTGTGATCG
>JAJYTH010000109.1 GCA_021793175.1 Actinomycetes bacterium
TGGCGGCACGTTCGGCCACTGTCAGGCCGAAGAAACCGGAACCGACGACAACCAAATCGAAACCGGAGTATGTGCCATTTGTGATTTCTGTGGTGTTCGTGTCCGCGCTCACGGCCGAAAGGCTACCCACGCGCACCGGCCCTCGTGCGGCGAGGCCGTGGTTATGAAACCACTGTGAAGTGGGTATGCCCCGCACCGCACCTCACCGCACCTCACCTCGCCACACGAGGGCCGTAGCGCACTGTTCCCCCGGGCAAGTCGCGCTGATGTTCGTGTCGGTTCCGACGACTCCCGGGTCCGCCGGGTTCCTCACCCGCCGCTATCCACCCGTTCGAGTTAACCGTCCGGTGTGTCGTCCATGTCCCGACCCTGCACCGACGGGAGCAGTTCGGCGGCGATGTCCTCCAGCACCGTCTCCTGCCCCTGGTAGGGCTCACCACTGCGCGGCCAGTGCACCACCACGTCGGTGAAGCCGAGCTCGGCCGCTCTGCCCACGGCGTCCGAGAACGCGTCCCGGCTCGACAAGGAGTACACCGGGGCCGCGTCGAGACTGAGGCAACGTACCACCTGTTCACGTCCGGCCGCGGCGACGGCGTCGTCGAACCGCGCCGACATCTCCGCCACGCCCCGCCACCACTCGTCCTGGGTCCGTCCCTCCTCGGAAGGCCCCGTGGTGATCCAGCCGTCACCCGACCGAGCAGCGAATTCGATCATTCGCGGGCCGTTGGCGGCCAGCAACATCGGCGACCTCGGACGTCGCACACAGCCGGGCAGGTTCCTCGCCCCCGAGGCCGAGTAGTACGTACCCGAGTGATCGAAACCGTCCGTACGTAGCAGCCCGTCGAGAGCTTCCACGAACTCGACGTACCGGTCGGCACGTTGCGCGGCCGACAGTGCGGGCCCGCCCAGCACCTCGGCGTCGTAGCCCAGCCCACCGGCTCCCACGCCCAAGATCAGCCTGCCGTCGGAGAGATCGTCGAGTGTGATGGCTTCTCTGGCGAAGGGCACGGGATGCCGGAAGTTCGGCGACGCCACGAACGTACCGAGCCCGATGGTCGAGGTCACCATGGCCGCGGCGGCCAGCGTGGGAACCGCATTGAACCAGGGCCCGTCGACCAACGAACGCCAACCCAGGTGGTCGTACGTCCACGCGTGGTCGAAACCGTACTCCTCGGCAGCCCGCCACTTCGGCTCGGCGGCCCACCACCTGTCCTCCGGGAGGATCGCAATGCCTACACGCACGCGTCGACGCTATCGGTGAAGCACGACACCCCGCAGTACGGGGATGATCTGGAAAACTGGGTGCGTGGAGAAGCCCAGCCTGATCGCCTCAGACATAGACGGTACCCTGCTCACCCCGTTCGGGGAGGTCGCACCACGCACCGCCGACGTGGTACGACGCGCCGGCGAAGACGGGATCCCGGTCATACTCGTGACCGGTAGACCGCCTCGTTGGATTCCCCCCGTCGCGGAAGCCACCGGCCTGACCGGATACGCGGTGTGCGCGAACGGCGCCATCCTGTACGACATCGGCGCCGACCGGGTGGTCGACGTGCAAAGCCAGCTCGACCCCATGCAGCTCCACAACGTGGCCGAAGCACTGGACCACGCCATACCGGGGTGCCAACTCGCCGCCGAACGCGTCGGCTCGAAGGCGGTGGAGCCCGGCCTGCAGAACTTCGTGATCGAAGCCGAGTACTACAACCCGTGGGGAGACGGCGAGGGCCAGGTGGTCCACCGCGCTGAGGTGCTCGGACATCCGGCCGTGAAGTTGCTGGCCAGCCACCGCAAGATGACCTCGGACGAAATGGCGGCCGCAGCGCGCGACGTGCTCGGCGACAGCGTGGACATCACGTTCTCCTCCGGCAGCGGACTAATCGAGATCGGTTCTCCCGGTGTCACAAAGGCGTCGGGGCTCGCCGACGTCGCCGAACGGTTCGGCGTCGCAGACACCGACGTCATCTCGTTCGGTGACATGCCCAACGACCTGCCGATGCTCGAATGGGCGGGGCACGGGGTCGCCGTCGCCAACGCCCACCCGACCGTTTTGGAAGCCGCCGACGAAGTCACCGCGTCCAACGCCGAACACGGCGTGGCTCAGGTACTCGAACGCTGGTTCTGACCGGTCGGCGTTCCGGCGGGCACCCGACTACTCGCATTCGACATAGGAGTAGTCGGGATGGGCGTCGAGCTGCTCCACCAGATGCGTGGCGAAAACGCGACGCACGTACACCGAGACCCAGTACGGAGTGCCCGCGCGCCGGAAACTCGCCGCTTCGTACAAGTCGGCGTAGACGGGGTCGACACCACACCGCTGCCCGGTGGTGTAGCCCGATTCGTCCACCGCGACCACCGGTGAGCGTTCGTTGACGACGTAGTCGAAGTCACGTGTCACCCGCACACCGGCCTCGCCCACGCGAAACGGCTCGCCCTCACGGGCAATGTGTCCGTCCGTGCGCCCGAACACGTCCACCACCACGATGGATGGGCCGGCCGCGTAGGCCAGGGCACCCGTGTTGTGGGTGCTGACGACCGTGCCCGCGGGCAGGCTCTCGTCGAGCCAGTACCCGATCTCGGTGAGCTGATCGGCGGACTCGCGTAACTGTTGCATGGCCGTCAGCGCACGCGGGTGCCCCAACGTCACCACCAACGACAACCCGCACAACGCCAAGGCGACCACGGGCACCGCACGTCTGCGCACGAGCGGCTCGCGCCGAGCCACCCCCAACGACTCCGGCGGGTCCTTCGGAGGGCTGGTCACAGCGAACAGTCCGTACGCCGCCGTGCCCGCGACGGCCAGCAACACGGGCACCGGCGCGAGCAGACGCCATGCCGGCAGCCAACCGCCACCCATCGCCACGACCCCCACCACGTGGCTCACGGCGAGACCGAACAGCAACCACACCACCGAACGGGCCCGCGCCACGCGCTCGGACACGCCACGGCGTGTGGCCAGCAAGGCCACCGCGACGACGGCCAGGACCACGAACGCCTGGTATGCCAGGGCGAACTCGGCGACGTAGTCCCACCCGTCGGCGAACCGCGCGGACCACGGGCCGCTCAGCCTCGACACCAGCGCGTTCGGCAACAGGTGCTCGTACACCGTCAGGCGCCACACCGTCCACGGAACGAGCAGCACGCCGGCACCGACGAGGTACGCCCCGGCGGCCGACACCGTGTTCCTGCCGCGCACGGCTCCCGTCACGAACCACACCAACCCGGCCGACGCGAGGACGACGCCTTCCGGCCGCGTCATGATCGCCAAAGCCACCGCGACACCGGCGACCACCGCTCGGCCCGAGGTGAACGCGAGACACGCGGTGAGCACGAGAAGAACGAACAGCGGCGTCTCCGCACCCGACGCGCCGTAGGCGGCCAGGGAGCTCACCCCGGCGGTCAACGTGGCCGCCACCACCCCGAGCCCCGGGATGTCGGCCCCCTCGGGTCGGGCCGACCGCACGATCCGGTTGGTCAGCCGGTACGCGAGCAGCACACAACCGAGGACGCAACCCACCCCCAGCACCACGGCGGTGGCCACGGCGACGTCCGGGTCGCCGAACACCATGCCGGGCAGGGTGACGAGGACCAGCCAGAAGAAGTTCACATAGCCTTCGACGTATTCACCGGGGTTGTAGACCGGCCCGTACCCCTCCAGAAGGTTGCGGGAGTAACGGAGCGTCACATAGGCGTCACCGGTGACCGCGGGATACAACAGCTGATGGAACAACGACAGCAGGAGCGCGAGCCCCAACGCCGCGTGTCTCCAGGACCGCTGCGTGTTGATCCGCGACCAGCAGGCGAACACGACGACGGCGAGCACAAGCCATAAACCGACCGTGACCGCTGTCAACACCACATCCGCACCCGTTCGACTGGTGACTCACCACTCCCAGGTGAAAACTACTTGCTCGCACACGGAACCGAGCTGAATTCCGGCCGTGTTTCGCAAGTCGGACCGGACCGGCCGTGGCTAGTCTCACACTTTCGGGGCGTATTCGGTCACCGACGCAGGACCGATGTGAGCTACGACGGATCAAGCGCGCGGGGTCAGGACGGTCTTCCCTCCCAGGAACGGCCGGAGCGCCTCCGGCACCCGCACCGACCCGTCGGCCTGCTGATGGTTCTCCAGAATGGCCACGATCCACCGGGTGGTGGCGAGGGTGCCGTTCAAAGTCGCCGCGATCTGCGGACGCCCGTTCTCGTCCCGGTACCGCACCGACAGCCTGCGCGCCTGGAAGGTGGTGCAGTTCGACGTCGAGGTCAACTCACGGTATGCCTGCTGTGTGGGCACCCAGGCCTCGCAGTCGTACTTACGCGCAGCGCTGGTGCCGAGGTCGCCCGCCGCCGTGTCGATCACCCGGTAGGGCACCTCGATCTTGGCGAGCATCTCCTCTTCCCACGCCAGCAGCTTCTCGTGTTCGGCCTCGGCCTGGGACGGCTCGCAGAACACGAACATCTCCACCTTGTCGAACTGGTGGACGCGGATGATGCCGCGCGTGTCCTTGCCGTAAGAACCGGCTTCCCGACGGAAACACGACGACCAGCCCGCATATCGCAGCGGACCGTTCGACAGATCGAGGATCTCGTCGGCGTGGTAGCCGGCCAGCGGCACCTCCGACGTGCCGACCAGGTACAGGTCGTCGTCGGGCAGGTGGTACACCTCCGACGAATGCGCACCGAGGAAACCCGTCCCCGCCATGATCTCCGGCCGCACCAACACCGGCGGGATCATGATCTGGAAGCCCTTCTCCACGGCCTGCGCCGCAGCCATGTTCAGCAACGCCAGTTGCAGCTGCGCACCGATCCCCGTGAGGAAGTAGAACCGCGCGCCCGACACCTTGGCACCGCGTTCGGTGTCGATGGCGCCCAGCGCCTCACCCAGCTCCAGGTGGTCCTTCGGCGTGAAGTCGAACTCCCTGGGCACGCCCACGTGCTTGAGCACGACGTAGTCGTCCTCACCACCCTCAGGGACTTCCGGGTGCACGACGTTCGGCACCACGCGGTGCAGCCGCTCGAACTCTTCGCTGGCGCGGTTCTGCTCGGCCTCGGCCTCCTTGACCTGGGCGGCGAGTTCCTTACCCCGCGCGAGCAGGGCCTGGCGTTCCTCACCGGACGCCTTGCCGATGCGCTTGCCGAGCTGCTTCTGCTCGGCGCGAAGGTTGTCGGCCGTGGCGATGGCGGACCTGCGTTCGGCGTCGAGGGACAACAACTTGTCCACCACACCGACGTCCTCACCGCGGGCGCGCTGGGAAGCGCGCACGACATCCGGTTCCTCGCGCAGAGTCCTCAGGTCAATCACGATTAGCAGGGTAGACCGGGGCATGTTCCACGGCACTCACGTGGTCACCCATTTCCGCAGGCACGTTCTCGGGGTGGATCAGCTCAGGTCGCGTACGAACCTCACCACCGCACGCCCCAGTTCCTCCCCCGCGTCCTCCTGGAGGAAATGGCCCGCGCCGGCGATGGTGGGGTGTTCGCGACCTGCGGCACCCGGCATGGCGCGCTGCAGGATCGGCCCCATGGCACCGGTGATCGGGTCACTGTCGGAGAACGCGCACAGAAACGGGATGTCCGACGTCGTCAACGTCCGCCACGCCGCCCTGTTGGCTTCCGACGCCTCGTCGTCGGAGCTGGTCGGAACCAGTGCGGGCAGTGCCCTCGGCCCCGCCTTGTACATCTCGTTGGGAAACGGCGCGTCGTAGGCGGCGCGCTCGGCCTCGGTCAACGTCCGCCGACATCCGGACTGAACGAACCGGGCGGTGTCGAAAACCTGTGCCTTCTGCACGGCGTCGTGGAAGGCCCACCACTCGTCCGGCATGCCCTGATCCCCGGTGGGCAGACCCGTGTTCGCGGCGACGACCCCGACGAAACGGTCGGGATTCTCCGCCACCAGCCGCAGCCCGATCAGACCGCCCCAGTCCTGCCCCACGACGACGACGTCCCGCAGGTCGAGAGCATCGAAGGCGAACGTGCGCGTCCACTCGACGTGTCGTTCGTAGGTGTGATCGGCCACGTCCGCGGGCTTGTCCGACCGGCCGAAACCCACCAGGTCGGGAGCGACCGCGCGGATACCCGCCTCGGCCAGCACCGGCAGCACCTTGCGGTAGAGGAACGACCAGCTCGGTTCGCCGTGGAGTAGGAGCACCGTGGGCCCGCCGGGCGGCCCGGCCTCGACGTAACCCATTCTGATGATGCCGGCCAACGGGTGGTCGACGTCCGCGTACAGCGGCGGGAAGTCGAAGTCGGGCAGGTCGCTGAATCGGTCTTCAGGTGTCCGCAGTAACCGCACCCATCACACCGTAGTGGAGAAAAGCCCTTGGGTGAGCCAATGGAAACCAAGGCGATACCTACCGTGAGTCATCTACCGTGAGCCGCCCCGCTTTTCACGGTGCCCACTTCGCGGTTCGCCCTATATATGCGACAGACGTGACAGGCGCGACATATGCGCCGGATACGACAAGGCCACCCCGCCCGCGACATGCGAGCAGAGTGGCCCTCACGACACGGCCCGAGCGGAGGCTACGAAATCGCCACGGCCACCACGAGACCGAGGGCGAGGTGAGCGGCGGCCACGACGAAGCTCGCCGGCGTGTACTTCTCGCTCTCGATGGTCGAACGCACGTCGATGCGGGTGGCCCACTCCAGCAACCGCACCGCCAGGACCTGTGCCACGATGCCGATCAAGCCGTACACGAGCGAGGTGATCAGCCCCTCGACGAGGTTGCTCGCCGAGGCCCAGATGGCCACCACGACGATGAACGCCATCGACACCAGCCCCGACGCCGTGATCACCACGGCGTTCGGCAGGCCACGACGCACCAGTTCGGACAGCTTGCCCGGAGTGGTGAAGTCGATGGCGTAGAACCCCAGCAACATGAGCACCAGGCCGACGATCGCGTACAGCATGATCGCCCCGATGCCCCTGGCCAGGTCGGTACCGAAGGTCTCGGACAGTGCTACCAGCACGAGGGTCTCCCAGTCGAGTCAGCGAACAGAGGTCTTGGTCAGCAGATACCGGGCGTGTCCTATCACGACTCCGGGATGCGGTGTGGGACGAACGCGGCACCGTCGTCGGTGACAAGACCCGATGACTCCCTGATACCGAGCCCGGCCGCGTTGTCCCCCACGATCCACGCGCCCAGCACAGGACGGTTGCCGTCGAACTCCGGCAGCGGGTCGAACGCCTGGTAGACGTAACCCTCCTCGCCGTAGACACCGCCGGTCTCGGTCTCGTAGCCGGGCGCGACGATCCGCACGTTGGCGCCTTCCCGGCCGAGCTTGGGTTTGCGCACGTATTCAGTGAGCATCCCCGGCTGGTCGTTGAACGCGGGCAGCAGGTTGGGGTGCCCGGGATAGTTCTCCCACAGGATGGCCAGGATCGCCTTGTTGGACAGCAGCATCTTCCACAGCGGCTCGATCCACAGCGGCTGCGGGAGCGATTCCACGGCGTAGCGACCGAACTCCTCGTCGATCACCCACTCCCACGGATACAACTTCATGATGTTGTCCATGGGCGCTTCCTCCAGATCGACGAAGCGCTTGAGCAGCGGATCCCAGCCGATCTCCTCGATGGCCAGGCCCACCGTGTCGAGCCCGGCCTCCGCCGCCGTCTCCTGCAGGTACGTGACCGTGAGGTGGTCCTCACCAGTGGAATCGGCGGTCGACCAGGTGAAATGCACCTCGTTCGACGGCAGCTTCCCGCCGATCTCCCGCCACCGGTCGACGAGCTGTTCGTGCAACGAGTTCCACTGGTCGTCGTCGGGGTGGACCTCGGTCTTCCAGTACCACTGCAGGATCGCCGCCTCCAGCAGCGAGGTGGGCGTATCGGCGTTGTACTCCAGCAGCTTGGCAGGGCTCCTGCCGTCGTAGCGCAGGTCGAACCGGCCGTAGAGGTGCGGGTCCCCGCGCCGCCACGACTCCGCGATGTGCGGCCACACCCACTCAGGCAGGCCGAACTCGGCGTACCGCTCGGTCGTCACCACGTGGTCGACGGCATCGAGGCACATCGAGTGCAGCAACTCGACGTCGGCCTCCACCGACAGCACCTCGTCCATCTGGAGCACGTAGTGCACCGACTCGTCCCAGTACGGCCGGGGCTCTCCCGACGCGTAGCGCGCGGGCGTACCGAACACCAGCCCCTGTTCGGCGACGATCTTCTCCCAGTTGGTGCGGGGCGTACCCGTCTCCCTGTGCACCTACGAGCCTCCACTTTTACCGAAGCTGCCGCCGCTGATCCCGAAGCCACCGCGCTGGATGGTTTTCCCCGAGTTGGTCTTGATCTCCGCGTTGGAGGGGCGTGTGAAGGTGCCGCCCTCCACCCGCTGACCCACCGTGCCCTGGCCACCGTAGTTATAGCGGTACTGGTCGTGTCCGCCGCCCGGACTCGGGAGGAACAACCAGCCGCCGCTGTAGTAGCCGCCGTGACTGCGCACGTAGTCGTCGTCGCAGTAGTCGTCGTCGACGACGGTGCCGTCGGCGGTGGTGCACACGGCCGTGACGTCCTCGGGCGCCGCCACGAGGTACCAGGCCGCGACCAGTCCGACGAGCCCCACCGTCACACCGCCGCCGGCCAGCACCTTGCGGCGCGTATCGGCCTTGGACTCGGCCTCCTGCTGCGCCCGGCGCTGCTCCTCCTCCCGGCGGCGCTGCTCCTCCTCCGCTCGAAGCCTCGCCCGCTTCTCCGCCAGAGTCGGCTCCCGGGGAGTCGTCGTCTCGGGATCCTGAAAGCGCATAGAGCCGCGCGTAGGGCGATCCTCGTCGTCGTTTCCGTTGTTGTCCGTCATCGTGCACTCCAAGACCGCGGGCCATGCGGTATGTCACCTTAGCTACTCGCGTACGCGCCCACGGCGAAACAGGCATGATGGAGCTTGATGTCCGACCAGCCCGACCGCCCGCCGATCGATTCGGCGCTGCGTACCCGCGTGTTGATGAGTGGCGCGTTCCTCGGCGCACTCATCGCCATGGCACTGAGCTGGATGTTCTCGTGGGTGCCGGAAAGCCCCCAGATGGTCCAGCAGCGGCAGGCGGAGGAGAAAGCCGAGCAGATCGCCAAAGCTCGCGAAGAAGCGTTCCGCGCGCCCCCCGGAAGCTGTTTGAACTGGACCGACCCCGAGGCCAGCGACGTACACAGGGTCTCCTGTGACGAAGAGCACTACTTCGAGGTCGTGGGCCTGGCCGACCTGCCGTTTGAGTACGGGCCGAACGCGCCGCTACCGGACGACGAGACGTGGCACGAACTCACCGAGGAGCACTGCGGCGGCCTTGTCGAGGAGTACCTCGACAAGCCACTTGACCCCGAGGGCAAGCTCACCATCGGGGTGCTGCGCCCGGACGAGACGCAGTGGGCCGACGGTGACCGCACTCTGCACTGCGGTCTCCAGTGGGTCGGCCCCGGCGGAGGTCTTCAGGTGCTGACCCAACCAGCCAAGGAGATCGACCAGTCCAACGTGTGGGAGCCCGGCACCTGCCTCGGCCTGGTCGACAAGAGCGTCGGTGACCCGGTTCCCTGCGACGAACAGCACTCGTACGAGATCGTGGCCCTGGTGGATCTCGGCGAGGAGTTCGACTCCTACCCGTCCCGGGAGAAGCAGACCGAATGGCTCGACCCGACCTGCGCCGAACTGGTAGAGGAGTACACGGGCGGCAAGAAGGTCGAGGAACTCGCCGAGGAAGGGCTGATCCTGGGCTGGGACACCCGTTCCGAGGAGAGTTGGGCAGCCGGTTCCACGCTGGTGAACTGCAAGGTCGGCGCGGTTCTCGAGGACGACACCGGACTGGCGCCCGTGCAGGGCAGCGTGAAGGACAGCGAGGACGACGCGGAGGAGGACGGCGAGCAGGGCGAGGGTGACGCCGAGCAGGACGAGGACGGCGCCGAAGACGGTCAGGACGCCCCCGGAGACGGCTCGGGCGGAGGCGACCAGGACGGCCGGGGAGACGGCGAGCCCGGCCCGTCGAACCAGGCGCCCGCACCCAGCGGTGCTCCGGGAAGTGGTGACTGAAGTCGATGCCCGTGGAGATGACACGGCAGCGGTTCGAGGAGCTCGTGGCCGACGCGCTCGACCAGCTGCCACCCGAGTTCGCCGCCGCGATGGACAACGTGGTGATCTTCGTGGAGGACCGCCACGAGGAGGAACCCGATCTTCTCGGGCTCTACCACGGCGTGGCCCTCACCGAACGGGGCCACGACTACGGTGGCGTGCTGCCCGACCGCATCTCGATTTACCGGGAACCGATCCTGGAAATCTGCGACAGTGAGGCCGAAGTCGTCGACGAGGTGTTGATCACCGTGATACATGAGGTGGCACACCATTTCGGTATCGACGATGCACGCCTGCACGAACTCGGCTGGGGGTAAAGCGACATGCGTAGAGATTCCATCAGTTCCGGCGGCCGGGAAGGACCGGCGTACGCCACCACGACGTCCTCGTCTCCGACGCCATCGAGGGTCCATGAGCGCTGAGCCCGACAGAAGACTCAACTGGCTGCTCGGCTCCAACGCATTCGCCAACCTCGGCGACGGCATCGCGAAAACGGCGTTTCCGCTGCTGGCGG
>JAJYTH010000110.1 GCA_021793175.1 Actinomycetes bacterium
TCTCCTGGCCGTCGAGCACCTTGAACAGGCACGCCTTCACCCAAGAGGGGTTGTCCTTGATGGCGAGCGCGAAGTCCTTCCGAGGGCCGGAGGTGAGGCCGGCGCGAGCCAGCTCACGAAAGCGAGCGTCTGCGTCATCCTTCATCGCGAAGGCAGCCTCGGTGAGGTGCTGCATAACCTAAGTATCAGCAGGTCAGAGCGTTGTATTAAAAAGTTTTTCGCTTTCAACGTCTAGCGTCATCGAGACGTCACACGGCGCGTGTCGTGGTGATCAGACCGCTCGGCGGCAAGGCCGCTGAGTGGCTGTGGTGTCGGGGATGTGTGCCGTCCCGGCCCCTTCTGGGTGGGTTGCTCGAGCATTCTTCGCTCTCTGTCCACCTTCGTGTCCGCCGGTGTCGGGAAGTGGTGTCGAGGTCGTCGAGCGGGCCGCCGTGCTGTTTCGGTCGCTCGGGCTCCCGGCAGGGTGGTCAGCGTTCGCTCGGTGCGGAGCCTGCGGGTAGGCGTGCGATGTGCCGTTCGAGGACGGCGATGAGGTGGGCCGGGGGGAACCGGTCCGGATCGGTGAGCCCCTGCATGGTGAGCCCGTCCACCAGGGCGAGCAGGTCGGTCGCGGTGTCCGCCGGATCCAGGTCCGGGTGGATGAGTCCGGCGTCGCGAGCGCGGGCGAGCAGCCGGGTCAGATTGGTGTGGGACGTGGTGTTGGCCTCGCGGAGCGCTTCGCCGAGTCGGGGGTTGACCACGGCCTGCGCCGTGAACGCCAGCCATACCCGCCCCTCGATCCGGCGCGTCTGATCGAGGGGCAGGAACTGGGCGAGGAGGTCCCGGAAGGCGTCACGCCAGTCTTGCTCGGGGTTCACGTTCTCGGCGCGCGTGGTGACGCTGTGCGATATGTGCTGCAGCGCGGCCATCAGCATGTCGTCGCGGGTCTTCAGGTAGTGCTGCACGGCGCCGAGTGAGCTGTTGGCCTCGGCGGCGACGGCGCGCAGTGTGACGGCTTCGAAGCCGCCTCGCGCGATCAGTCGGCACACGGCTTCGGCCACCCGGCTCCGACGCTCCTCGTGATCGACGATCTTCGGCATACGTATATAGTACGCGTGACTTATTTAGGTCATGCGACTTGAAAAGGCGGGTGGTGCGGATGTCGAAGTCGGACGACCGTCAACTCACGCTTTCTGGTGAGGAGCTGTCAGGCCGCGGACGGTCCCGTTCCCGAACCGACGTGCCGAACGGCCGGTTCCACCGGGTCGACCTGGTGGTGGTGTTCGCGGCGGGGATCGTGCTGGGGCTTGAGACCGTCGTCGAACTCGCCTCCGGGCCGTTGCGGTCGGCGGGGATGTCACCGTTGCTCGCCGACGCGATCGGATGGGGTGTCGCCAACGGGCTCATCCTGGTGATCGCGTTGGGCATCACGCGTCTCCGCTACGGCCGGGTGGCTTCGCCACTGCGGTTGCATCGCCCCACGCTCCGCACCACGCTCGTGGGTCTTGCGGGTGCGGTCGGGCTGGCAGCGATCAATTTCGCCGTCATGTTCCTCCCGCTCGATGGTGGTCCCGCTGGTGGGATCGCGGACGGGCCCGCGTGGGCGCAACTGGTGTTCGCGGTGTTGTTCGGTGTCGTGGTCACCGGTTTCTACGAGGAAGTGGTCTACCGCGGTGTGCTCATGACCGGGCTGAGTGACCGGTTCGGGTCGAAGGCGGGACTGGTGCTGTCGTCGGTCGCGTTCAGCCTCGCCCACCTGCCGCGGGCATACAACACGGTGACGGGTCTGCTCGGTGGTCTGTACCTCGGCTGGCTGTACCGGAGGTACGACTCGCTCAACGTGGTGATCATCGCGCACGGTCTCGGCAACGCCTTGCTCGGCGTCGCCGCGGCGGCCAACGTCTCGCCCTGATCTCGTCCATCCTCCGGGCGCAGGCGTGGCCGCCGCGCGGGCCACGGTTCCGGGCGGCCGGTCCTCGTGGGGCCGATGGGTTCGTGCCGTCCGTGTGCCGGCTCGGCGTCGGGGAACGGTGATACCGAAGTGGTGTCATTTCCCGTTACGGCGATGACCCTGCGGTTGACCGAGGAACAGGAACGGGCGCTTGCCCTGCTCGCACGGGCCGAGGGCATCAGTAAGCACGAGGCTGCCGCGCGTGCGATCACCGAGGCCGCGGCCCGGCGTGTCCGCGACGAACGGGTGAGGGCGCTGTCCCGAGAAGGTCGCGCTCGTTACGCCGGCCTGCTCGACCGCCTCGCCCGGTGACGGTGGAGTACCTCACCCTGGAAGACCTGCTGACTCTCGCGGCTGACCTGGGTGTGCCCGAGGTTCGTGACGTCGGTCTGCTCGATTCGGCGGCTCACCGCCCAAGGGCTTCGGTGTTCGCTCAAGACGCGTATCCGTCCCTGCACGAGAAAGCGGCCGTGTTGCTGGAGTCGATCGTGCGCAACCATCCGCTGATCGACGGCAACAAACGCCTGGGGTGGATGGCCGTGTTCTCCTTCTACGGGCTCAACGGTGTCGACCTGGACGCGCCGGAAGACGATGCTTACGACCTGGTCATCGGTGTGTCGACAGGAGCGGTCAATTATGCCGACGCCGCATACCGACTTTCCGCATGGACCCGGCCGGATGTCACGGGTCCTCGCGAACCGGGGGAGTTCCGTTTCGACGGGTAGTCAAATGTGGATTCGCCAGCCGTACCTCTTCCCTCGAGAGGTCTGTCGAGCGGCCCTCTAAAGGCCCCTCTAAAAGGCCATCGTGGAATGCGATGCCGGTGATGGACGGTATGTCGGTCGGGGAGGGGCCGTCTTGCGCGGCGACGACCTCCCCAAGGGGATCAGATCGCCTTCGTGTAGTTGACGTTGGGGAACGGGGTGAACCCGAGTTCCTCGTAGAGAGCGCGGGCAGGGGCGTAGAAATCATCCCCGCCGGTGCCGATGGAGACGACCTCCGCGCCGCCGGTCTTCAAATGCGCGATCGCGTGTTCGACGAGCGCCCTGCCGACGCCGCGCCGACGGCTGTCGGCCGTGACAGCCAGGAGGTCGATCTCGCCGTGACGCTCGGCGGGCTGGAGGACCCAGCCGATGAATCCCACGATCCGCTCGTCGTCTTCGGCGATGGCGGCATACCGGCCGTCTTCCGGGGCATGCAGACCGGCGAGGTGGCGACGGTAGTCCTCTCGCCAGTTCCCGTGCCGGTTGGTGAAGACGATGTCACCGACGAGTGGGCGGAACGAGTGCTCGTAGAACGGTTCGAAAGTGTCGATCGTCAACTCGAGAAGGACCGAGAGGTCCCGGGGTGTGAGCGGACGGATGTCCATGGAGGAAGCTTTTCTGCTGAGAGCGTGAAGAAGGAACCGTCGTTTCGGATGCGACGGCTTCACTCACGGCCCGAAAGGGCCGCTCTCAGACGCGGATCCGGCCCGCTGCGAAACACTCCATGCCCGCATCGTAGAGGAGGGTGGGGCCGCCGCGTCCCTCGACGTCGCACGGGGCAAGCCCCTTGCCGAGAAAGTGCGATGGCTGCACGGAGATGCGACCACGTTGCCCCCGTTGGCGGTGGATCTCGCCACCATGACCGCCAACGTGGCCCAGGTGTTCCTCACCGACGACGACTGGCACGAGACGTTGCGTGGTATTCACGCGGCGTTGCGACCGGGCGGGAGGCTGGTGTTCGAAACGCGTGACCCGGCGCGACGCGCGTGGACCGACTGGACCCCCGAACGCACCTTCAGCGAGACCGACATCCCCGGTACGGGCGTGGTCCGCACGTGGTGCCAGGTGTTGGACGTGGCCGAGCCGTTGGTGTCGTTCCGCTGGACCTACGTGTTCGACAACGACGGGACCACACTCGTCTCCGACTCGACGCTGCGGTTCCGTGGCCGGGACGAGATCGAGCGATCTCTACGGGACACGGGGTTTCGGGCGGAGGACGTCCGGGGCGCCTCCGATCGTCCCGGACGTGAGTTCGTGTTCGTGGCCGTGCGCGAGTGATCACCGAGTCCGCTCGGGACATCCCCGATGGGCGTGCCACTCGTGGGCGAGCAAACCCATCACGTGCAGGTCGACCCACTCGCCGTCCCAGCACAGCGCGTGGCGTTTCGTACCCTCCCACGTGAACCCCACCTTCTCGTACACCCGGCGGGCACGCGGATTGAACGCGAACACCTCCAACTCCACCCTGTGCAGTCCCACGGTGTCGAAGGCGTGTGCGAGCAGTAGGTGAGTGGCTTCGGTGCCGTATCCGCGTCCGAACAGGTGGCCGCCCGCCAGCGCGATACGGAACGCGCACGACCGGTTGTCGACGTCCAGGTCGGTCAACACGGCCTCGCCGACGCAGTCACCGCTGTCCCGTTCGACGATCGCCAGGTCGAGCCGGTCGGTGTGGTCGGCGCGGGTGGCGTACCAGTGCCGTGCCCGTTCCCATTCCTTGCCGGGTTCCAGACCGTGGTGTGTGCCGGTGAGCCGTCGCACTTCCGGGTCGGCCAGGGCCGCCACGAGCATGGGTGCATCGGCGGTGGTCACGGGACGCAACAGGACTCTTCGCCCCGGCAGAGTCGGTTTCTCGGCGAACGACGGTGCGGACATGGGTGTCGATCTTGCCCGTAGCGGGGAGACGAAGGCCACCGAATAACGCTGCGTGGATGAGAGTGTGGATGAGAGTGTTCTCATCTTGTTCTCACGGCGGGCCAATCCACCGCGGCCTAGACTCGACCAGGTGAAACGTCCGCTCGCCATCGTGTCCGTGCTGGTTGTTGTGGGTGTGGCGCTGGCAGC
This sequence comes from Actinomycetes bacterium, assembly GCA_021793175.1. Lineage (GTDB taxonomy): Bacteria > Actinomycetota > Actinomycetes > Mycobacteriales > Pseudonocardiaceae > Saccharomonospora. Next base: position 4,756 of record JAJYTH010000110.1, read on the forward strand.
GGTTTTGCTGCTCACCGATTCGGAACCGGCGACGCCGCTGCCGAAATCGATCAACGTCAGTACACCCGCCACACCCCCGAAAACGTCGTCGACTCCATCGCCCGCCCCGACCGGTACCGACGACGACCGCGACGATGACGATGACGACGGTGCCGACGACGACGGCATGGTCAACCCGCCGCCCGCGCTCGACGACGTCGACGACCGCGATGACATCGGCGATGACGACGACGATGACGACGACGGCGACGACTGATGAGTTCGACTTCGACCCACACCACGCCGTCCGGCACCTTCCCGGCACCTAGGACACCCAGGCAGCGCAGGCTCTCCACGGCTCGCGCCCGCATCATCGGCTGGATGCTGCTGCTGGTGCTCGCGGCTCTGGCGTTGCTCACCCTGGTGACCTGGCAGTTGTCCGTCGACGACGTCAACAGGCGCATGGACGAGGCGCTGCGCAGCGAGATCGGGGAGTTCGGCACCCTCACCGAAAGCGGCATCGACCCGTCCACGGGACGTCCGTTCAGCGGGGTGGACGAGGTACTCAACGTCGCCATCACCTACAACCTCGCCCGCCCCAACGAGAAGTTCCTCGGCTACGTCGACGGCCAATTCGCCTACCAGAGTCGTCAACAGGCCCCGGTGCTGCTGGCGAACGATCCGAACTTCACCGCGCAGGTGGCAACGGTGCGTGAGCCCACGGAAGGCCGCTACGAGAGCGCCGCGGGAAAGGTGCGCTACCTCGCCGTGCCGGTGCGGCTGGACGGCGATCCTCGACACGGCGTGATCGTCGCCGCCTACTTCGCCGACCAGGAACGTCAGGACGTCAACGAGCTCGCGCGCCTGATGCTGGGCGTGGGTGTGGGCACCGTCCTGTTGGCCGCCGCCGGCGCCTGGGTGGTGGCCGGGCGCATCCTGAGGCCGTTGCGGGACATCACGGTCACCGCGCGGTCCATCACCGACACGGATCTGTCCCGCCGGATTCCGCAGCGCTCCGACCGCCCCGGGGACGAGATCGGGGAACTGGTGAACACGGTGAACGCGATGCTGGACCGGGTGGAAGGAGCGGTGGCCGAGCAACGCCGGTTCGTCGACGATGCGGGCCACGAGCTGCGGACACCGATCACGATCGTCCGTGGACACCTGGAGGTGCTCGACCCGGCCGACCCCGAGGACGTGGCGAACACGGTGGAGCTCGTGGACGACGAACTCGGGCGCATGAACCGCATGGTGTCGGACCTGCTGCTGCTCGCCCGTTCCGAACAGCCGGAGTTCCTGCACCCGGAACCCGTCGACGTCGCCGAACTCACCGAGGCGATCTTCGACAAGATCACCGGCCTCGGTGACCGGGACTGGGCGCTCGACGGTGTCGCCCGAACGGAAGCGGTGCTCGACCCGCAGCGCATCACCCAGGCCGTGGTGGCGTTGGCCGACAACGCGGTCCGCCACACGGCGGACGGCGGACGGATCGTCCTCGGCTCCGACCACGGTGCCGGACTCGTGCGGTTCCGGGTCGCGGACTCCGGGGTAGGGGTGGCGGAGGAGGACCGTGAGCGGATCTTCGAACGATTCGCGCGCGGCGGCTCCGGGCGCCGTTCGGACGGCGCGGGCCTGGGCCTGTCGATCGTGCGGGCGATCGCCGTCGCACACGGCGGCAGAGTCACGTTGGACAGCGAACCGGGGCGCGGTGCCATGTTCACCGTCGAGGTCCCTACCGTGGCCGCACCGCCCCACGGACGTCACACGGAGGGGAGACGATGAGCCGCATCCTGGTCGCCGAGGACGAACCCCGTATCGCCTCGTTCATCGACAAGGGGCTCACCGCCAACGGGTTCACGGTGACGGTGGTGGAGGACGGAAACGCCGCGTACGAGTACGCGCTCACCGGGTCATTCGACCTCATGGTGCTCGACATCGGGCTGCCCGGCTTGGACGGGTTCACGGTGCTGCGCAAGCTCCGGGCGGAACGCTGCCCGATCCCCGTGGTCATCCTGACGGCGCGAGACAGCGTGCAGGACACGGTGGCGGGGCTGGAAGGCGGCGCCGACGACTACATGCCCAAGCCGTTCCGGTTCGAGGAGCTGCTGGCCCGGGTGCGGTTGCGGCTGATGTCCGATCGTTCCTCGGAGCCGACCGTGCTCACCTACGGTGGACTACAGCTGGACCTGCGGACCCGGCGTGCGCACGTGGGCGGTGACACGGTGGATCTGTCGGCGCGGGAGTTCGCGCTCGCCGAGACGTTTTTGAGGCATCCCGGCCAGGTGTTGTCGCGGGAGCAGCTGCTCAGCCAGGTGTGGGGCTACGACTTCGATCCCGGGTCCAACGTCGTCGACGTCTATGTCCGCTATCTGCGCCGCAAGCTCGGCGCCGACCGGATCACCACGGTGCGTGGTATGGGTTACCGGTTGGAGGAACGCGACTAGCGGAACCGGAAAAGTACGAAGCCTGCCGGACTCGACAGGGGAGTCCGGCAGGCTTGTCACCGATCCTTCAAGTCGCTGTCAGCTGCCGTCAGTCGTTGTCGGGCGTGTCGTCGGCGTCATCGGGCGTGTCGTCTGGGGTGTTGTCAGGGCTGTCGTCAGCGTCGTCCGGGGTGTTGTCAGGGCTGTCGTCGGCGTGAGCGTTGTCCTGCTTCCCACCGGCGTTGCCGTTTCCGCGGTCGGCGTTGTCGCCGGAGGGGTCGGCCGGTGCCTGGGCCGCGCTCACCTCGATTGGCTCGACCCGCGAGGACCCCGCCCCGTCGCTGTCGGCCATCGCGATGCCGGCTCCCGTGATGCCGAGCCCCGCGAGCGCGGCACTGACCGTGAGGACCTTCCAGTTGGGACGTGCTGCCATGGTCGTGTTCCTTTCGACTGTGTCCGTGTCGTCCGTGACATCCGTGTCGTTGTCCGACGTGATCCAGACTCGCGGCCGGTTGTGAGAACACCCGAAGAACCACATGAGGGCGTTCTCATCGATCGTTCAGCCACTGTTCGGCCACGGCGACGCGGTGCCGGGTGAGTTCGGCCCAGTCGGGCCGTTGGGTGCGGAACGGGCCGGTCGCCAGGCCCAGTACCGCCGAGGCGACGCGGGGCCGGAGTTCGTCCGGGGCGAACCGCGTCTCCACGTGGCGGAGGATGGCCCGGGCCCAGCCGCGGGCCGTGGTCGTGTCGAGCACCGCCAGGTGCGCCAGGAACGTGGCCCAGTCGTCGAGGCGATGCCCCGGTCCGGCCGTGTCGATGTCGAGCAGCCCCGTCACCGTTCCCTCACGCAGAAGCAGCTGGTTGTCGTAGAAGTCACCGTGAACGGGCACCATCGGATGTTCTCCGGGGCCGGCTTCGGAGATCGCGTCGGCGAGCGCGGCCACTCGGGAACGGTCCGGTTCCTCGGGCAGCGCCGTGAGGGCGAGTACGGCCGCGTAGTGCCGGGCGCGGCGTCGGTGATCCGTCCGCGCGGACAGCGTGGTGAGGTCGGCGGGCAGGCGGTCGAGCAGGTCCTCCAGCGTCTCCGCGTCGGGCAGGCGATGCCCGTCCCGCAGGGCCGCCCGCGCCGAGGAGCCCGGAAGTGCGGGCATGAGCGCGAGGCCGTCGTCCGTGGTGGCCAGCAACTCAGGCGCCGGAAGCCGCGCCGAGACCAGTTCATGCCGGGTGCGCAGCCCGGGCAGGCTCGCTGGGGGAACGATCTTGGCGAACAGTCGGTGTGGTCCCGCCGTGATCGCCAGGACGGCTCGCCGTGCCGGCCGGTACGCGCGGATGTGCACGGTGATCCGGTCGGTGGGCGTGATCCCGGCGTACGCCAGCACGGTGCGGAGCCGGTCGCGGTCGACGACGTGCGCCAACGCGGGAAGCGCGGGGTCGTGCGGCCATCGCCACAGGCCCACCTTCATCGGTTCGCCGTCGAGTTCACCCGCTACGACGGCGGCGCCGTCGGGTATCAGGGAGCCGGTCGCGGCGACGAGGGTCTCCCGTACGACGGAGCCGTCCCGTCGGTTCAACTCCACCGCGTAGCGGACGAGTGTGGCCCCGGAGGGGCGCACGGTCACCGCCGCGGGCCGCACCGAGCGCACACCCGTCGCATCCGTGTCGTCGGTACTTCGTGCGGCCGCGTCGAGAACGGCGCCCACGAGGTCTCGCGCTGAGTCGCCGAGCAGAACATCGAGGTCCCGGCGGGAACTGGAGGTCACGGTCATTCACCTCAGGGTGGACGAGGACCGTGGGACGTCGATGAGCGCTCGATGAGGGTTTTCTCATCGCGTGTCCTCGAAGAGGCCGGTGTCGCGATCGGACATGGGTGCGAGGCGGCTACGGCCGTTTCCGGGACTTCGTGTAAAGCGGAGCCGCCCCGCAGCCATGCGGCTTCGGATTCGTCAGGGGCGTTCGAAGACCGTCTTCTCGACGGTGTCGCCCGCGGTGGCGGAGGCGAGTTGGAGGACCAGTTCGTCCTCGTCGACGTCGCGTTGCTTCGCCAGTTCGACGATGACCTTGTCCGAGACCTCGATCATCGAGATGAGGTCCAGTCGCCACGAGTCCGACTCGCGGACGAAGGCCAGCTCGGAGCCCTCCGGCGCGCCTTCGCCCTTCACCGTCGCGATGGCTCGGTCGTCGGCCACGGTGGCCTCGTCCAATTCCAGTGACGCGATCGTCGATTCGTCGATGACGTCCTTCTCCACGGCGTACGTGAACAGCGCCACACCGTCCATCGCTTCGATCTCCTCCGTGGCGAGGTCGTGCCGGAGCAGAGCCACGGTCATCCGATCGATGGGACCTTGTTCGCCGATCTCCTCGGGCCCGCCCGTCGCGGCCAGCGTGGCCAGGTCGCCGTAGTGGTCGATCGTGCTCGTGGTGACCAGTTCGGCCGCGGCCTCGCCGTCGCCGTTTCGCAACGCCTCCCGGTAATCATCGAACATCTCGCGCAGCTGGCCCAGTTCGTCGGGCGTCGCGGCGGTCGACTCGGTCGATGTGGACTGCGTGGCGGCCTCGCTCGAGGCGTCACCGCCGTCGGAGCAGGCGGTCGAGGTCAGTGCCAGCAGCAAGGCCGCCGCCGCGGCCAGTTCACGGTTCCGGTACATCGCACTCCTTCAGTGGGGAAGATCCGCAATGTGACTTGCCACACTGCGGAGAACCGCACTGAGAGTAACCGCGATGTCACAGAGGTTCATCTCGTCGCCGTTTGGCCGTGTAGTACAGCACGGCGGCGGCGGTGGCGAGCATCAGCACGAAGGCGGTGCTACCCACCACGAGCGCTTGGATTACTCCGTCCGGCGTCGACGTGGGAGCGCTCTCCGGGGGAGGGCCGGAATCGCCGGACTCCGCGATCGCGGGCTGTACCGTGCCCACCACGAAGGTGATCAGCATCGCCAGCACCGACGCGAACGGTGCACGCCGGACGAAGCGGTTCATCGCGCACTCCCCTCGGATGCCAGGTGGTCGGATCTCTCATCCACGCCAACGTTCGGCGCCCACAGGAGAGTTGCCCGAAAAGGTAGGAATCACACGTCCGAGATCACGTGGTCGATCTCACCGGCGAGCGCGACGTCCTTCTCCGTGATCCCGCCGTGGGAGTGGGTGCTGAGGCGGAAAGTCACGGTGCGCCACCGAATGTCGATGTCCGGATGGTGGTTCGCCGCCTCCGCGCGTTCGGCCACCCGGTTCACCACCTCGATGGCTTGCGGGAAGCTCGCCAGTTCGGCGCTGCGCTCGATGGCGTTGTCGATCCGGCGCCATTCGGACAGTTCGCGCAGGGCCTCGTCGATGCGTCGGTCAC
>JAJYTH010000014.1 GCA_021793175.1 Actinomycetes bacterium
CGCTCCGACAGGAGTGAGCCGGGGAAACAGGCTCCGGCTGCCGCGCAGGACCGGATTTCACAGCCGGTGGCAGGCCTTCCGTAATCCCTCCGGTAAGGCTGTTCACATAGCCCTGTATGCCACCTTCCGCCTCGACCAGTACGCCAGAAGCGCCGTCTATTCCAGTGCCGGCGTGGGCCAACAGCCCGAGAGCCTGCTCGGCCTCGGGTGCGCGGGAACCTTCAAAGGAGCGCGTGAGGTACTGGTTCGCCTCACCCAGGTAGTCACCAGCCTGCCCGAGCGCACGCCGAGCATTGCTGATCTGGCCGAGTGCCGCGCGTATCCGCGCGATGACGTCACCGAGCGCAAACACATGCACCCCTTCTTAGACCGCCTCGCGGCGACAGTAGGTGCGAACACTGACAACCACGTAACCGTGCGGGAATCCGCCGCACCGTGGACGTGCGGCGTGAGCCTGCGCGCGTGCGGCTTGCACTCGGCCTTCTTGCAGTCGTGCTTGCCTTCCGCCTTGCCTGTGACGAAAGGCTTGTCACTACAGCGAATCCGGCAACGCGGTAGCTCCCCATACAAGGTTTCGAGCAGGCGCGCGTTGCTGGCTCTGTCCGTGCCGTTGATCGTCTCGGCTGGGTAGAGCTCGCTGCCGGTCACCGCGTCGATCGACGCCCCCAGTCGATTGAGCCATGGCCGCAGCATCCAACCAGCTCAGCGGGGACATCAACGCGCTGTCCATGGACAAAACCATGGACGACCGATCACTCTCGATCTTGCAACCAACGAAAACGTCTGGTAAGAGGTGGGCCGGGCGGGACTCGAACCCGCGGCCAAGGGATTATGAGTCCCCTGCTCTAACCTACTGAGCTACCGGCCCAAGACTGGATTCGGTCGACCTCAAGGCCCCACATCCAACCCAGCAGACCGCACTATATCGCGTGCGCCCACGGTCGTTCGCAGTGCTCCGCACTCTTTTTCAACCCGATCGGGTGAGCCCACGCTACCGGGCTCAGCCGGCCTGCGGGAGCCAGTGGACTCGGCCCCCTGCGTGCCGCCCGGCCGATGAAAGCATGCGGTGTCCGCGCTCCATTCGGGACTCGGACCGGCCTGACACCCCACCGAGGGCACGGAAAACCCGGGTCACGGCCGCTTCAGCGATGAGCTCCCCCACGAAGACACAGAGGTCATCGACCGGCCCCTGCGGCGAGTCCGTCGATCACCTCTCGGCACGCCTGTTCACAGCGGCGGCACGCCTCCGCGCACACGCGGCAGTGCTCGTGATGCGAGGCATGCTGCTCGCACTCGTCGGCGCACGACCGGCACACGGTCGCGCACGCTTCCAGCACGGCGCGGGTCAGCTCGACATCGTTGGTGTGCCGTGACAACACGCGCGCCGTCGTCTCGCACACGTCCGCGCAGTCGGTGTTGATCCTGATGCATTTCCGCAACGACGGAAGCACGTCGTCGGGCTCGGCCAGGCACGCGTCCGCACAGGCCGTGCACGCCTGGGCACAGGCCACACACTCCTCGATGCACCGCCTGAGCACGTCCCGGTCGATGCCACCGAAGTCGGCGGGGTGGGTGCGCAGCATCTCCGCAACGGACATGGCCGTCTCCCTTCAACTCGCGTTCTTTGACCCCCGCAGGGTTCACCGGTGCCGAGACGACCAATCCAGCCCGCTTCCGAAAGCCCAAAAACACGCAGGTCACCGAAGCACCCCAATTGAGTCGTTCGACCCTGTGCCCACCGGTGGCCGGGACGGACACTGCAACCAAGTACACGTCACACTCACCGGTCCTGATGCAGGAGGACGACATGACGAACACAGGCGACCCACTCGCCCGAGCACAGAACACAGCACACGAATGGCTGACCACGGTCGGCGAAGCCCTGGGCACCCAGGACCGCCGATACACCTACCGAGTGTTGCGAGCCTGGCTACACACGATCCGTGACCGACTCACCGTGGAATCGGCTGCCCACTTCGCCGCGCAGCTTCCCGAGATGTGGCGCGGCACGTTCTACGACGGCTGGGTGCCGAGCAAGGTGCCCCTGCGTCACAGCGCCGAGTACTACATCGACCGCATCGCGGACACGGCCACCATCCGCCGCACCGATGTGCGATCCGCCATGCGACGAGTGTCCGATGGGATGCGGAGGTTGCTGTCCCCTGGTTCACTCGAACGCGCGCTGGACCACCTGCCGCGAGACCTGCAGGAGATATTCACGCCCACCACTCAAGAGGCGACCACGCAAAGCGGAACAGACGGCGACGCCACGGAACTGTGGGAGCTTCGCCGCAAGGTCGAGTTCCTGGTCGATGCGGTGTCGGATCTCAACAGGCAGCTGATGGACCGCCCATCCTCCGGTCCCCGCACCGACCGCGACCCGGAAGCCATCACCGCGGCCGAGGACATGCTGCTGCCCCGGCAGGGAATCTCCTGACCGTCCCCACGGTCGGCCGACAATAGCCGATGGGTTGATCACGCTTTGCCGCCCGGCCGATACGGGTAGCTCCTGTGGCTCGTTAACGTGATCAACACACTGTGTTGGTCAGTTGACGCCCAGGAGTTACCGCGATGTTCCACGAGGTCGCCGAGACCGTCCCCGGAGGACGCACGACCGTCGTCCCCACGCAGGCGACCACAGCGCTCGACGTCGACGGCGTGCCCGACGTCTCCGCGGAGCTGTACCGCGCGGTGCTCGACGCCGCCAACGCCGCGCCCCCGTGGTTCCAGCACTTCGCGGTCTTCTTCACCGAGGCCGGCGTGGTGGTGCTCGGCCTGCTGCTGATGTTCGGGTGGTGGCGGGCCCGAGGAGAACCCGGGCACGCCATGGCATCGGCGTTGCTCGCTCCCGTGGCCACGCTGTTCGCCTACGGAACCAGCGAGATCGCCAAACTACTGATCGAGCAGGACCGTCCGTGCCGGGCGGTGCCGGGCTCCGCCCCGTTGACCGAGTGTCCTGCCGTCGGTGACTGGTCGTTCCCGAGCAACCACTCGACCATCGCCGGGGGCGCGGCGATGGCCGTGTTCGTGTGTCGACGTGGCCGTATCGGGGTCACCGCTTTGATCCTGGGCGCGCTCGTGGCACTTTCCCGCGTCGTCGTGGGTGTGCACTATCCGCACGACGCGCTCGTCGGCTTCGGTCTCGGCGTGGTGGTCGTCTGGGCGGCGTTGTCGTTGGTGGCGCAGCGCCTCACACCGCTGGTCGAACGTTTCCGACCCCATCCGACCTTCGGTGTGCTGCTCGGCTCCGGCCCCGCTACCGCCCCGGAACGGTCACTGCCGGAGGGCGGTGCGGACAGCGAGAACGCCGAGGACGACGCGGATGACGAGATCTTCGAACGGTCACTCCCGGACCCGGACTTCCAGCGGGCGCTTTCCGAGGACGAGACGACGAGTGTCCTGCCCGCCACGCGGCCGACGATCGACAGCGCGCCCACGAGGCTTCTCCCCCGCACCCCGCACTGGCCGCCGGAGCTCACCGACCACGATCGGTGGCCGCAACCCTCGCACCGACCGCAGTCCCCTCGGCGTCGCTGAAGCGGAAAGCCGGCCGTCACTCCGGTTCCGGCTCTGCCTTCCGGTTCTTCCGTTCTCGTTCCAACAGCATCCGGGCGCGGGGTGGCAGGAGTTCCTCCTCGGGGATGTCCTTCCTCAGCGCCTTGATCGTGCAATACATCATCGCGAACGCGACGAAGAAGAACGGCAGCCCGATCACGGTGATGACCTGTTCCAGCGCCTGCAACGCCTCCTGACCGGTGGCGGCGATCAGCGTGGCGGCGACCGTTCCACCCAGCACCGCCCAGAACACCCGCTGCCGCACCGGAGGGTTGGTCGTGTTGCCCGAGGTCAGCATGTCCACCACGAGTGAGGCCGAGTCGGCCGACGTGGTGAAGAAGATGATCACCACGAGCACCGAGAACCCCATCATGAATTCGGAGGCCGGGAAGTGCTCCAGGAAGGTGAACAACGCGGCGGCCGTGTCGCCTTCCTGCACCACCGGGCCGATCAGTGAGCCGGGTTCGTTCCATTCGATGTTGATGGACGACATCCCGAAGATGCTGAACCAGACGACGGAGAACGCCACCGGCGCGCCCAGCACACCGAGCACGAACTCGCGGATCGTGCGGCCTTTGGAGATGCGGGCGACGAAGATGCCAACGAACGGCGCCCAGGTGATCGTCCACGCCCAGTAGAACACCGTCCAAGTGCCCTGCCAGCCCCAGTCCCCGGCGGGCAGTGCGTCGTTCCAGAACGACAACGGCACCAGCATGCTCAGGTAGGTGCCGGTGCTTTCGATCACGCCACGCAGCAGGAACACCGTCGAGCCCGTGAAGAGGATGAACAACAGCAGTCCGACGGCCATCCCGATGTTGATGTTGGACAGCCATTTGATGCCCTTGTCCAGACCGGTCGCCACGGAGATCGTCGCGAAGGTGGTCACCACCGCGATGATCAGGATCTGAACCAGCCCGCTGACCTCCACACCGAACAACTCGTTCAGGCCACTGTTGATCTGTAGCGTGCCGAGGCCGATGGAGACGGCGACGCCGAACAACGTGCCGATCACGGCCACCGTGTCGATGATCCGACCCAGCGGGCCGTTGATCTTCTCGCCGAGGATCGGGTGGAAGATGGAGCTCACGCGAAACGGCAGACCGCGCTTGTAGGCGAAATAGGCGAAGGCCAACGCGGGCAACAAGAAGATCGACCACGTGTGAAGGCCGAAGTGGTAGAGCGCGAAGCCGATCGCTTCGTTGGCCGCGTTCTCACTCAAAGGCGCTGTCGCGCCCGGCCCCACGGGTATCTCGCCGAGTTGTTCGGCGAAGTCCTGGGAGCTGCCCATGTCCCCCGCCAGGGCGTCCACCTGGTCGTGCGCACCGCTGAAGGGCGGGTTCGCGAAGTGGTTGATGGGTTCGGCCACACCCCAGAACATCAGGATCGAACCGATGCCCGCGGCGAACAGCATCCCGAACCAACTCACGTTGCTGTATTCGGGCCGCGAGTCCTTGTCACCGAGCCGGACGTTGCCGTACCGGCTGCACGCGATCCACAGCAGGAAGACCAAAAAGGAGGTCACACCGAGGATGTAGAGCCAACCGAGGTTCGTCTTCACGGCGTTCGAAACGGCCCGGAAGACACTGTCCACTTCCTCCGTGAACAGGATGGAGCCCACGACGAACATCAAGACCAGCAACGCCGCGCTGAAGAAGATCGCCGGGTTCGTCTTCAGTCCGAGCACCCGTTCCAGCTTCTTCAGCATGCTGATGATCTCCCTCCGTACCGGCTCCGTGAGCTGTCGGCGACCGGAAAGTACGTCGGAGCGCGCACAGTCACAGAGCCCGGGCGGAGAATTAGCCGTAAGCGACGCGCGGGAAACCTGCACGTCGAGTGGTGCGCCGTCTATTCGGCCAGAGCCTCGGTGACATCGTCAGCCGGCCGGGCACTGTCGTTACCCGACGAAGCGAACCCGCCGACGACAGCCATCGCGGACCAGTCGGGTGATGCTCCGGCGATCGTGGAGCGGCACTACCGCCGCAAGCGGGTGGTCGATCAGGCCGACATCGCAGCTCTGGAGCACATCCTGCCGGAGCCTGAGGCCGGCCCGTGGTCGCGTCATTTTTACGACAAAACTACGACAAGGCGCGAGCCAGAGCCCGAGAGACAAAAAGGCCCAGGTCTTTCGACCTGGGCGGTTGCTCCCCCGGCTGGACTCGAACCAGCAACCCTTCGGTTAACAGCCGAATGCTCTGCCAATTGAGCTACGAGGGACTGCTTCGTCCTGCCGGATCCCTCCGGCCTGACAGTTAGTAACTGTAGCGCACCCTCGATCAGCCCCTCACACCACCCCCCTACCTTCCTTCCCGGAGTCGCGCGCGGCGTGGTGGGTGAGCCTGCGAGACAATGACAGGGCGCGACAGGACGCGATCGGACGTGCAGTCCCGTATCTCATGGAGGCCGAGTTGAAGATGTTCCTGTTGGGTGCCGCAGCGGGTTACGTTCTCGGTGCCCGTGCGGGACACACCCGCTACGAACAGATCGTGCGCACTTACCGCAAGATCGCCGACCATCCCGCGGTACAGGGCGCGGCCGGTGTGGTGCGCGCCAAGCTCGGCGAAAAGCTCGGCGAGCGGCTGCCGTTCACCCACCGCCCCACCGTGGCTCACGGCCCCGACGGTCAGGTCACCTCGGGCTCAAGGCGGTCCGGGCTGTCGTAGCGCGTCACGCGGGAGTGCGGGCCACCACGAAGATCCTCCGGAACGGGAACCAGGTGGTGCCGTCGGCCCTGGGCGGGTAGGCCTCGCGCAGCAACGGTGCCAACTCGTGGCGGAACGCCTCCCAGTCGTCGGGGGCGAGCGCGGCCGCGATCGGCCGCAGCGCCGTCCCGGTGATCCAGTTCAGCACCGCGTCCTCTCCCGTCAGCCGCTGCACGTACGTGGTCTCCCACGCGTCCACCGCGCAGCCGAGACCGGCGAACAGCTCCGCGTAGTCCGACGGCTCGTGCACGGCTTCGGCCCCGCGCAGCCGAACGTCCCGCAGAAGCTCGGACCACGGCTCGCTTCCCACCAACGAACGCACCAGCCGGTGCGAGGGCGCGTTCATGTTGCCAGGCACCTGCACGGCCAGCCACGCCCCCGGCGGCAACTGTTCCACCCAGCGGCGCAGCAGTGCCGCGTGCCCCGGAACCCACTGAAGCACGGCGTTGCTCACCAGCACGTCGGTGTCCGGCTCGGGCCGCCAGTCGGTTATGTCGAGCAGTCGGGCGTCCACGCCGTTCTCCCGGGCGGCGGAGACCATCTCGGGTGAGCTGTCGAACGCCTCCACCGTCGCACCGGGCCACTGACGTGCCAGTTCCTTGGTGAGCGTGCCGGGTCCGCAGCCGGCGTCCACCACTCGACGAGGCCGTTCGGCACCGATGCGGGCGACGAGTTCATGAAAGGGCCGCGACCGCAGCTCGTCGTAGTTCGAATACGCTCGCGGGTCCCACACTGTCGGCCTCCTCGCCTCGTCACGGATCGCCGACAAGACAGTACTGCAGCTCAGGCGACCGTGGCGAGGATCAAGGCCCCGAGCGACCCGCGGTGAACGTCGCGGCGGCCTCACGCGCGATGTCGCGCACGACGTCGGGCTCGGTGCCCGGGTCGGGCCGCACCTGCAACACGACACCGTCGGCGCCGGGCAGCTTGCGCACCACGAACCACGCCCCGCCGCCGGGCAGCTCCTTGCGATACCGGGAGCGGATCGAGCTCTCCACGCGCTGCCGCACGAGATACGGGACCTTGCCCGGTTTCGGCAGCACATGCCGCGTCGGCGGCAGGTCACGCAACACCACGGCGTCGCCCGCCCGCTCGGTCACCTCCGCCTCGGTCACCGTCAGGGCGTCGCCCTTCCACACTGCTTTGCTGATCACATCCCAGCCGATCCGGCGCACACTCTCCCCGTCGGGCACCCAGAGCCCAAGCGCGGTGACCGCGACATGTCCTCCGGTGCCCGTGGCCGCGGTGGCGAACACGTGCTCCTCGTCCGCGAGCTTCGCTCGCACCACGTCGGGCACGTCCTGGCCGAAGATCTTGCGCCATATGCTCACGTGATCAGTCCCATCGGTTCGCCGCCTGCTCCCGCAACGCGATGCGGTACTGCTCCAGTGCCACGAGATCACCGAAGAGCGCACGATACTCCTCGGCCGCGTCCGCCGGGGACAACCGCTGCAAGCGTGATTTGAGTTCACCGATCTGCCTGCCGACGAGGTTCTCCTGCACGGCGGCGAGCACGCTCGACACGTACCGGGCGTCGGCCTCTTTCGGGGATCTCAACGGTTCCACCGCCAGTTCCGACAGTAGCGACGCGACCGTGCGGTCCTCCACGTACGAGGAGGCCGCCTCGATCAACGCGGGACCGGCGAGTCCGCTGCTCGTGCCGCCAGCCTTCAGGATCGCGCGGTGCACCCCCACGTACGCGGGGTGGACGAACGCGTCCTCCGGCAGTGCGTCGTACTCCGGACCGGCGAGCGCGGGCTCCTGCAGAGCCGCCTTCAACGCCTCTCGCTGTGCCTCCAGGTCCGGATTCCTCGGGTCGGGACGCTCCAGCTGTCCTCCCGCGCCGTTCGCACCGCGGTTACCGGCCGCGCCACCGTTACGGGAGGCGGCACGCCGGGGACCGTTGGCCTTCGCCGGCGCGTCGGCGGTCTCCCGCACACGCCGCACCACCATGGCCTCGTCCTGCCAACCGACCCACCACGCCAGTTTGGTGGCGTAGCCGTCGCGTTTGGCCCGGTCCTTGATCTGCGCGACCAGCGGCACGGTCCGCTGCAACGCCGCCACCTGGCCGTCCACCGAATCGAGGTCGTAGGAGGCGAGCAGGCTTTTGATGGCGAACTCGAACAGCGGAATGCGGCGGGCCACCAAATCGCGCACGGCCGCGTCACCCTTGGCCAGCCGCAGCTCACACGGGTCCATCCCGTCCGGGGCGATCGCGATGTAGGTCTGGCCCGCGAACGTCTGGTCGCCCCCGAACGCCTTGAGCGCGGCCTTCTGACCCGCCTCGTCGCCGTCGAAGGTGAAGATCACCTCTCCGCGGAAGGCGTCGTCGTCCATCATGAGCTGCCGCAGCACACGCATGTGGTCCTCGCCGAACGCCGTGCCGGACGACGCCACCGCCGTCGGCACCCCGGCGGCGTGCATGGCCATCACGTCGGTGTACCCCTCGACGACCACCACCTGGTGCCGTCGCGCGATCTCGCGTTTGGCCTGGTCGAGTCCGAACAACACCTGCGACTTCTTATAGATGGGGCTCTCGCTGGTGTTGAGGTATTTGGCCTGGATCGGGTCGTCGTCGAACAACCGGCGCGCGCCAAAACCGACGACGTCACCGCCCCGGTCCTTGATCGGCCACACGAGCCTGCGGTGGAACCGGTCGATCGGTCCCCGCCTGCCTTCCTTCGACAACTGGGCCTTGTAGAGTTCGGACAGTTCGAAACCGCTGCGCAACAGGTGTTTCGTGAGCCGATCCCATCCGGCCGGGGCGAACCCGCAGCCGAATTTCGTCCATGTCTCCCGGTCGAACCCGCGTTCGGAGAGGAACGTGCGCGCGGCCTCGGCCTCCGGAGTGTCGAGCTGCTCGGCGTAGAACGCCTGAGCGGCTTTGTGCGCTTCGACCAACCGGAGACGGGTGCCACGGTCACGGCGAACGCTGCTGCCGCCTCCCTCGTAGGTCAACCGCAGCCCGATGCGGTCGGCGAGCCGCTCCACGGACTCGACGAAACCGAGGTGTTCGATCTGCATGACGAACTTGATGACGTCGCCGCCCTCACCACAGCCGAAGCAGTGGAAGGTGCCGTGCGTGGGCCGCACGTTGAACGACGGCGTCTTCTCCTCGTGGAAGGGGCACAGGCCCTTCAGAGCTCCGCCCCCAGCACGCCGCAACGCCACATACTCGCCGACGACCTCGTCGATCCGATTGCGTTCACGCACCTGCGCGATGTCGCTTTCCCGGATCCGTCCCGCCACTCGCCCACTGTAGAACACCGGGAAACGTGACTTCGCCAGCGTGGCCCATACTCGGGCCGTGCCGCCCGACGACAGCGTGACGAAACGCACCGACGAGTTCTCCGCCGTCCGGACACACCTGCTCGCGGTGGCCTACCGGCTCACCGGCTCACTGGCCGACGCAGAAGACGCCGTGCAGGAGACGTGGCTACGCCTGGCCGGGTTGACCGAGACCAGGCGCGAGGACATCCGAGACCTCCGGGCGTGGTGCACCACAGTGGTGGGGCGCGTCTGCCTGGACCGACTGCGGTCGGCGGCCGCACGCCGGGAACGGTATGTGGGTACCTGGCTGCCGGAACCGATCGTCGGTCCGCTGGACACCCGGGCGACCGACGACCCGATGGACGTCGTCGTGCGCGACGACGCGGTGCGGCTGGCGGCCATGGTCGTACTCGACGCGCTCCCCCCACGGCAGCGCGTGGCGTTCGTGCTGCACGACGCCTTCGATGTGCCGTTCGAGGAGATCGGCGAGATCCTGTCGTGCTCCGCCACCGCCGCGCGGCAACATGCCTCGCGCGCCAGGAGAACACTCGCCGAGGCCGACCCACCGCCTCGCGTCGACGCCGGTGAACAGCTGGAACTGCTCGAACGGTTCACCCAGGCGATGCTCTCCGGCGACATCGAGGCCATGGTCGCTCTGCTTCACCCGGAGGCGCGGCTCGTCGGCGACTCGAACGGCAAGGCCAAGACCGTCCGGCGGGTCGTCGTCGGCGCCGACAAGATCGCCCGGCTGCTCCTCGGCCTGCTGGCGAGCTACGGGCCGGATTTCGTACGCGCCGCCCGGCCCGTGCTCGTCAACGGCGATCCCGGCCTCCACCTGCCCGCCAAGTCCGGCGACGGCCGGTACCGCGACCTCGACGAGCATGTGCAGACCTTCGCCGTGCGCGACGGTCGGATCGTCGCGCTCTACGACATCGTCAACCCCGACAAGCTCACGCGCGTGCCTCGTTGACGTCGCCGGTCGTCGGCAGGGGCACGGCACACGCCTCACCCGAGGTGAACCCCTGGTCGGTGATGCCCAACGCGCTGTTGGTGCGACTCCGGGCGTTCTCCAGGCCAATCAGGTACGTAAGCTCGACGACACCGGCACGGCCGAACTCTCTTTCCAACTCGGCCATCTGCTCGTCGGTGACGGACACGGGCGTCTCCGTCATCGCGTCGGCATAGGCGATAGCGAGCCGCTCCTGACGAGTGAACAGGGACGACTCGGCATAGTCGTCGATGTGCTTCAGCCGTTCGATGTCGAGCCCCCTGTGCTTCTGCAGCATCGTGCCGAAGTCGATGCACCACGAGCAGTTCATCCGCACCGCCACGCGGTAGACGGCGAGGTCGGCGACGCTGGGCGGCAGGACCCGGGTGGCGCGCTCCGCCATCAGCTCGTGCAGGCCCGACGCCAGCAGTATCCGCGGATGGTGGGCGCTCACCGCGAACGGTTCGGGAACCGCACCGTAACGACGGCGGGTGACCCGGTAGAGCAAACGCGTCAGATGTCCGGCCCGTTCCATGGGAACAGCGGGTATGCGGGGCATGGGAGCCCTCCCTTCGGTTGCGGTAATCGCGGTCACCGAGGGGACGGGGCGGCCTACCGGAATGTGACACCGGAAGACTTCGAAAGCGCGTGCACGTCCCACACCCACACGTCCTGAACCGGGCGGCCGGGATCCCTCAGCAGGGCCGTGACCGTCGCCCGCAACTCGTGCTGATGGCGGGTGCCCAGTGGCAGGACCAACACGTCCGCTTCCCAATAACGCAGGTCGCTTCGTGCGACGAGACGGTCGTAGTCGGTGACCTCGTAGACTTTTCCTTCCGTGGCGACGTGTTCCAGGATAAGAGAGGTCCGAGTGCGCGGCGCGCCGTAGATTCCCTCGCCCTCCTCGTCCGGGCCGACGAAGTAGCCCTCCACCAAGGGGAAGCCCATGCCCGCCTCCATCTGCCAGTGCAGGGCGTCGGCGTTACCGACGTGAGGCGGTGGCACAGGCACCACCGAGCCGTCCCGCACATAGGCACGCCAGGTGCCGTCGGTGAAGAACGCGGGTGCCGCGTTGCGTTCGGTGACCTCCAGCGGGGTGGGCACGATCGGCAACAACGCGACGACCAGCGCACTGCACCACGTGATCGTCGCGGCGTGGCGTTGTTCGGGTCGCGCCCGTAGCCGCAACACCCGTTCGGTCGCCATCGCCAGCAGTATCCCGATCAGGGGCACACACCCCAGGGAGAAACGGGTCTCCAGTACCGACTCGAACAGCGGTCGATCGAACAACAACATCCACGGCCCGGGAATCGGGGTCCCCTCGCCGTCGACGATGACGAGGGCTCCCATCGATATCCAGGCCATCACGAACATGGTGACCGCGACGGCGCGGGCCGCGACCACCCGCCAGAGCGCGATCGTGACACCGAATATCACCAGAACCAGTGGCCAGCCGAAGAACGAGTTCTCCTCGGTACGGTTCATGGCCAGTCCGGAGGCGTTGTCCTCACCGTTCCCACCGCCCGCCAGGGAGTCGGTGGCGAACGCGGTGAAGGAGGCCGCGTCGTTGCCACGCATACCGTGTTCCAGGGCCGAGTAGCTCTGCGGCCCGAAGAACTGCCACCACAACGGCACCGCCGCGATCACCAAGGACACCGAGGCCCCGACGCCGAGGGCGAGGCCGAGGCGACGGGCCACCGCGAGCGTGTGCTCGGGAGCCATGAGGGCGTAGGTCACGGCGAACACCACCATCGTGGTCGCCATGACCATCAGCGGTTCCTTGCCGATGAAGATCTGCCAGGTCACCAGTAGTCCGAGGACGACGCCGCTGCGTACGGGCGGTGCCCCGCGCACGATCTTGAGCAGCCACAGCACGATGAACGGCATCACGAACAATGCCACCCAGTTCGGGTGAGCGTTGGCGTGGGAGATCATCGGCGGCGCGAACCCACAGAACGCCGCCCCGATCGCGGCACCCGTCCGAGAGGTCACGAGGTGCCGGGACAACACCCAGTACCAGGCCGCGGCGGTCCCGGCGAGGCCGCCCGTGAGCACCAACGTGAAAGTGGCGGTGGGTCCGAAGAGGATGGTGACGGGGGTCAGTGGCACGGACAGGCCGTACATGGCCGTGTTCGCCGAGAGGTTCACCCCGGCCGGGTAGTTCTGCAACGTGGTGAACAACGGGTTCTCGAAGTTCAGCACGTTGTGTGCCGTGACGGCGTAGAACCACTCCCACAGGTTCTGGTCCTGACCACTGAACCTCAGGTAACCACCGTCCAGATCCGACCACAATGGACGATAGAGCAGAAGCGCCGCCAGGGCGAAGCCCAGCATGATCGCGGCGTCGGCCAGATATGGCAGCCGAGGTCGCCACCGGACCGTTTCCGCGACCTTTTCGACGTCGGAGCGAGTACGGGTGGGCGTCAGTGTGGCCACGGTTCGGTCACCCGAGCCAGGAAATAGACCGCGCCGCTGGCCCGATGGCGCACGAGCAGGAGGAACGGGCGGTTCACTTCCACGGTGACAGGCGTGCCCGAAGGCGCCGACACCAACCGCATCATGGCAGCGGTGGCCGCGGCGCCTTCCAAGCCGCTCTCGTCGAGCCGCAGTACGGTCTGGTGCAGAACGTCGGACACCGACAGCCGCGGGTCGTCACTGAGTTCACCGAAGTCCGCGCTCGGTTCGAACATCCTGCGTACGCCCAGCGATTCCAAGGCGTCCTTCAGCGGGCAGCGCACGTCCAGCGACAACCGGGGCATCGTCAACCGCACCATCGCCTCGCTCCGCGCCTCCAGCAGCGCGTGCAGCGTCTCGGCGTCGAGTTCGAGTTCGGCCTCGGCCAGGGGACGGTCGGGCAACAGCACCGACGCGCTCACTCCTCCGACCGCGGGCAGGTCCACCAGCCGCCATCCCTCGTGCCGGGCGTAACCGAGACGTTCGGCCTGCCACATCATCGGTCCCCGCACGACACCCGACGGAGCGTGGAAATCACCTTCGGCCGTGCTGGTGTCCCGGAACGGATAGGTCCACGCCACCCGCAGGTACAACGCGCTGACCAGTCCAGCCACCGTGTCACCGCCGACGGTGCCAGGGAGCAGGAGCTCGGGAATGAGGTCGCGGGTCGTGCGGGCCACGTCGGCGTTGATGGTGGCGCGCGCGGCCTCCGGGTCCTCCACGAACGGTGCCGTGGCCACCGCGCCCGAGGGCCAGGAGGTCACGACGTCGGCGAAGCCGGGTTTCATCTGCAACTGCCGCCACACCCACAGCGTGTTGGACACCGCCAACGTCGGCTCGTCCTGCCCGCCGTGAGGGGCGTCGAGCACCGCCGCCTTCCGCAGGAGATCGGCCTGCTCGGAGACCCGTTCGGACGCTCCCGCCAGCAGCGCGGCCGGTTGGGTCGCGGTGTCTCCCCGAGCCGCACGGGCGACCAGCCCCAAAGCACCGGCCACCGAGTAGGGGGAGAAACACGTGTTGCCCCCGGGTGAGCCCAGCGCCCGATGCAGGGCCAGGGCGAAATTCAGGTGAGCTTGAGCGGCGTCGCGTTCCGGCATTCTCCGACGGTACCCCGGTGGGTCAACCGTGCCGTCCCAGATGCCAGGAATGCCATATCCTGGCCTGCGCGTCGGTCAACGAGGCGACCTGGTCCACCACGACCCGCAGGCGCGCCGCGTCGTCCGGGGCCGCCTCCCATGCCGGGCGCAGGTTCACGTCGAGCGCCTCCGGGGAACGCCGGAGCAGCGCTTCCACCAGTTCGGTGACGAGTTGCCGTTGTCCCTCCTGCACGGCCAACCGTCGACGGTCGCTCATCACGTACCGCAGGGCCGACGCCTTGAGCAGCGCCACCTCGGCGGCCACCTGGTCGGGCACGACGAGTTCGGCGGCGTAGCGTGACAGCGGCTCCGGGCCATAGGCGGCGCGGGTGCTCGTGACGGCCGCCGAGACGAACCGGCCGACCAGCTCGCTGGTCATCCGTTTGAGCGCCACATGAGCCGCAGGGGAATCGTCGTAGGGAGTTCGCACGAGGTCGGCCACCGTCGGCAGTTCCAGGAGGGTGGCGGCTGCATGTTCGATCACGGCGACGGGTTGGTCGCAGAAGTGTTCGGCCGCGAGCGACGTCAGCGCGGCGCGTTCGTCGA
Organism: Actinomycetes bacterium; assembly: GCA_021793175.1. Lineage (GTDB taxonomy): Bacteria > Actinomycetota > Actinomycetes > Mycobacteriales > Pseudonocardiaceae > Saccharomonospora. Next base: position 14,649 of record JAJYTH010000014.1, read on the forward strand.
CGTCGGCCAGGACGGCCAGCGAGATCCGTCCGGCCAGCACTCCGTCCTCGACGTCGTGCACCGAGTAGGCCACGTCGTCGGCCCAGTCCATAATCTGCGTTTCCAGACACGTCCGCTCGCCCGGAGCGCCCCGGCGGACCCAGATGAACGCGTCGAGATCGTCGGCATAGACACCGAACTTGCGTCGACCTTCGCGTCGTGGCCACGGATACTTCATCGCCGCGTCGAGACAGGCGCGGGTGAGATTGAGCCCGTAGGGTTCGTCGCGCTCCCCCAACACCTTCGGCTCCAGCCGGGTGAGGATACGCAATGTCTGCGCGTTGCTTTCGAAACCGCCGCACGCCTGCGAGACCTCGTCCAGGGCCGCCTCCCCGTTGTGCCCGAACGGCGGATGCCCGATGTCGTGAGCGAGACCCGCGGTATCGCAGACATCCGGGTCGGCACCGAGATCGACGGCGATGCCCCGGCTGATCTGGGCCACCTCCAGCGAATGTGTCAACCGTGTGCGAGGCACTCCGCTGATCTCGGCCCCTTCACCGGGTCCGACCACCTGGGTCTTCCCGGCGAGCCGCCGCAGCGCCGCCGAGTGCAGCACCCGGGCGCGGTCCCGGGCGAACGGTGTCCGGCCGTCCTCCTGCGCCCCGGGGAGCATGGACGACTTGGGCCGCTCGGCGAACCGCCGCTGCGCATCCTCGGTGGTGTAGGCCATGGAAGCAGCCTAGCGGCGAATCGAGGCCGACCGATCGAATCGAGGCCGGAGGCAAGGGTCGGAAGCGGCTGTCCTCGACAGCTGCTTCCGACAGAGCCGCACCGCCCCGCGTGGGGTCTTTTCCGTGCGGCTTCGTCTTCCTCCCGCCGTATTCGGCCTCTTAGGACGCTATACCGATGACTGCCGGCTAGCTGCCGCTAGCCGTCCAGCAGTTCCTTCACCAGCGCGGCGACCTGTGTGGTCTCGACGAGGAAGGAATCGTGCCCGTACGGCGAGGTGATCTCGGCGTAGCGGGCGTTCGGGATGCCGTCGGCCAGCTCACAGGACTCGGAGGGCAGGTAGAGACGGTCGGAGTCCACGCCGACGGCGATAGTTCGCGCCCGGACGCGGGACAGGGCCTCGCCCACCCCGCCTCGGTCGCGACCGACGTCGTGGCCGTTCATCGAACGGGTGAGCAACACATAGCTGGCGGCGTCGAACCTCCGCACCAGCTTGTCGGCATGGTAGTCCAAATAGGACTCTATGGCGTATCGGCCGCCGTGCCACGGGTCCTCGCCGTCCTGCGGCTTGCGCCCGAACCTCTCGTTGAGCTCCAGCGCGCTGCGATAGGTGGTGTGGGCGATGCGACGGGCGATGCCGAGCCCGCGATGCGGCCCCTGGCCCGGACCACCGTGGTGGTAGTCGCCACCACGCCAATTCGGGTCGGCGAGGATGGCGTGGATCTGCGGGGACGCCCAGGCGATCTGGTCGGCCGACGACGCGGCGGGACTCGCCAGCACCATCAACGTGCGCACCCGGTCAGGCTCCATCACCGCCCACTCCAGCGCGCGCATGCCGCCCATCGACCCGCCGAGCACCGCGGCCCACCGCTCGATGCCCAGCGCATCGGCCAAGGCGACCTCGACCTCCACCTGGTCGCGGATCGTGATGCCCGGGAAGCGACCGCCCCAGTGCCGACCGTCCGGGGCGAGCGATGCGGGACCCGTCGTTCCCTGACACCCACCCAGCACGTTGGGCACCACCACGAACAGCTCGTCGGTGTCCAAGGCTTTTCCGGGGCCGATGAGATCGTCCCACCAGCCCGGGCTCGGATGGCCCGGCTCGATCTCCCCGGCAGCGTGGCTGTCCCCCGTCAACGCGTGTTCGATCAACACCGCATTGGAGGCGTCGGAATTGAGGGTGCCCCACGTCTCGTACGCAATCTGGACCTCGGGCAGTTCCCGCCCCGACTCCAGACGCACCACACCCTCGGGACGGAACCACTTCCGCCGCCCAGGCGGATCTCCCGCCTGCCACGCACCGGTGGCAGGCGGGAGATCGGTGTTGCCCGACAAACTCACTGAGCCGCCTTCGCCGCTCGGAAACCGGCCTCCAGGTCGGCCTTCAGGTCGTCGAGACCCTCCAGGCCCACGGCCAGCCGCACCAGACCCGGCGTGGCGCCGCTGGCGAGCAGTTCCTGCTCGTTGAGCTGGCTGTGCGTGGTGCTGGCCGGATGCACGATCAGGCTGCGCACGTCACCGATGTTCACCAGCTGGCTGTGCAGTTCGGTGCCGTCCACGAACGCACGGCCCGCTTCGATGCCGCCACGCAGCTCGAAGGACACCACCGAGCCCACACCCTTCGGCAGGTACTTCTTCGCCGACTCATAGTACGGGCTGGACGGCAGGCCGGCGTAGTACACCTTCTCCACCTCGTCCCGCTGCTCCAGCCACTCGGCCAGCGCCTGCGCGTTGGAGACGTGCCGCTCCATGCGCAGCGACAGCGTCTCGATGCCCTGCAGGATGAGGAAGCTGTTCAGCGGGGCGATGGCCGACCCGGTGTCACGCAGCCACTGGACGCGTGCCTTCGTCGCGAACGCGCCCGGCCCGAGGGCCTCCCAGTACTTGAGACCGTGGTAGCTGGGGTCGGGCTCATTGAAGCCGGGGAACCGCTCCGGGTGCGCGCCGAAGTCGAACGTGCCGCCGTCCACGAGCACACCCGCGATGGTGGTGCCGTGGCCGCCGAGGTACTTGGTGGCCGAGTGCACCACGACGTCGGCGCCGTGCTCGATCGGACGCAGCAGGTACGGCGTGGGGATGGTGTTGTCCACCACCAGCGGCACACCGACCTCGTGTGCCACGTCGGCCACACCGCGGATGTCGAGCACGTTGCTGCCCGGGTTCGCGAGCGTCTCGGCGAAGAACAACTTGGTGTTCGGCTTGGTCGCCGCACGCCAGGCCTCGAGGTCGTCCTGGTCCTCCACGAACGTCACCTCGACGCCGAGCTTGGCCAAGGTGTACTTGAACAGGTTGTACGTCCCGCCGTACAGGGCCGGACTGGTCACCACGTGGTCTCCCGCGCCCGCGACGTTCAGCACCGCCGCGGTGGTGGCGGCCGAGCCCGAGGAGAACGCCAGCGCCGCCACACCGCCCTCCAACGCGGCGACCCGCTGCTCCAGCACGTCCTGGGTCGGGTTCATGATCCGCGTGTAGATGTTGCCCGGCTCGGCCAGGCTGAACAGGTCGGCCCCGTGCTGGGTATCACGGAAGACGTAGGAGGTCGTCTGGTAGATCGGCGTGGCGCGAGCCCCGGTGGCCGGGTCCGGCTGCGCCCCCGCGTGGATCTGCTTGGTCTCGAACGACCATCCTTCGGTCATCGACTTAACTCCTTCACGTCGGATCGAACCACTGGAGATGGCGGCGTGCTGCGGCAACCGATATCTCTCCACCGACGCTAATGAGTGAGCGACCACTACCCAAGCGCTCCCACGCAGTGGGACAGCTCTGCCCCACATTCGGGTGACGTTCCGGGGACGGCCCCACCACCGAGGGCGAGGGCTACATCCCCAGATCGTCCACCTGGTCCGCCGGGTCCTTCGACAAGCGGTAATACAACAACGCGGCGGTCTCCCTCAGGATGTAACGCATCTGAGTGGACCGCGTCTGCACGATGGGTCCCGAGTGCGTGGGCGAGGTCCACACCGAAAGCCCGGCGTCCTCCGCCATGATTTCCGCCCGCAGCGAGTGCCACGGGTCACTCACCAGGACCACATCGTGCCAACCGCGCTCCTGGATCACCTCCGCCGCCGCCCGCAGCGAACGCAACGTGTCGCTGCCCTCACCCACGGGCAGGGTCGCCTCCACCGGAACGCCCTGGCGCACCAACCAGTTCGCACCGGCCTCGGCCTCGGTGTAGGTGTCCCCGGTCCGCATGCCTCCGGTGGTGACGACGACGTCGGCGACGCCCTCCTCATAGAGCCGGCGGGCGTGGTCGAGCCGTGCCTGGAAGATCTCCGACGGCCTGCCGTTGTACTGGGCGGCGCCGAGCACCACGATGGCATCCACCCGGGGCCGCTCGTCCGCCCGTGCCACGTGCCACACGCGGAACGCCGTGCCACCGGCGAGCAGCAGCCCCACGAGAACGACCCCGACGATAGCGCGCGGCAGCCACTTCCTCACCGCCGCGAGCACGTCAGCAACCGACCAGCCGCGCGGCCAGGTAGGACTCCAGCTGATCGATGGCGATGCGCTCCTGCGCCATCGAGTCACGTTCCCGCACGGTCACGGCATGGTCGTCCAGCGTGTCGAAGTCCACCGTCACGCAGTACGGTGTGCCGATCTCCTCCTGCCTGCGGTAACGCTTGCCGATGGACTGCGCGTCGTCGAAGTCGGTGTTCCAGTGCTTGCGCAGCTGGGCGGCGATGTCGCGAGCCTTCGGGGTGAGGTCGGCGTTACGCGACAGCGGCAGCACCGCCACCTTGTACGGCGCCAGACGAGGGTCCAGCTTCAGCACCGTGCGCTTGTCCGTCCCCCCCTTGGCGTTGGGCACCTCGTCCTCGGTGTAGGCGTCGAGGAGGAACGCCATCATCGTCCTACCGACACCCGCTGCCGGTTCGATCACGAACGGCCGGTACCGCTGACCGGACGCCTGATCGAAGTACGACAGATCCACACCCGAGTGGTTCGAGTGGGTGGTGAGGTCGAAGTCGGTGCGGTTGGCGATGCCCTCGAGCTCGCCCCACTCCTGGCCGGACGAGAAGCGGAAACGGTACTCGATGTCGACCGTGCGCTTGGAGTAGTGGGAGAGCTTCTCCTTCGGGTGCTCGTAGTGCCGCAGGTTCTCCCGACGGATCCCCAGATCGACGTACCAGTCGGTGCGCGTGTCGATCCAGTACTGGTGCCAGGACTCGTCCTCGCCGGGTTCGACGAAGTACTCCATCTCCATCTGCTCGAACTCGCGGGTGCGGAAGATGAAGTTGCCCGGCGTGATCTCGTTGCGGAACGACTTGCCGATCTGGCCGATGCCGAACGGCGGCTTCTTCCGCGAGGTCGTCTGCACGTTGAGGAAGTTGACGAAGATGCCCTGGGCCGTCTCGGGGCGCAGGTAGTGCAGCCCCTCCTCCGACTCCACCGGTCCGAGGTGGGTCTTGAGCATCATGTTGAACTCGCGCGGCTCGGTGTACTGGCCGCGGTTGCCGCAGTTGGGGCACGGCACCTGGGACAGGTCGTCCTCGTCGACCTCGGTCCCGGTGCGCTCGGCGTACTCCTCGGCGAGCTGGTCGGAACGGAACCTCCGGTGGCAGGACAGACACTCCACGAGCGGGTCATGGAACGCGCCCACGTGACCCGACGCCACCCACACCTGGCGCGGCAGGATCACCGACGAGTCGATGCCGACCACGTCCTCGCGGTTCTGCACCACGGCTTTCCACCACTGGCGCTTGATGTTGTCCTTCAACTCGACGCCGAGCGGTCCGTAGTCCCACGCCGACCGGGTACCGCCGTAGATCTCTCCCGAGGGGAAGACGAAGCCACGACGCTTGCACAGGTTGACGACGGTCTCAATGGTATTGGCGGGCACTCCACGCTCCGAAGGCATCCGGATTGGGTTTTCTCTGTGAACCCACAGCGTATCCGGCGAGGTAAGCGACGGGGCCGGTGGGGATGCGGCTCGTCAGGGTGCACTCACCGGTTCGGCGGTGACGATGTGGTTGTCGGAGTAGCCGTCCGTGCCGCCGAGGTAGTCGCCGCCGCACGTGACGAGGACCAGCCGATGAGGACCGTCCTGAGAGAACAGCTCCGGAGCCTGTGTACCCAGCTCGTCCTTGTCCAACGTCTCGACGGCCACCACGCGATACACCCACGTATCGCCCTCGGGGTCGCGCACGGTCACCTCGTCGCCGACGCGGGAGTCCCACAGCACGGCGAACGGGCCGGTCGTGCCGTGCCAGCTCACGTGTCCGGCGACGAGGGACACCCCACGCTCGGCGCCGAAGTCGGCACCCCACCACGCGACCCGGTCGACACCAGCGGGTATTGGGAGCGTGCCGTCGTCGGTGAGTGTCTTTCGGACCAGCGTGGCCGTGGCGGCCGTGCCGGACAGTCTGACGGTGCCCGAAGGCTGTGCCGGCTCGGAGCCCGGCGTGGACGTGGGGGTGGTGTCCCGCGCGCTCTCGGAGCTCGGCGACACACGCAACGGGTCGACGACATCGACGGCGGGGTGCTCCGGTCCGGTGGTCAGTTCGGCCCGAGTGGCCGGCGCGTTGCGTAGCAACGTGACCCCGGCCGTGCCCGCGCACAGTGCAAGCACACCCAGCACCGTGGCAACCCTGCGTTGCCACAGCGATGACCGCCACCACCGGTTCATGAACGGGGCCCGGAAGTCCTGGCATGCCGTGCCAGCAACAGAGCGGCGATGCCGAGCACACCACCTGCGGCCAGCAGACCGGTTCCCCACGTGACGGCACCACCACCGCTCTGTGACGCGACCGCCCTCACACTGAGGCCGTCCGGATCACCCGGGCCGTTCGAGCCGCCCGGAGCGCCCGCCCCCGCTGGGATCGTCACCGGTACCGACGGCGACCGCGGTTCGCCCTCGGCACGCCCTTCGGCGGCGAAACCGTGCGGCACCGAGCAGCTCACCCCACCCAACACGAGCGTCGTCCTGATGGTGCGCGCCCCGCTCTCGTCGGCCCCATCCGCCTTGTCGGCCTCGTCGGACCCTGGCAGGCCGAGAGGAGCACGAGCATCCACGGAGCGGACATGCGTGTCGATCTCCACGAGCCAACCCGACACGGCGGTGACATCGCCGTCGCGCCACTGGTCCTGGCGCAGCAGCTCAGCGAAATCGGCGACGCGCCGAACAGTGATGTCGGAGGTGGCCTCCTCGTCGTCGCCGATCTCCACCGACGCACCGACCGGCAGGTCCGACCTGCTCACCTCACCATCCGAGTCCGGCAGCGGGACAGGGGTCAACTCCCCCTCGGCGTCGATCAGCGCGAGCCGGGCCGCGGACGCACCCGCCGCCACGTCGCGCGCTCCCACACATTCGACGCTGGTGGCGGACGACTCGAACGACAACACGGTGGTGTCGGAGGCCAGGTCGGTGAGGACATAGTCCGCGCGGGCCGTGGCACTGGGCACATGGTCGGGGCGCAGCGTGGCCGAGACGTCGTGGTGGTCGATCTCCAACAGGTAGTTCGGCCCCATGGCGGCGCGTTCCCCGTCGGAACCCGGCAGCGCCGAACGACTTTCCCCCAGCTTGGACGCGCCCGGGGTGAGCGGGGAACGTTGCGTCTCGCTGATCACGGAACCCCCCGGCACGCCGTCACCGACGTCGGTCACCGCCAGCGACGCCACATTGGCGAACGCCACCGGACCCGTCTCCGAGTCCACCGCCGCTGTGTCCGCTGTGTCCGCCACGGCGGGCGCCGCCGCGAGGACGGTGACCGCCACGGCGGACCCAGCGGCCACCAGTTTCGACACGACACGACTCACGCTTCCCCCTCGCCTGGTCGGCACCGCGCTCAACGGATCATCACTGGCGGACGAGCACTAGAATGCTAGTGCACTTCCCGAACGCTGCAGGGCAACCAAGGTTGGAGAGCGACATGGCGACGGTGAGGTCCGACGCGGCGTGTTCGGGCTCGCCTAGCGCCGATGACCTGGGAAAACACCAAAACCACCCTTCCGCACGGCGGTCGGTGGCCGCCGTCGCGCCGCCCTCAGCCGCCACCCTCACCGATGCGGGTGAACTTCTGCGGGCGCTGGCCGCTCCCGTGAGGATCGCGATCGTGTTACAGCTCCACCACGGTCCGCGTTGTGTACACGAACTGGTGGACACGCTGGGCATGGCCCAACCGCTGATCAGCCAGCATCTCAGAGTGCTGAAAGCCGCCGGAGTAGTGCAGGGGCAGCGGCGAGGCCGTGAAGTGGTGTACCACTTGGTGGACAGCCATCTGGCCCACATCGTCGTGGACGCCGTCGCACACGTGCAGGAGGATGCGCAGCCGGTATGAACACCATCGACACCCGTACCCGAGCTCCGCTGCCAGGGCGGAGAGCAACGCGGCAGCGTGCCGCCGTGGTGGACCTCCTCGCCGAGATCGACGACTTCCGCTCGGCGCAGGAACTGCATGACGAGCTGCGCAAGCGCGGCGAGGGCATCGGACTGACCACCGTCTACCGCACGTTGCAGTCACTCTCCGAAGCCGGCGAGATCGACGTGCTCCGAACCGACTCCGGCGAAGCCGTCTACCGGCAATGCTCGACACACCACCATCACCACCTGGTGTGTCGGCACTGCGGATACACCGTCGAGGTGGAGGGCCCGACCGTGGAGCGCTGGGCCGAGAAGGTCGCGTCGAACAACGGGTTCTCCGACATCACCCACACGGTCGAGATCACCGGCACGTGCGCCAAGTGCGCCGACAAGTCATAGGACTCGCACAGGCCCCGTCTTCACGAGCGCCACGAACCGACCTACCGGTCGTCACGTGCCCAGTAATTCCGAACGGATCTGTGACGCCGTGGACACCACGAGCATCAACAGCGTGCCCAGCGCGCCCTCCTCGAGGCCCTGCGCCGGAAAGGCGTAGCGCAGGGTGAGATCCATACCGTGGTCGGTGTGGACGATGCCGAGCGTGCCGAACAGGCCCTGACCCGCGCGTTCGGCGACCGTGGCCGCCACATTGGGATCGTTGGGCAGATCCCACGCCACCACGCACGTCAGGCTCAGCACCGACAGTCCCTCGGCCAACCGCATGGCCTGCACGACGCACGGCACGTCGGCGTGCGAGAAGGTGAGCGTGCCGTCGTCGTCGACATGCACGTCCAAGAACCGTTCGAGCGCGTGCCGGGCCGATGTCAGTAATGCGGCGGTATCGACTGCCTCCGACGTCATGCCGGGTCACCCCCGTGCGCTTGAGCGGCGGCGTCCACCGCGGCCCCGAACCGGCGGTCGCGTTTGGCGTACTCCAGGCACGCCTCCCACAACTTCCTGCGGTCGAAATCGGGAAAGAGCGTGTCCTGGAAAACGAACTCGGCATACGCCGACTGCCACAGCAGGAAGTTCGACGTCCGCAGCTCACCCGACGGGCGCAGGAACAGATCCACATCCGGCATCTCGGGCTGATACAGATACTTCGCGAGCATCCGATCATCCACTTTGTTGGGATTGATCTTCCCCTCGGCCGCGAGCTGCGCGATCCGGCGCGCGGCGTCTCCGAGTTCGGCGCGTCCCCCGTAGTTGACGCACATCGTCATGTTCATGCGCGTGTTGTGCTTGGTCTTCTCCTCGGCAGCACGCAGCTCTTTGATCACGCTGCGCCACAGCCTCGGCGCGCGCCCTGCCCAGCGGATGCGTACCCCGATCGAGCCCAGGTAGTCGACCTGCCTGCGGATGGTGTCGCGGTTGAAGCCCATCAGAAACCGCACCTCGTCGGGGCTGCGTTTCCAGTTCTCCGTCGAGAACGCGTACACGGACAGCCACTTGATGCCGAGTTGCACCGCACCGCTGGCGATGTCGATCATCACGGCCTCGCCGCGTTTGTGTCCCTCGATGCGGGGCAGCCCCCGCTGATTCGCCCACCGGCCGTTGCCGTCCATGACCAGGGCTACGTGTTTCGGGACCAACTCCGGCGGAATGTTCGGTGGCTGGGCACCTGAGGGATGAGGATCAGGTTCCCGTAGCTCCACGTGCGCTTTCGCGGCTTCGCTTCCCCTGCGCCGCACTCGTTACCTCCGTCTCGCCGGACACCGTGCCCGACCCTAACGTGTCCCCGATCGGCGTCTCGCGGGCACGGCGTTCCACGAACGGCAGCGATCTCAGTTGGCGTTCCAGGTGCCACTGCAGGTGTGCCGCGACCAGCCCGCTGACATCGCGGCGCACACCGTTGGTGCTGCTCTCGGCGGTCTCCCAGTCGCCGTGCAACAGCGCGGCGAGCAGTACGAGCACCTCGGGGGCGGGATGCACCGACCCCGGTACGCGGCAACGCGGGCACAGCGACCCGCCGGCCTGGACGTTGAAGGCACCGTGCGGGCCGGGTTGCCCGCAACGGGCGCACTCGGTGATGGCGGGGGCCCACCCGGCGAACGCCATCGACCTCAGCAGGAACGCGTCGAGTACCAGGGAGGCGTCCCGCCTTCCCTCGGCCAACGCCCGCAACGCTCCGACGACCAACAGGTACAGCTTGAGCGCCGGTTCACCTTCCTCGGCGGTGAGCCGGTCGGCGGTTTCGGTGATGGCGCTGGCGGCGGTGTAGCGCTGGTAGTCACCGACGATGGGCAGCGCGAACGCGTCCACGGTCTCGACCTGCGTGATGACGTCCAACGTGCGGCCCGTGTAGAACTGCACATCGACGTGTCCGAACGGCTCCAGCCGGGCACCGAAGCGGGACGTCGTGCGCCGCACGCCCTTGGCGACCGCACGGACCTTGCCGTGCCGCCGAGTGAGCAACGTGATGATGCGGTCGGCCTCACCGAGCTTGTGCACCCGCAGCACCACGCCAGTGTCCCGATACAGACTCACGTCCCCATCGTCCCACGTGAGCGGGAAGTCCCAGCTCAGGCCCGCAACCACTCCAGCGCGGGCACCGGCAGGACCCGCACCACCCACCACATGAACAGAAGAACGACGAGGACGACGGCCGACCAACGTCCCGGCGCTCCACGCGGCCACCACGACGCCGCCCGCCCGGCCTCCCAGCGCGCGAGAGCCACGAGCACCACCGCGACGAGCGGGAGCAACACCACGACGGCGAACAGGTTGTGGTCGAGCGCACCCGCCAGATCACCCTCCAGCAGGGCACCGAGTGCCCGGCTGCCTCCGCAGAAGGGACAGTCCAATCCGGTGGCGGCCTGGAACCAACACGGAATGGCCAGCGCGCCGGTACCGAGAGCGACAGCGACGACGGCACTGAAAACCACGACGACCGGCGTGGCGCGCAGTGAGCGCCACGACCGGTCGGTTCGCGAGCCATTCATGGTGCTGTCAGTACATCGGCATCGCCTTGGTGGAGATCACATACGTCTTGGCGGCCTTGTCGTGCCAACCCTGCCTGGCCTGCTCGTCGAAGAACGGCGAGAGCATCGTCAACAGGGAGATAAGGCTGCCGATGCACGGCACCAGAGCCGGCAGAATCATCACCGCGAACCTGGTGAAAGCGGGGCTGCTGCCGGTCCCTGCACCGGGCTGTCCGGCCGAGTACTCCGTGACGACACGGAGCCCGGCGACGCTCTTGCCCACCGTGGCACCGCGCGCGGAGATCATCATGCCCTCGTAGAGCAACATCGCGATGGAGGCGATCGGAACCATCAGAAACGAGATCCACCACATGTTCGGGCTGGAAGCGATCACCGCGAACTGCAGGATCATCATGATGATCCCCACGGGGACACCGATGATGAGGCCGTCGACGAGACGGGCGAGAAAACGGCTGCCCATGGTGCCCAACACCAATGGCCCCGAATGCGGGAACTGAATCTGCGCGCCCGGCACGATGATGCGCGCCTGGCCGGGGAAAGCCGGCCCGCCACCCGGCGGAGGCTGCTGGCCGGGGAATCCGCCCGGCGCACCGTACGGCTGTCCCGGCTGCTGCGGAAAACCACCCGACGGGGAGAAAGGCTGCTGTCCTTGAGCGCCGGGGAACCCGCCGGCCGGTGACGGCTGCTGATAACCGCCCTGTTGCTGACCGAAGGGCTGCTGCCCCAGTTGCCCTTGCTGCCCCAAGGGTTGCTGTTGGCCTTGTTGCCCGAACGGCTGTTGGCCCGGCTGTGCTTGCTGACCGAAGCCCGCAGGCTGCTGCCCGAACGGCTGCTGCCCCGGCTGTCCTTGCTGACCGAAAGGCTGCTGCTGGTTGTAGGGATTAGTCATACCGGCTCTCCCCCAGGGTGGTGACGGACGCGCGAGAGATTACCTGATCACTCAGAAGCCAAGTCTTCGGAGTTGCTTCGGGTCTTTCTGCCAGTCTTTGGCCACCTTGATGTGCAGGTCGAGATACACCTTGCTGCCCAACAGCGCCTCGATCTGCTGGCGTGCCTTCGCTCCGACTTCCTTGAGCCTGCTGCCTCGATGACCGAGCACGATGCCACGCTGGCTGGAACGCTCCACATACAGATGGGCGTAGATGTCGACGAGGTCCTCACGGCCCGGCCGGGGATACATCTCCTCGATCGTCACGGCGATGGAGTGCGGAAGCTCGTCGCGCACGCCCTCCAGCGCCGCCTCCCGGATCAGCTCCGCCACCAAGGTCTGCTCGGGCTCGTCCGTGAGCTCGCCGTCCGGATACAGCTCCGGACCCTCCGGCAATCTCGCCACCAGCAGGTCGGCCAACGTGTCCACCTGGTAGCCGTCGACGGCCGACACCGGGACCAGGTCGGCGAAGTCCATGACGTCCTGCAGGGCCAGCAGCTGCTTGGCGACCTGTTCCTTACTCACGAGGTCGGTCTTGGTGACGATGCCGAGCACCGGCGTCCGACGCGCGATCTTGGCCAGTTCATCGGCGATGAACCGGTCGCCGGGCCCGATCTTCTCGTCCGCCGGCACGCAGAACCCGACGACGTCCACTTCCGACCACGTGGCCCGCACGAGGTCGTTGAGCCTCTGCCCCAGCAGCGTGCGCGGACGATGCAGGCCCGGAGTGTCCACGATGATGAGTTGCGCGTCCTCCCGGTGCACGATGCCGCGGATGGCGTGTCGAGTGGTCTGCGGCTTATCCGACGTGATGGCGACCTTCGACCCCACGAGCGCGTTGGTCAGCGTGGACTTGCCGGCGTTGGGCCTGCCGACGAAACACGCGAACCCCGAGCGATGTTCGGCCTCACTCACCGCAGCGTCTCCTGTACGGCCCCCGACGGATCGGCCCGCAGGACCGGGGCGTCCGCGGAGAGATCACGCACCGCTCGCACCGACTCCTCCCGTACCGCCTGTTCCTCGGTCACCACGGCCGCGGCCTCCAAGGCCTCGGCACCACTGGACACCGCCGCGGCCACCGCGGCCTGCAACGCGGTCAACTCAAGCGAGGGCAGCTCCACCGTCGCGGCGGCATACGTGCGGCCGTCGGTGTCGCGCACAGCCGCTCCCTCGGCCGCCTGCGTCCTCGCGCGCGTGGAACGCGCCAAGGTGATGAGCTTCTCGTCCTCGGGGTCGAGGTCAGGCATGATTCTCCACTCTCCTGTCCCGGTCATCGCGGTCGTCGCGATCGTTGCGGTCGTTGGTGTCCTCGGCCGTGTCAGGGGTACCGGGCCCGATGGGACGCCCGTCCGCCGCCCGCACGACCACGGTCGTGATCCTCATGCGGCCGCGGCGGTCCTTGCCACCCTCCGCACGTAGGCGCAGCCCGTCAATCTCGGCCTCCGCCCCGGGAAGAGGGACCCGGCCTAATCTCTGAGCGAGGAGGCCACCAACCGTCTCCACGTCGTGCTCCGAGAGGTCGACGTCGAACAGCTCGCCCAGGTCGTCGACCCCCAAGCGCGCGGAGACCCGCACCACCCGCTCGTCGACGTACTCGATGGGTGGCCGTTCGTCGGTGTCGGACTCGTCGGTGATCTCACCGACGATCTCCTCCAGAATGTCCTCGATGGTGACGAGCCCGGCCGTGCCACCGTACTCGTCCACAGCGATGACCATGTGATGCCGCGAGACCTGCATGTGTCTCAGCAGGCTGTCGAGACGTTTGGAATCGGGCACGAAGTCGGCGGGCGTCATCAGCTCGCGTACTTCGCGGGTGGTGCCGTCCTCGCCGATGGCCGCCTGAACGAGGTCCTTGAGATTCACCACGCCGACGATCTCGTCCACGGACTCCCCGATCACAGGGATGCGGGTGAATCCGGTTCGCATGGACAGGGCCAGCGCCTGCCGTACGGTCTTGTTCTGCTCGATCCACACGATTTCGGTGCGCGGCACCATCACCTCACGCGCCACCGTGTCCCCGAGCTCGAACACCGAATGGATCATCTCGCGTTCGTCGGTGCCCACCACACCGCGTTCCTCCGCGAGGTCGACGAGTTCACGAAGCTCCGTCTCGCTCGTGAACGGCCCCTCCCGGAAACCCCCACCGGGTGTGATGGCGTTGCCGAGCACGATGAGCAGCCTGCTCAGCGGCCCGAGCACGGTTCCCAGCACGCGTACCGGCCCCGCCACGACGAGCCCGACACGGTACGGGTGTTGCCTTCCCACGGTGCGTGGTCCGACGCCCACGAGAACGTAGCTGACCAGCGCCATGACAAGAGCGGCGAGCAACACCGCCAACCACTCGGGGTCGATCCAGCGCAGCGCCACCACGGTGACGAGCACTGTGGCGGTCAGCTCGCAGCCCATCCGCAACAGCAACAACAGATTGATGTGTCGAGAACGGTCGCGGAGCACCACGAGGAGCTGCCGAGCGCCGACCCGGCCCTCCCGTTCCAGGCCCTCAGCCCGCGCGATCGACGCCGTGCTGACGGCCGAATCGGCCGCCGCGAAGACACCACCGAACAACACGAGCAGGACTGCCACGACCAAAACTGTGGCCGAAGAGGTCACGATGTCTCCGAATCAGACCTTCCGTCGAGTCCTGCCGCACCCAACAAACGGTCGTCGCTGCTGCGCTGCACATCCTGCTTACGCGCGGCAGCGAGGAGGTCGCGGAAATCGGCCAGGATGCGGTTCTGCAGAGCGAACATCTCGCGTTCCTCGTCCGGCTCGGCGTGGTCGTACCCGAGCAGGTGCAACACCCCGTGCACGGTGAGCAGGTGCAGCTCGTCCAGCAGGGAATGCCCGGCCTGGCGCGCCTGGTCCTTGGCGAACGCGGGGCAGAGCACGATGTCACCGAGCAGAGCGGGTGACGGCTCCGCCGCATCGGGCCGACGGCCCACCTCCAGCTCGTCCATGGGGAAAGCCATCACGTCGGTGGGGCCCGGCAGGTCCATCCACCGCTCGTGCAGGTCTTCCATCACGTCGAGCGTGACCAACACGATCGACAGCTCGGCGAGCGGACTGACCTCCATGCGGTCCAACGCGAACCGCGCCGACGACACGATCGACGCCTCGTCGACGTCGATCCCGGACTCGTTGGCGATCTCGATACTCACCGGCGGTCCCGCCCACCGGGCTTCGGCGCCCCGTCAGTACCGTCCTGCGTCGCCTGCCACTTCTCGTAGGCATCGACAATGTCGCCTACCAGCTTGTGCCGGACCACGTCGTGACTCGTCAGGGTGGAGAAGTGCAGGTCGTTCACGCCCTCGAGGATCTCACGCACCACCCGCAGGCCACTACGCTGCCCACTCGGCAGGTCGACCTGCGTCACATCACCGGTCACCACGATCTTGGAGCCGAACCCGAGCCGGGTGAGGAACATCTTCATCTGCTCGGGAGTGGTGTTCTGCGCCTCGTCGAGGATGATGAACGCGTCGTTCAACGTCCGCCCCCGCATGTAGGCCAGTGGGGCGATCTCGATGGTGCCCGACTGCATCAACCTCGGAATCGACTCCGGGTCGACCATGT
The DNA here is from genome assembly GCA_021793175.1 of Actinomycetes bacterium. Lineage (GTDB taxonomy): Bacteria > Actinomycetota > Actinomycetes > Mycobacteriales > Pseudonocardiaceae > Saccharomonospora. Next base: position 30,097 of record JAJYTH010000014.1, read on the forward strand.
CGTGCAGCGCGTCGTACAGCGGCCGCAGATACGGGTCGATCTTCTCGTACAGCGTGCCGGGCAGGTACCCCAGTCGCTCCCCCGCCTCGACGGCGGGCCTGGTCAGGATGATTCGCGTGACCTGCTTGCTCTGCAGTGCCTGCACGGCCTTGGCCATCGCCAGATACGTCTTGCCGGTACCCGCAGGGCCGACGCCGAACACCACCGTGTGCTGGTCGATGGCGTCGACGTACCGCTTCTGGTTCAGCGTCTTGGGACGGATCGTCCGGCCACGCCGCGACAGGACGTTCATGCTGAGCACGTCGGCGGGGGACTCGGCCCCACCCGTCGAGAGCATGGCCACGGTGCGACGGACGGTATCGGGCCCCACTTGCTGGCCCCGTCCAGCCAGAGTCATCAACTCCTCGAACACCCGACCGGCGAACGCCACGTCACCGGCTGTCCCTGTCAGTGTGACCTCGTTACCGCGGACATGAACGTCGGCTTCCAGCATCTCCTCGGCGACACGGAGGTTCTCGTCCCCCGAGCCGAGCAACACGAGCACGGCGGCATCGGGAATCGAGAACTTCGACTGCGCCGAACGCTCTTGGGGCGCTGTGGCTTTTGTGGACCGCAGCGGTTCGGTTCCGGCCACGTGGCCTCGGGCCTACTTTCTGCACGCTCGTGCTGGTCGACAACAAAACGGACACGTCAATGCTAATAGCACCGACCACGCCGGAGGAGGGGAGTTTACCCGCCCCCGCATTCACTGGGAATTCATTAGGATCAACGACCGAACGAGCCGAGCTGTTCCCCGCCGAGAAGATGAACGTGTACGTGGAACACCGTCTGCCCCGCATCGGCGCCGGTGTTGAACACCACCCGGTAGCCGCCTCCCAGCCCCTCCAGTTCCGCGACCCGAGCCGCCGTGGTCACAACGTCGGCCAACAGTCGCGGATCAGCGGCGGCGAGCTCGGCGACGTCCCGGTAACGGGTCTTGGGGACCACGAGCACGTGCGTAGCGGCCTGCGGGCTGATGTCCCGGAACGCGATCGTGGTGTCGGTCTCGTAGACGATGTCGGCGGGCACCTCCCTGGCGATGATCCGCTCGAACAACGTCTCGGCGCTGTCGTCCTTGTCGTCGATGCCGTCGTGTTCGCTCACAAGCCCCTCCCGGCGTCGCTGGATGTCGCGGTCGTCACCGCGGCTGGCACCGCGGTCATCACCGTCGGAAATCCATTCTGACTCCGGATCGAGCGGCGCGGGCGCCGCGGGGCGGTTGCAGCCTGGGGGTCGCTCCACCCGCCTCCGCGGCTCCGCCGGACCGAGGGGGAGACGCCCGGCGGGTCCTCGCCCTGCGCGGAAGCCGCACGCTGCGCAGGTGGTGGTCAGCGTAAGACGTGCAAGGACGAACGCGTAGCGAAATGCGAAAGAAAACACGCATTTGTATCGCTCGCGCTACTCGGTGACCGCCCGTTCGGTCTACCTCCATCGTGCAGTCAGCGCACCGAGTGCTCCGAGCGCCACCGCGGCCGCCGTGGAAGTCCGCAACACCGTCGGCCCCAACCGGACACCGCGCGCGCCCGCCTCCACGAACGCGTCGCGCTCCTCGGGCGCGACACCTCCCTCGGGGCCGACGACGAGCATCAACTCCCCTTTCTCGGGAAACTCGACGTCGGCGAAGGACTCGGAGGCGGCACCGTCGAGCACCAACGCGAGATCGGCCTCGGCGAGCATGGGCGCAAGCTGCCGGGTGCTCACCGGTTCGGTCACCTCGGGCACCCAAGCCCGGCGAGCCTGTTTGGCCGCGGCGCGCGCGGTCGCACGCCACTTCGCCAACGCCTTGGCACCCCGGGGACCGTCGTCCCAACGCGCCACGCTCCGGGCAGCCCGCCACGGCACGACGGCGTCGACGCCGGCCTCGGTGGCCAACTCCACCGCCAGCTCCCCACGATCACCCTTCGCCAGAGCCTGGACGACCGTCACCCGCAGAGCCGGAGCGGGCACCGTGTGTGTCGCCTCCACCCGCAGTTCCACAGTGGGTCTCCGTCCCGGGTGCACGGCGTGGGCCACGCACTCGGCCAGCCCGCCGCGACCATCGGACAGCGCCAACCGCTCGCCCTCTCGCAGCCTGCGCACGGTGACGGCGTGATGTGCCTCCTCGCCTTCGAGCACCGCGAAACCGGTGCCGGGCAAGGACGGCACGAAAAACACCGGGGGTGTCGCGTCTACCACGGTCGATGTCCGGTTTCCGAGGGACTGTCAGCGCTTCGAACGCAGTTTGGAGAAAAGGCCGCCCTGCTTGTGACCGTTGCCCGCGAGGCTCGGTGTGTCCTCGCCACGCAGCCTCGCCAACTCACGCAGCAACTCGGCCTGCTCGTCGTCGAGCTTGGTGGGAACCACGACCTCGATGTGGATGTGCAGGTCACCCCGGCCGTCGACCCGACCCGACGACCGCAGTCGCGGCATCCCCAGGCCGGGCAGCACGCGCTCTGTACCGGGCTGGGTGCCGGGCTCGATCTCCACTTCCGTCTCGCCGTCCACGAGCGTTTCCATCGGGACCACCGCCCCGAGAGCCGCCGTGGTGACCGGAACCCGCAGCTTGCAGTGCAGGTCGTTGCCCTGCCGCTCGAAGTCCTCGTGCGGTATTTCCTCGACCTCGACGTACAGGTCACCCGCGGGGCCACCGCCCGGACCCACCTCGCCCTGCCCGGACAGGCGGATCCGCATGCCGTCACCGACACCGGGCGGGATCTTCGCCGTGACGTCCCTGCGGGCCCGCACGCGGCCGTCGCCACCGCACTGCTGACACGGATCGGTGATCACCTCGCCGTACCCGCGGCAGGTCGGGCACGGCCGCGCCGTGACGACCTGGCCGAGGAACGACCGCTGCACGGACTGCACCTCACCCTGACCGCCACACGTGTCACAGGTGACGACGCTGCCGCCCTCGGCCGTGCCCGCGCCCCGGCACCGGTCGCACAGGATGGCCGTGTCCACGGTGATCTGCTTGCTGACGCCGATGGCGCACTCCTCCAGCGTCAGTTGCAGGCGAATGAGGGCGTCGGAGCCGGGCTGCACCCGACTCCGCGGCCCCCGACCCCGCGCGCCACCGGCGGCGGCACCGAAGAAGGCATCCATGATGTCGCCGAGCCCGCCGAAGCCGGCGAACGGGTCACGCGCACCCGCCCCGGCCCCGTTGTCCATCGGGTCGCCGCCGAGGTCGACGATCTTGCGCTTCTGGGGGTCGGACAGCACCTCGTAGGCGGTGGTCACCTCACTGAACTTGTGCTGTGCGTCCTCGGAGGGGTTGACATCGGGATGCAGCTCCCGCGCCAGCTTGCGGTAGGCGCGCTTGATCTCCTGGTCGGTCGCGTTCTTCGACACGCCGAGGATGCCGTAGTAGTCCTTGGCCACCGTCTTGCCGCCCTCCTAAAAAGCCTGCACAAGTCTATTTTCCGGCCAGGATCTGTCCCACATAGGTGGCGACCGCACGCACGGCGGCGATCGTCCCTGGGTAGTCCATCCGGGTGGGGCCGACTACGCCCATGCCCCCCAGCAGCACCTCGTTCGAGCCGTATCCGATCGACACGACCGATGTGCTTCGCATCTGCTCGTCTTCATTCTCCTCCCCGATACGCACGGTGACGGCACCGGGGTTGCGTGCGGCGGCCAGCAACTTGAGTACCACGACCTGTTCCTCCAGGGCTTCGAGCACCTGGCGGAGCGAACCGGGAAAGTCCGCGACGTTGCGGGTGAGGTTGGCGGTGCCGCCGAGCACCAGCCGTTCCTCGGGACGTTCGACCAACGACTCGACGAGCACGGTGCAGACCCGCGACATGATGTCGCGCAGCTCGAGAGGCGCCTGTTCCGGCAGCTCCGACACCTTCTCGACCGCGTCGGGCAACCGGTGGCCGGACAGTGCGCCGTTCAGCACGTCACGCAATCGGGCCACCGCGTCATCGGTGATGACGTCCCCCAGATCGACCGCACGCTGGTCGACCCGACCGGTGTCAGTGATCAGCACGATGAGCAGGCGCGCAGAGGTGAGTGCCACCACTTCGACGTGCCGAACGGTGGAGCTGGTGAGGGTGGGGTACTGCACCACCGCGACCTGGCGGGTCAGCTGCGCGAGCAACCGCACCGACCGACGCAGCACGTCGTCGAGGTCGACGGCGCCCTCCAAGAACTGCACGATCGCCCGCCGCTCGGCCGCGGACAGGGGCTTGATCTCGGACAGGCGGTCGACGAACAGTCGATACCCCTTGTCCGTCGGGATACGCCCCGCGCTGGTGTGCGGCTGGGTGATGTAACCGTCCTCCTCCAGCGCTGCCATGTCGTTACGCACCGTGGCGCTGGACACGCCCAGGTTGTGCCGGTCGACGAGGGCCTTCGACCCCACCGGCTCCTGATTCGACACGTAATCGGCAACGATGGCACGCAGGACCTTGAATCGACGCTCCTCCGCGCTGGCCACCGGCACCTCCTCTCGCCGCCTGCTTGACCACAAGTTTACGTACCGATTCGTTTTCCAGAGATCACGCGGAGCCAAAGCACCGCCGAAAGCCCCGAACACCGCACGGTGCATCGTGCACTGAACCGCCCACTCAACCGTGCGACCCCTTCGGTCACACCACACGGTGATTTTGACCACAAGCCAACGCCCTGGCCCCCGGCACGATCCGTGAGGTCACGCTGCTCCATCGAGCGAACGCAACCACCTGATCAAGTGAACAGGTTCGCCCGACCGCGAGCCGATAGATGAAACATGCCCATGTTCGCAGCGACATCCCTCGCCGCGTGCGCGGTCGCGGCCCTGTGTGTCGGTGGCCCTGCCGTGACACCCGAAACGTCCATCGTTCTCAGTCTCAGCGACACCCAAGGCGAGACCACGTCCGTTCGCCTGACGTGTGATCCGATACTCGGCAACCACCCTCAGGCCGAATCGGCTTGCACCGCGCTGGAGCAGGCCGACGGTGACTTCACCAAGCTCCCCGTCGAGGAGCGGATGTGCACGATGATCCACTCCCCGGTACAGGCACAGGCCCGAGGCCACTGGCGCGGTTCGCCGGTCGAGTTCACCACCGAATATTCCAACCGCTGCCTCGCCGGTGCTCATTCCGGCAACGTGTTCGCTTTCTGACGTCCGTCCCCGGAACCGTCCGACCCTGTCCGCTTCTGTCGACTCGACACCGCCACGGCCGGGTAACCGATATCGCGTGCGAATCCCGATCGTTCGCACCGGTTGCCCGGCCATGGCAGCACGATCTCGGCCCGATGTCGGCCCAATGTCGTCGCAACGGCGACCGAATTCCTCTCCGACCCTCCGCCCCGGAATCAGAGACGTTCCAGCGAAGGCACGACTTCGCTGCCCTCCCCATGTCCTGAAGGAAGGCGCAGTCGCAAAACCCGTGGACCGATGCAGGTTTCCAAAAACCGCCGCTTTCAGGAAACACTTCTGTCGATCGACCGAACACAGCCATCGAGACAAAAACGTGGGCGAGTGACCCTCCCCATCAATGTGGCTGTTTCCGCCCTATCCCGCCCCATTCCGTCCTATTCGGATAAATCATCCCGAACGTCAGTGCGGTCGATTCGCACGAACGCGCAGAGTCCTCCGCACGCTCGGCGCAGACACCTCTTTCACCGCCCGCCGGGGAATCACCGATCACAGACGACGACACGGCCGGTCTCGTCGAACACCGACGGTCGAGGGCGGTTTCAGGCCATGAAGACTTTCTTCTCCTTCCGCCAGTCCTCGTCGGTCCGGCCCTTGCGCCAGTAACCGGAGATCGACAGCAGTTCTTTGCTGATCCCACGTTCCCGCAGCAGGTGACCACGCAGGTCGCGGACCATGCCCGCCTCGCCGTGGACGAATGCCTGCACCACGCCTGAGCCGAGGTCGAGCCCCCGCACCTCCTCGGCGAGGTCGGCGCCGTCGACGCGATACAACCACCGGACGTCCGCGGCCGCCTTGGTCGACAGCGGCTGCTGCTCGGCCGGGTCCTCGACGAGCAGCCGCACCGTGGCTGTCGCGTCCGCGGAAAGAGCCTCCAAGGACGCGGCGATTGCGGGGAGGGCGGATTCGTCTCCGACCAGCAAGTGGTGATCGACGTCGGCGCGGGGCGCGTACGCGCCGCCGGGGCCACGCAGCAGCATCTCGTCGCCTGGTCGCGCTTGATCGGCCCACGGACCGCCGAGGCCCTTGTCACCGTGCACGACGAAATCGAGAGTGAGCTCCCCGGCCTCGGCGTCGTAGTGCCGCACGGTGTAGGTACGCATGCGAGGCCACTGATCACGCGGCAAAGTCGCCTTCACGACATCGAGATCGAACGGTTCCGGGTAGCGGACGCCCGGCACGGGAAACAGCATCTTGACGTAGCAGTCGGTGAAACCGTTGTGCTGGAACGAGGCCAGCCCCTCACCACCGCACACGATCCTGATCATGCAAGGCGTGAGGCGTTCGGTACGCAGCACCCGCGCTTGGAGCACGGGCTTACCACCCTGACGACCTCGATCACGATCCGCCATGCCGAACCCCTCACGTCAAAAATTAGGTTTGCCTAACCAACTCTAACCGACGGTGAACCGAAGAGACCACCCAAATGCCGTCTTGATGACACCCCCACAAGACACCAACGTGTCCGCATGGTGCGGTTCGACTACGACGTCGTCGTCATCGGCTCCGGATTCGGCGGCGGCTCGCTGGTGTACGGCAACACGCTGTACGAACCGCCCGACACCTTCTACGCCGATCTCCAGTGGGCGGACATCACCGACTGGAAGGACAAGCTCGCACCCTATTACGACCAGGCCAAACGCATGCTCGGCGTGACGACCAATCCGTGTACGACCCCGTCGGACGAGGTGATCCGGGAGGTCGCCGACGACATGGGGATGGGACACAGCTACCGGCCGACACCGGTAGGCGTGTTCTTCGGCCCCGAGGGCACCGAACCCGGCACGCGCGTGCCCGACCCGTTCTTCGGCGGCGTCGGCCCCGAACGCAACACCTGCCTCCACTGCGGAGAGTGCGTCACCGGCTGCCGACACGGCGCGAAGAACACCACAGTCAAGAACTACCTGCACCTCGCGGAAACCGCGGGCGCCACCGTGCACCCTCTGACGACGGTGACCGAGGTCCGCCCGTTGCCCGGCGGTGGTTACGCCTGCGCCACCGTCCACACGAAGCAGCCCTGGCGCAGGAAGACCTACACGGCCGAACAAGTGGTGCTGTCGGCCTCGGCGCTGGGCACACAACGTCTTCTGCACCGAATGCGTGACCGCGGAATCCTTCCCCGGCTCTCCGCCCGGCTGGGGGTGCTCGCGAGAACGAACTCCGAGGCTGTCCTGGCCGCGCGGACCACCCGCCGCGACGCGGAATACCACCGCGGAGTGGCCATCAGCTCCTCGTTCCATCCCGACGACGTCACCCACATCGAACCGGTGCGTTACGGCAAGGACAGCAACCTGCTCGGACTCCTCGGCGCCATCCTGACCGACCCGGTCCCGGGCAAACCTCGTTGGCTCGCGGGACTGTCGGAAATGATGCGCCACCGGCGCGCGCTGCCCTCCCTGCACAACCCCCGCCGCTGGTCGGAACAGACGATCGTGTTGCTGGTGATGCAGTCGCTCGACAACTCGGTCACCACCTACACCCGCCGTGGCCTGTTCGGCAGACGCATGCTCACCAAACAGGGCATCGGCGAACCCAATCCCACGTGGATCCCGATCGGACACGAGGTCGCCCGCCGCGTGGCCGACAAGATCGGCGGAATCGCGGGCGCGGGCTGGAACGACCTGTTCAACCGACCACTGACCGGACATTTCATCGGAGGCTGCGCGATCGGCGACTCCCCCGAAATCGGGGTCATCGACGCCTACCACCGCGTGTACGGCCACCCGGGCCTGCATGTCGTGGACGCCTCGGCCGTGTCGGCCAACCTCGGCGTCAACCCGTCCCTCACCATCACCGCGCAAGCCGAACGCGCCATGGCGTTGTGGCCCAACAAGGGCGAACACGACCCTTGTCCCCCGTTGTCGACGCCGTACGAACGCATCGGCCCCGTCCGTCCGAACCACCCGATCGTGCCTACCGAGGCTCCCGGTGCACTTCGACTCCCTCTTTTTCCGGCGAAACGCAAGCCATCGTGAGAAACTGCACCACATGACGACAGAATCCGTGCCGAAATGGCGGCGGCTGGAACCGGATGAACGCAGAGAACAGATCTTCGCCTGCGCCGCCGAACTGTTCGGTGCACGTCCCTACGCCGAGGTATCCACATCGGATATCGCCGCGCGGGCGGGCGTCGCTCGCGGGTTGATCAACCACTATTTCGGCACCAAACGCGAACTGTATCTGGCCGTGGTGCGGCGCGCACTGAACGTGCCTTACGAGGCTATTACCCAATTGCCGACGAGCTCGATCGAGGATCGGGTGCTGTCCGCCGTCGACTGGTTCCTCGACGTCGTGGGCCGGCAGGAGAAGATGTGGCTGGCCGCCATCACTCCCGAAGGCATCGGCCGGGACCTCGAAGTCGAGCACATCCTCGACGAGGCCGACCGCAACGCCGCCGACCGCGTGCTGGAGGCCATGGGGTACACGCCCGACGACCCACACTGGGAGCAGATCAACGCCGTAATCCGTTCCTTCGGTGGCATGGTGAAGGTCGCCGGACGCGAATGGCTCGTGCGCGGCACCCTGGACCGGTCCCAAGTGCACACGCTGCTGAGCCAGGTGCTGCTGTCGTTGGTGAAAGAGATCCTGCCCCGCACCACGGCGGCGTCGCCGACCGACTCTCAGCGATAAGTCAGCAGGTGCGCCGCCTCGCCGTCGAAATGTCCGTGCTCGTTGAACGACAGCAAGGTGGTACCCGAACGGCCGGTGACCACTTTGGTCACACCCGCGTTCACCGTGACCCTGTTCAGAGTCAGAAGCCCTGTGACGGGGTCGCCGAGCAGATCGCCGCACAACGTCGCGATCACCCCGCCGGAAGTGAACACCACCGCCTGTTCCCCTTTGCCGAGGCTAGTCACCACGTCGTCGAACGCGCCGCGCACCCTCGTCAAAAACGCCGGCCAGGTCTCGGCACACGGGCTGTCGGCTCCCGCCTCGACCCACGCGGTCAGCGCTTTCTCCAACGCACCCTGATACGCCCTCGGGTCCGCGCTGTCCTGTGCCGCGCCGCCGCCGTGGTGTGCCGCGATGTCGACGTGGTCGTACTCGTTCCACCGTGTGTCGTTCTCGGCAGCGACCTCGGGCGCGACCTCGGCCAACGCCAGCTCCGCCGTCGCACGCTGGCGCGACAACGTGCCGCACCGGGCCTGCGTCACCACCAGCCCTCGACGCAGTAACTCGACCCCGGCCGCACGCGCCTGCGTACGCCCCAGATCCGACAGGACGTCGTAGTCGGCGGCGCCGAACGAGGCCTGGCCGTGCCGCACGAGATAGATGGCCCCCATCGATACTCCTCCCAGCCCTTCAGACGAATCGCCGCAACAACCGAGCCGGTGCCACGCGCACGAGCACGCTCAGCGGCGTCCACGGCCAGGACGGCACACAGGCCCGTACCGGTTCCTTCTCGATCACGTTCACCAAAGCTCGCACACCGGTTTCCGCGCTGGCGAGCAAGGGTGTCCGTCCGGAACTGCGGCGGGTCATCTCCGACTCGATATAGCCGGGAAGCACCGTCGTGACTCGAATCGGAGTGTTCAACAGGTCCACACGGATGCCGTCGGCGAGCGTGGCGATCCCCGCCTTGGAAGCGGCGTAGGCGGTCATGTTGCGAGGCATTCCGCGCAGGGCACTGAACGAGGAGACGACCACAAGGTGCCCCGCGTTCTGCTCCCGGAAGATCGATACGGCGGCCTCGCACTGAGCCAGTCCGGCGACGAGGTTGGTCTCCACCGTCTGCCTGTTCGCGTCGAAATGGCCTTTACCGATCGGCTGTCCCTTGCCGAGGCCCGCGTTGACGATCACGCGGTCGAGCGTGCCGAGTTCGGCACGGAATTCCTCGAACACCGTGAACACGCGGTCGTGGTCGTTGACATCGAGTTCCCTCACCACGACGCGGATGCCCGGATGCCGCTCGACGAGCTCGGCGGCGAGCGCGTCGAGTCGCTCGCGGCGACGCGCGCACAGCGCCAAGTTACGTCCCTGCGCGGCGAATTTCCGTGCCATGCCCTCACCCAGGCCCGAGCTGGCACCGGTGATCACGATGTTCTTCCGTACGACCATACCGCGACTTTACCCGCTAGTAACAAGGCCGGCCCGACGCGAAGCGCCGGGCCGGTCTGTGCAGTAGAAACTATGCGTCGATCATTCCCGCGGTGTCGCTCACTCCTGGCCCACGTAGAGCAGGAGGTTGGGCGTCGAACCCGTCGGGTCGGTGATGGCGTCCTCGGTCGCGGACGAGGTCAGCGCGTCGGACACCTCCTCGGGCGAAGCGTCCGCGTTGTCCGCCAGGTACAGTGCGGCCGCGCCCACCACGTGCGGGGTCGCCATCGACGTGCCGCTGATGGTGTTCTCGTTACCGTCGTGCCAGGCCGAGGTGATGTCCACACCGGGCGCGTACAGGTCCACGACGTCACCGTAGTTCGAGAAGTACGCCTCGGAGTCGTCCTGGTCGCTGGCCGCCACGGTGATGGCCTCGGACACCCGTGCCGGCGACGAACCACTCGCGTCGGACGACTCGTTGCCCGCGGCGACGCCGAACGTGATGCCGGCTTCGATCGCACCCTGCACGGCCTCGTCCAAAGCGGTGTCGGCCGGGCCGCCGAGGCTCATGTTGGCAACCGAGGGGCCGGACGCGTTCTCCGCGACCCACTCGATGCCCGAGATCACCTGGGCGGTGGTGCCGCTGCCGTTGGCGTCGAGCACGCGCACACCGACGAGGTTGACGTCGGGAGCGACGCCGTACTGCTCGCCACCGATCGTGCCGGCCACGTGCGTGCCGTGCCCGTTCTCGTCGGTCGCGTCGTCGTCGTTGTCGACGAAGTCGGCACCGGGCTGGAGCCGGTCACCGAAGTCGCTGTGTTCCGACACACCGGTGTCGATCACGTACGCCGTGACGTCCGCGGCCGACGTCGGCGGCGTGTAGCTGTCGTCGAGCGGCAGGTCCCGCTGGTCGATACGGTCCAGCCCCCACGACGCCGTCGCCTGCGCCTCCGGGGCGTCCGCGATGTGGAAACGCTGGTTCTGGCTGACGAACTCCACGGCGTCGTCGGCTGCCAACCGCTTCGCCGCCGTCGCGTCGGCCTTGATCGTGAACCCGTTGAGCGCGGTGTCGAACGTCCGGTTCACCTGCACGCCGTAGTCAGCGGCTAGCGTCTGCGCCTGCGCCGTCACCTCCGAGCTCGACAGCGAGGAGCCTTGTGCCCCGTCCTTCAACACGACGATGTAGCTACCGTCGACGGCCTCCGCCGAGCCGGCGTGGAAAACCTGCCCCACTTCGGCCTGGGCGGGAGCCATCCCCGCGGCGAACAATCCCGTCACGCCCACCGCGACGACGCCTGTGAGCGCCGCCCGGGTGGTCTTTTTGGATGTGCTCATCGGTTTCCTTCCGTGTCCCCGACAACGTGGTGTGAACATCAGAACGTCGACGGTGGCAGTTGGGCAATGATTCACATTTACCAGTTCTGAGCCATTCGACCGAGTGATCACTGCCCTGTTCGGACTAATCCACGCCAAGCGGCCTCACTACCAGGCGTTACATAAGCTGCTAACGTGTTTTCATATCGTTATGCATGCGACACGGGGGGACACGATGAGTAGCGCGACGACGTTCTCCGAGGCGCTCCGGACAGCGATCTCCTCCAGCGGCCTGAGTCTGGACCGCATCCAAATTCGACTGCAAGAACGCGGGGTCCCCGTCAGCGTCACCGCGCTGAGCTACTGGCAGTCCGGCAAACGCCAACCCGAACGACAGCAGTCCCTACGGGCGATCCTCGCCCTGGAACAGATCCTGGAAGTCCCCACGGGCTCACTGCTCAGCCTGTTACCGCCACCACGTCCGCGCGGCGCGGCGTCCCGACGCCACCTCATGTGACACCGGTACCGACGGCCGTGTCCGCAGACTACGTAGTCGTGTTCGCTCCGTACGACACAGACCATCGACCGACGGACGCGGACACGACTACTCGAGACTGTTCCGGAGGACCTTTCCGGTGGCATTGCGCGGAAGCCGGTCCAGGAACTCGACGTCCCTCGGCACCTTGTAGCGCGCCAGGTTGCTCCTGACGTGTTCCCGCACGGCTTCAGCGTCCAGTGCGGATCCTTCCCTGACCACGACGAAGGCTTTGAGCCGCTGACCGAATTCGTCGTCGGGCACCCCGATCACCGCCGCTTCCCGCACGTCGGGATGCTCGACGAGCACATTCTCCACTTCGACGGGATAGACGTTCTCCCCGCCGGAGACGATCATCTCGTCGTCGCGACCGTCGATGAACAGCAACCCGTCCGCGTCGAAATGACCGACGTCGCCGGTGGCGAGCAGACCGTCGACCATGTCTTTGGTCCTGCCGTCGGTGTAGCCCTCGAATGCGAGTCCACTGCCGACGAAGACCCGTCCCGTGACATACGGCCTGGTGATGCGATCGCCGTGTTCGTCGTAGAGCGCGACCCGACATCCGACCGGAGGCTTGCCCACCGTGCCCGGCGCGCGCTTCCAGTCCTGAGGCGTGGCGACGGTCGCCACGGCCACCTCCGTGGAACCGTACAGGTTGTGGATCACGTCGCCGAAGAGCTCCGTGGCCCGGTTACCGACCTCGGGTGCCAGTGCCGAACCGGCGACGAAGATGATGCGCAGGCTCGACGTGTCGTACCGGCCGATCACCTCGTGCCCGAGGTCGAGGATGCGTTGCAGCATCGTGGGCACCAGCACGAGTGCTGTGCACCGGTGTTCGGCGACGCCACGCAGAGTGGCCTCGGGGTCGAATTTCCTCCGCACCACCACGGTGCAGCCGAGCGCGCACGACAGAATGAATTGCGAGATCCCGGTGGCGTGGAACAGCGGGGCACCCATGAAGGTGGCCTCGCCGACACGCAGTGGGATGCGGTCGAGGAACTGGGCGGAGTCGAACGGCGAGATCTTCGGCCGCGGAGCGCCTTTCGGGGTCCCGGTGGTGCCGCTGGTGAGTAGGACGAGGCCACCGGGTTTCGGTGGAGGCGGGATCGGACGGTCGTCGCCGCCCGCGATGATGTCGTCGAGCGCCGGCAAGTCGACGGGCGCGGCGGAGTCCGTCCACGCGAGATACCGGTCGACACCCGTGATCCCGCCGAGCAGCTCGGTGAACTCCTCGTCGTGCACCAGAACCCGCACCTTCTCGCGGACGGCGACGTCGGTGAGCTGGGGTTTGGCGAATCCGGTGTTGAGCAGCAGCACGGGCGCGCCCAGTTTGCCCGCCGCGAGAAGAGCGAGGACGAGCCCTCGATGGTCGCGGCACAACACGGCCACAGTGGTGCCCGGTCGCACACCGCGCGCGGCCCACGCCCGGGCGAGAGCGTTGGAACGCAGATCGAGCTGCGCGTACGTCAACGATCCGCGCTCGTCGACGAGTCCGACCGAGTGAGGATCGCGGCGCGCGGCGATCTTGACCGAGCCGGCCAACGGGCCGTATCGCCGAGTGGTGATGATCGATCGGATGCCCTCGTCGAGCCGGGGCACCGGCGCCAGGCCCGCGCGGTACAACACCGCCAGACTGCGGACCGCGTCCACCGCACGACTCGCCACACCCGCCACGGTCGGCCGTCCCATCGCGCACCTCCTCATCCGCGTGCGGAACTTAACCTACCCGCAAGTAGGTTATGGAGTCGAGCCGGGAATGTCGGTGGTCGCCCCCACAATGTCGGTCGTGCGCATCCTCGTGACACGGCGACCGGACGGCCGGTATCTGTTCCGACCGCCCGACTCCGTGCCCGCCGAGCACATCCACACCACCGACCTCGACCCCGACGACGCCGCCGAACTCGTCGGCGACTGGGAAAACGCGTACGCGCCGCGCTGGGTCTTCTCGGCGGTCGAACACGATTACCCGCCGCTGCTTTCCCGGGGAACGCGGGTAGGACGCTGCACCGATCTGGCGCTGACCGAATACCTGCTGCTGGCCCACGCCGAACGTCACGGCGAGCCCCGCGGGCTCGCGGCGGCCTACGCACGGGCTCGGGGACTTCCCCCTTCCGCCGATTCCGGCGTCCACCACCACGACACCGACGATGCGCCCACATTGTTCGAATTGCATCGCTTCGACCTGCCGCCGGGAATCGACCCACGGGACGCGGTCGAAACGGTGCTCGCCGACCAGGAACGACGTCTGCGCGAGGTAACCCACCCACAACGCCTGCGACTGCTGATCGCGGCCGAATCCGCCAGCGCGCTCGCCGCCGCCGAGATGTCCGCCGACGGCCTACCCTGGAACGCCGACGTGCACCGTGCTCTGCTCACGGAACTGCTGGGCCCCCGACCGCTCTCCGGCCAGCGACCACCCAAGCTCGCCGAACTCGCCGAACGCATCACCGCCGCGTTCGGCGGCCGGCCGGTGAATCCGGACCATCCCGGCAGCGTCGTGCGCGCACTGCGCAGAGAAGGCATCGACGTGTCGTCGGCGCGAGCGCACGTGCTGCGCCACATCGACCATCCCGCCATCCCACCGCTGCTGGAGTACAAGGAACTCTCCCGCCTGTATTCCGCACACGGCTGGGCATGGCTGGACCAGTGGGTACGCGACGGCCGATTCCGCCCGGTGTACGTCGTCGGCGGTGTGGTGTCGGGACGATGGGCCAGTCGCGGTGGCGCGGCCCTACAGATCCCGAAACTGCTGCGCGGCTGCGTGCGTGCCGATCCGGGATGGACCCTGGTGGTGGCCGACGCGGCGCAACTCGAACCCCGGGTGCTGGCCGCGCTGTCCGGTGATCGCAGATTGGCCGAGGTATCGGCGGACACCGACCTTTACACCAGCCTCGCTCGGGCCATGTTCGGTCGGATGCCGATCGAGGACGACCGTGCCCGAGCGAAGATCGCGATGTTGTCGGCCATGTACGGTGGGACATCCGGCGAAGCGGCACCGTTGCTGGCACTGCTCCGCCGCCATTTCCCACACGCGGTGTCCTTTGTGGAAAGCGCTGCGCGCGAGGGGGAACGTGGAGGAGTCGTCCGGTCACGGCTCGGACGCACATCACCACCGCCGTCCGAAGCCTGGCGAGCGATCACGAGCGGCGACGACGCGGGCACCGCTCGCCGCGCCGCACGCGACTGGGGACGATTCACCCGGAACTTCGTGGTCCAAGCCAGTGCCGCCGACTGGACGGCCGTACTACTGGCCACGCTGAGACGACGACTGCCCGCACCCGCGCGGCTGGTGTTCTTCCAACACGACGAGGTACTCGTCCATTGCCCGGCCGAGTTGACCGAACAGGTGCGGGATTGCCTGGCCGCCTCCGTGTCGGAGGCGACCGCGTTGGTCTTCGGGCCCTCGTGTCCCGTGCGGTTTCCCATGCCCGCCACGGCTGTGGAGGTCTACGCCGACGCCAAATGACCCCCGTCGACCTCGATTCTCCGGGCCAGCACGAACATCGACGGCGGGTGGCGGTATCCGGTGTCTCGGGAAGGTCTTCCCGAGAAGGCAGGACACATCATCGCAGCCTGCGGACACGGCTACACAGCCTGCGGACACGGCTACGTAACCTGCGGACACGATGTCACGGGGCGGCGGCGTCCAACGCTTTCAGTACGCGTTTCATCGACACCGGGTAGGCCGTGCCCAGAGTCTGGGCGAAGAAGCTGACACGCAACTCCTCGATCATCCACGGGATCTCGGCCAGCTGCGGGCTCGGCTCGGTACGGGGCGGCAACGCGTCCACCACCGCTCGGTATTCCTGCCACAACCACGCGATGTCACGCAGCCGCTGGACGTCCCGCGCCGGATCGGTGGGCAACTTGTCGAGTCTGCGTTCGATCCCGCGCACATATCGCACCAAGTCACCGAGCCGATCGAAGCCCGTCTTGGTGACGAATCCGGCGTACACGAGTCCGGACAGGTGCGCGCGAACGTCGTTCAAGGACTCGGCCAGCGCATCACCCCGCATGGTCTCCAGCCGCGCCTCCACGTCGTGTACCGCACGCAGGATGTCCTCCACCGTCCTCAGCACGCTGAGCGTGGCACCGTTCAACCCCGTCCGGACACGCTCCTGCAACGCGGCGAAGCCCTTCTCGTCCCACGCCGGTCCGCCCGCGTCGGCCATCAGCTTGTCCACCGCGCAGTTCACGCAGTCGTCCACCAAGGCGGCCACACCGCCGTGCGGATTGCGGGTCAGCACGAGTTTGGCCTGGTTGGGCAGGTTCCGGTTGACGTACTTGGCCGGCGACGGCACGTTCAACCGCAGCAGGCGGCGCGTGCCCCGCCACATCGCCGCGCGCTGCTGCTGCGGCGTGTCCATCATGCGCACCGCCACGCTGTCGCCCTCGTCGACCAGCGCGGGATAGGCCTTCACCTCGTGACCGCGCTGCCGGGCCGAGAACTCCTTGGGCAACGAGCCGAACTCCGGTGTGCGCAGGCCGGACCGTTCCAGGTCGTCGGCAGCGGCTGAAATGGTTCGGCGCAACCTGTCGCCGAGACGATCGCGCAGGGCTTCGAGGTCTTTACCCTCGGCCAGTGTACGGTTACGTTCGTCCACCACGCGGAACGTCATCCGCAGATGGTCCGGCACCGCCGACCACTGCCACGCCTCGTGAGGGACCTCCACCCCACGCAAATGCTCCAACTCCCGGCTCAGCACGTCGAGCAACGGACCGTCGGACGGGCTGACGGCGGCCAGCACCTGTCGAGCCGTGTCGGGAGCGGGTACGAGATTGCGTCGCAACGCCTTGGGCAACGACTTGATCAAAGCCGTCACCAGTTCCTCGCGCAGGCCCGGGACCTGCCACTCGAAGCCCTCGTCACGGACCTGGTTGAGCACCGCGAGGGGGATGTGGACGGTGACCCCGTCGGCGTCCGCGCCCGGCTCGAACTGGTAGGTCAGCGTGAACCGCAGAGATCCCTGCTGCCACGTGTCGGGATAGTCGGCCTCGCGCACCTCTTCGGCGTTCGCGGTGACGAGCATGGCCTTCTCGAAGTTGAGCAGGTCGGGCTGCGTCCGCCGCGTCTTCTTCCACCAGGTGTCGAAGTGCCGCGCCGAGACCACCTCGTCGCCGATGCGCTCGTCGTAGAAGTCGAACAACGTCTGGTCGTCGACGACGATGTCGCGGCGGCGGGCACGGTTCTCGAGGTCGGCCACCTCGTCCAGCAACGCGCGGTTGTCGTGGAAGAAGCGGTGCTCGGTGTCCCAGTCCCCTTCGACGAGAGCGTGCCGGATGAACAGCTCACGCGACATCTCCGGATCGATGCGGCCGTAGTTGACCTTGCGGCCGACCACCAGCGGGATGCCGTAGAGGGTGACGCGTTCGTTCGCCATCACGGCGCCGCGTTTGCGTTCCCAGTGCGGTTCCGAGTACGTGCGTTTGACCAGGTGCTGGGCCAACGGCTCGATCCACTCGGGTTCGACCCGGGCGTTGACGCGCGCCCACAGCCGCGAGGTCTCCACGATCTCCGCCGAGGCGACCCAACGCGGTTGCTTCTTGAACAGCGCCGACCCGGGGAAGACCGCGAATCGGGTTCCCCTCGCGCCCAGGTAGTCGCCCTTCGCCGGGTCCTTGAGACCGACGTGGGACAGCAGTCCCGCCAACAACGACGTGTGAATGCGTTGGGCGTCGGCGGGGACGCTGTTCAGCGTGATCCCGAGCTGCTTGACGAGTTGGCGGAGCTGACTGTGGACGTCCTGCCATTCGCGGATACGCAGGTAGTTGAGGTACTCCGCCCGGCACAGCTTGCGGAACTGGTTGTTGGACAGCGCTTTCTGCTGCTCCCGGACGTAGCTCCAGAGATTGAGGTAGGCGAGGAAGTCGGAATTCGGGTCGCGGAAACGGGCGTGCAGCTGATCGGCATGCGCCTGCTTCTCGGCGGGCCGCTCTCGGGGGTCTTGAATGGACAGCGCGGCGGCGATGACCATCACCTCGCGCACGCAACCGTTCTTCGCCGCCTCGACGATCATCCGCCCCATCCTGGGGTCGACGGGCAGCTGCGCCAACTGTCGCCCGACGGAGGTCAGTTCCTTACCCGACGCATCGAGCGCGCCGAGCTCGGTGAGCAACTGGATGCCGGCGGTGATCTGCCTGCGGTCCGGTGGGTCCACGAACGGGAACGCGCCGATGTCCCCGAGCCCCAACGAGATCATCTGCAAGATCACCGAGGCCAGGTTGGTGCGCAGGATCTCGGGGTCGGTGAACTCGGGGCGGGACTCGAAGTCCTCCTCCGAATACAGCCGGATGCAGATGCCGTCGGAGGTACGACCGCAACGGCCTTTGCGCTGGTTCGCCGACGCCTGCGAGATCGGCTCGATGGGAAGCCGCTGAACCT
>JAJYTH010000015.1 GCA_021793175.1 Actinomycetes bacterium
CGCTGTGATCGACCCCGCGCTCGACGACCTGCAACATCTCTCCGGCCGACACGACGCCGACGCAGAGTTCGCCCGGCGCTACCAGGAATGGGCCTCCGCCACGGAGCCGGTGCGCCGCCCCTGATCTGATCCCCCTCCCACGGTTCTCGTGGGTTCCATGACCGCGGTCATGTGATCGCGTACCTCAAGTAGCACGCCACAGGATGACATCCGGTCGCGCATCGCTGTCCCGAGGTCGTCTCGAACCCGCCCGAATCGATTCTCCACCCGGGACGGCGTTCGCCGGGTTTTCCGTCTCCTCCGCCGGGTATATCAGCAAGATCATCCACTTGCGACGTGAGAGGAGCGAGCGATGCGCGACATCGACCTCGACCCCGTCCGGCCGGCGACCGCCGACTCGTCATCCTGCGGGCCGGGTGACGCCGTCCCCACCGGGCCCCAGCACCTCACCGGACGTACGACCGTCACATCGTTCGCGTTCGACGACGACGAGGAGCTGGAACCCACGATCGTGCGTGGTCGCGAATAGAGTTCACGGACATCGCCGCCGCGCAGGCCTCACCTCCGGGTGAGACTTGCGCGGCGACGTGATCCTTTCCGACTTCCTACCGATCTCTCCGCGACGTCTCCGAGGGTTTCACCGTCCCTCGGCGTCAGCGTTCCTCCGTCTCCTCACCGAGCGGTTCGTCGAACGGCGGGACCGTGTAGTCGTCGTCTGCAGGCGGTTCCGGGTCACGCCATTCCTCAGCCCGGGTCGGACGGTTGGCCTTCATCATGCCCTGCAACTCGGCCTTCAGCGCGTCATCCTCGCGGGGGCTGTGGGCGTCACTTTCCCGGTGCATGTGCGGCCTCCTTACCGTCTGCCGTCGTGCGGATGTACCCCTGAACCACTCGGGTGAAACACCGGGTTGACGATCGTCCGACCGGGTATCCCGCGACCATCCGGAGGACGGACGACCACTCGGTCACGTCGAAGCCGGGAACGGGAGGCGGTCATGAGCGCACAGGGTCCCGACCCTGATCCGCGGACCACACCGGGGCTCGAACCCGGTGGTGGGGTGAGTCCCGGGGACACGCCTCCGGACTCCTCGCAGACGTTCGCCACAACCCATCGGGAACCGCGACAGACCCGCAAGATGGCCGTGACCTGGGTGATCATCGTCATCGCGACCGTGGTGCTCGTCGTCGGCTTCTTTCTCGCCTATCTGATCGTCTACCTCGTCAACGCCTAGCGCGGGAGGCGAAAACGATCGTTTGGAGGTCCCGTATGCCGAAACGCATTCTCATCGCCGGGGGCGGCTATGTCGGCCTCTACACCGCGCTGCAGCTGCAGAAGAACATGCAGCCCGGCGAAGTCGAGGTGACGGTGGTGAACCCCGAGAACTTCATGGTGTACCGGCCGCTGTTGCCCGAGGTGGCCTCCGGGACACTCGAACCACGGCATGCCGTGGTACCGCTGCGGGCGGTGCTGCGGAAGTCGCAGTTCGTCTCCGGCACCCTCACCGGACTCGACGTCGAACGGCGTGTGGCCACCGTGCAACCACCCGCGGGGCCGACGCGGGAATTCGAGTACGACGAACTCGTACTCGGTCTGGGCGCGACGTCCAAACTGCTGCCCATCCCGGGGCTGGTCGACCACGGCATCGGCTTCAACTCCCTCGCCGAGGCCGCCTACCTCCGTGATCACGTACTGGGGCAGTTGGAGCTCGCCCATGCCACCAACGATCCCGAACTACGCCGATGCGCCTTGACGTTCGTGTTCGTCGGCGGCGGCTACACCGGTGTGGAGGCGATCGCCGAACTGCAGGACATGGCCGTGGACGTGTTGGAGGGCTATCCCGGCCTCGATCCCGCTGAGATGCGGTGGATCCTCATCGAGGCGATGGACCGCATCCTCGGCACCGTCAGTGACGATCTCGCCGAACTCGCGACCACCGAACTCACCGCGCGAGGTATCGACATCCGTACCGGCACGCTGTTGGAGTCGGCCGAGAACGGTCGGCTGCAACTGTCCGACGGCACCAAACTGACCACCGACACACTCGTCTGGGTGGCGGGAACACGACCGCAGAGCATCCTCGGTGAACTCGGCCTTCCCGTGGACGAACGCGGCAGGGTCGTCGTCGACGACACGTTGCGCGTCAACGGGCACGCCAACATCTGGTCGGCGGGGGACTGTGCGGCCGTGCCCGACCTGGTGAAGGGAGGGACCTGTCCGCCCTCCGCCCAGTACGCGGTGCGGCAGGCCCGACAGCTCGGGGACAACCTGTTGCGCACGGTCCGCGGCCAAGCCGTGAAGTCGTTCCGCTACCGAAGCCGCGGCGAGTTCGTGACACTCGGTAAGAACAAGGCCGTGGCCGAGGTATTGGGCTGCAAGATCAACGGTTCGTTGGCGTGGACGTTGCGGCGGGCCTACTACGCCACGCAGATCCCGATGCTGAACCGCACGGTGCGGGTACTGGGTGACTGGCTCATCGGCATGCCGTTCGGGCACGACGTGGTGGACTTCGGTTCGCGGGAGGAGCCCCGAGGCGCCTTCAGAAGAGCCGCAGGAAAGCGCTGACACCGTGTCCGCGAACTACGTCGCCGTGTCCGCAAACTACGTCGCCGTGTCCGCGAACTACGTCGCCGTGTCCGCAGATCATGCCGGTGTCTTCGCAGATCGTGGTGCTAGGCCAGTTCCCCTGTCGAATGTCGAACCCGCTGTCGAACAGTGCTCCCCCTCTCGCTGCGGACACGGCTACCCGGGTTGCGGACACGGCTACCCGGGCTGCGGACACGGCTACGCAGACTGCGGACACGGCTACCCAATGCGAGCGTTTACGTGACCTCCGTTAGGAAACCCCCATTAGTGTGAAGAACATCTTCGTGCTCGCCCTGAACGAAGGGAATCTGCGCACGCTGCACGCCGTGCCCAAAGCCGAGGATTACCGGTTCCACCAGCTGCTCGCCGTCGACGACATCCAGTTCGGCCAGGTCGACATCGGTCGACTGTTCGACGCCGCGGTGTCCCAGCTGGATGAATTCCCCGGCCCGATCGACGCGATCGTGTCCTACTGGGATTTCCCGTCCTCCGTACTGCACGTGCTGTTGTGCGAGCATTACGGCCTTCCCGGGCCGTCCTTGGAGTCGGTGGTGAAGTGCGAACACAAGTACTGGTCCCGGCTGGAACAACGGGAGTCGATCGACGAGTACCCGCTTTTCGGCATCGTCGATCTGCGCGAGCGACGACCGACCCCGCCCGAAGGCATGCGTTATCCGATGTGGCTGAAGCCGGTGAAGTCGTACTCGTCGAATCTGGCGTTCTTGGCCCGGGACGAAGCCGAGTTCGAGGACGCGGTGCGTCGTATCCGTGCGGGGGTCGGACGTATCGGTAAGGCGTTCGACGCGGTCCTGCGACTCCTCGACCTGCCCGCTGCGATCAGGGAGGTGGGCGGGCAGGCGTGTCTTGCGGAGGAGGCGTTGTCCGGCGAGCAGTGCGCCACCGAGGGATACGTGCACAACGGCGACGTCGTGGTGTACGGCGTGCTCGACTCGATCGACTACCCCGAGAGCCCGTCGTTCCTCCGACACCAGTATCCGTCGCAGCTACCGGAAGCGGTACAGCAGAGGCTGCGGGACGTCTCGCGCCGGGTGATCACGCGGGTCGGTTTGGACGAGTCGACGTTCTCCATCGAGTTCTTCTACGACCCCCGGTCCGGCGGCGTCACCCTGTTGGAGATCAATCCGCGGCATTCGCAGTCGCACGCCGAGTTGTTCGAGTTCGTCGACGGCTGCCCCAACCACTACGCGATGGTGCAGCTGGGGCTCGGGCGCGCTCCCGAACTCCCCTCCGGGGAGGGGCCGTACGACATCGCGGCCAAGTGGTACCACCGCCGGTTCTCCGATGCGCTGGTGTCCTCGGTACCGGGCCCGGAGGACATCGAACGCCTGCGGGGTGAGCTCGACGGCGTCGAGGTCGATGTGATCGCGCAAGAGGGTCGGTGGTTGTCCGAGTTGCCGAGCCAGGACAGCTACAGCTACGAGCTCGCCCACGTGTTCGTCGGCGCTCGGGATGAGCGGGAACTGGTGGACAAGTACGCGCGCTGTGTCGAAGGCCTGCCCTTCGAGTTCGCCGCCTGAGGAGAGGGTGGAGGTAGGAGTGCTCCACGAGGTCGATTCGCTGCCCCATGACGTCGCCGTGGACGAGCACGTCTGGATCACCGTGTCGGACGGCACCCGGCTGGCCGCCAAGATCTGGCGTCCGGTGGATTCAGACCGGACACCCGTGCCCGGCCTGTTGGAGTACATCCCGTACCGCAAACGGGACCTCACGGCGATCCGGGATTCGATCCACCATCCGTATCTGGCGGGGCACGGCTACGCGTGTGTGCGTGTGGACATCCGGGGGACGGGTGAGTCGGAAGGCGTGCTCACCGACGAGTACCTGGAGCAGGAGCAGCGGGACGCCGAGGACGTGCTCGCGTGGTTGGCGGAGCAGCCGTGGTGCACGGGTGAGCTCGGCATGTTCGGCATCTCGTGGGGTGCGTTCGCCGCGTTGCAGGTGGCGGCGCGGAGACCACCGAATCTGCGGGCCATCGCCATCTCGTCGTTCACCGACGATCGGTACGCCGACGATTTCCATTACATGGGCGGTTGCATGTTGTCGGACAACCTCGCCGAGTCCGGGACGATGTTGGCCTACAGCACCCTGCCACCGGATCCGGCGTTGGTGGGGGAGCGGTGGCGGGAGATGTGGCGCGAACGCGTCGACGCCAGCGGGCCGTGGATGGAGACGTGGTTGCATCATCAACGCCGGGACCGCTACTGGGCCCACGCGTCGGTCAAGGAGAACTACGCCGATGTGCGGTGTCCCGTGCTGGCCACGAGTGGCTGGGCCGACGGGTATTCGAACGCGGTGGTGCGGCTGTTGACCAATTTGGACGTACCGCGCAAGGGGCTGATCGGCCCGTGGTCGCACAAGTACCCGCACCTCGGCGTACCCGGCCCCGCGATCGGTTACCTGCAGGAACTGGTGCGTTGGTGGGATCACTGGCTCAAGGGGGCGGACAACGGTGTCCTCGACGGGCCCATGCTGGTCACCTGGATGCAGGACAGCGTGCCGCCGTCGACGTCCTATCACGAGCGGCCCGGGCGCTGGGTGGGGGAGCCGGGCTGGCCTTCGCCGCATGTGCGCAACGTCGAGTTCCCGCTGGCGCGGCATCGCATCGCCGGTGAGGGTGACGAGGTCCGGGTCGAGAGGCTGACCGTGCAGTCGCCGCTGTCGGTGGGTCGGTTCGCGGGCAAATGGGCGTCGTACAACGCCCCACCCGATCTGCCGTACGACCAGCGGGAGGAGGACGGCGGCTCCCTGGTGTTCGAGACGGAACCGTTGGAGCAGGACGTCGAGATCCTCGGCGCGCCCACGGTGACGTTGGACATCGCCGCCGACAGACCGGTGGCCATGGTGGCGGTGCGGTTGTCGGACGTCCTCCCGGACGGCAAGGCCACCCGGGTGACGTACGGGTTGTTCAACCTCACCCATCGTGACGGGCACGAGAATCCACGTCCCCTGACGCCCGGACGGCGATGTCGGGTGAACGTGGATTGCAATGCCATGGCGCAGCGTTTCCTCGCGGGACACCGCATCCGGTTGTCCGTGTCGTCGTCGTACTGGCCGTTGGCGTGGCCACCGCCGGAGCCGGTGCAGTTGTCCGTGTGGACGGGGTCGAGTTCGGTGACGCTCCCGATCCGTAAGGCCGAGGTCGAGGAACCGGTTCCCCGTTTCGGGGAGCCCGAGGGCGCTACTCCGTTGCGCACGAGGCGGGCGCGTCCGACGAGGTACGGCTGGACCGTCTCCCGGGACATGGTGGGTTACGAGGCGAAATTGGACATCGTGAAGGACTCCGGGACCCTCGTGTTCGAGGACCATGGCCTCGAGGTCACCAGGTCGGCGTACGAGCGGTACGTCTCGGTGGCCGACGACTTCGAGACCGTGAGTGGCATGACGGAGTGGACCATCGGGTTCGCGAGGGGGGATTGGGAGGCCACCACGGTGACGCACCAGGAGTTGTCGTGTACGCGTACGGAGTTCCGATTGCACGCCAGGCTCGACGCCTACGAGGGCACCAAACGGATCATGTCCCGCAACTGGGAAAGCGTCGTCCCCCGCGACTGTGTCTGATGCACCTGCCTGCCTCGACCGACCTGATCCGCCTCAGCCGGCCCAGCCGAGGCGGAGCCGTCCGAGGGGGCCGGTTCACTGAGGTGGGGTGAGCTTCACGATCTCCGCCGTGACCTCGCCTTTGGGGGTGCGGTAGGTGACCGTGTCACCCTCCTGATGACCCGCGAGGGCCTGGCCGAGCGGACTGTCGGCCGTCAACGTCGAGGTGTCGTCCTCATCGGCCTCGGCGGCGACACCGACCACGACCATGTCCTCGACACTGCCGTCGTCGAAGCGGAGCGTGACCTTGGTACCGGAGGGGAGACCACCTTCGGACTCGGTCGAGATCTGCCCGTGCAGTAGGTCGACGACCTCGTTGATGCGCCGGTCCAGTCGCGAGACCACTTCGGAACGTTCGACCAGATCGGCCTGGTCGGCGCTGTCGCCGAGGGGGTCCTCACCGAGCCGGGGCAGCAATTCGGCCCGTTGTTTGCGCAACTGTTCGAGTTCGCGTTCCAAACGCGAGCGGGTGGCCGGGCTCAGTCCTGGGGTCGACGTCATTGCCCCATTGTCGGCCTATCGAGCCCGGCCCGCCATGCGCCGCGCTGGTGATCCGGCTACAGGTTCAGATCCCGTAACCGGCCTTACGCAACGCCTCGGCCATGGCCCCACCGGCCGGAGGTTTACGGTTGTCGCGTTTGCGGGCGCCCTGTTTACCCTGGCCCTGCTTGCCGGGGTGCCGCTGCCCGTCGCCCTGTCGCCCGGAACGGCGACCCTCTCCCGAGGATCGGGGATCGTCGTCGAGACGCAGCGTGAGCGAGATGCGTTTCCGCGGCACGTCCACGTCCAGCACCTTGACCGTCACCACGTCGCCGGGTTTGACGACGTCCCGGGGGTCGGAGACGTACCGATGCGACATGGCGGAGACGTGCACGAGGCCGTCTTGGTGGACACCGATGTCGACGAAAGCACCGAACGCCGCGACGTTGGTCACCACTCCCTCCAGGCGCATGCCCGGCTTGAGGTCCTCCAGGGTGTCCACGCCCTCGGCGAAGGTGGCCGTCTTGAACTCGGGACGGGGGTCACGGCCGGGTTTCTCCAGTTCGGCGAGGATGTCGGTGACCGTGGGCAGGCCGAACTTCTCGTCCGTGAACTTCTCGGGCCGCAGCGAACGCAGGGTGCGGGAGTCACCGATGAGCTCGCGGATGCCGACCTTCGTCTCGTCGAGGATGCGCCGCACCACGGGGTAGGACTCGGGGTGCACGGCGGAGGCGTCCAACGGGTCGTCCCCGTCTGGGATGCGCAAGAAGCCCGCACACTGTTCGAAGGCCTTCGGCCCGAGCCGCGGCACGTCCCGGAGGGCGGCGCGGGTACGGAAGGGACCGTTGGCGTCGCGGTGGGCGACGATGTTCTCCGCCAGGCTCGTCCCGATACCCGACACCCGGGCGAGCAGAGGCGCGGAGGCGGTGTTGAGGTCGACGCCGACGGCGTTCACACAGTCCTCCACGACGGCGTCCAGCGAGCGGGACAATTTCGACTCGGCCACGTCGTGCTGGTACTGGCCGACGCCGATCGACTTGGGGTCGATCTTGACGAGTTCGGCGAGGGGGTCCTGCAGACGTCGGGCGATCGACACCGCTCCCCGCAACGACACGTCGAGGTCGGGTAGTTCCTGCGCCGCGTACGCCGACGCGGAGTACACCGACGCGCCCGCCTCCGACACCATGACCTTGGTGAGCCCCAGGTCGGGATGCCGTTTGACGAGCTCGCCCGCGAGTTTGTCGGTCTCCCGGGACGCGGTTCCGTTGCCGATGGCGATCAGTTCGACCCGGTGTTGCCGGGCCAGGCGTTCCAGCGTGGCCAACGCCTCGTCCCACCGGTCCTGCGGTTTGTGCGGGTAGATGGTGTCGGTGGCGACGACCTTGCCGGTGCCGTCCACGACGGCCACCTTCACCCCGGTGCGGTAACCGGGGTCGAGGCCCATGGTCGGCCGGGAGCCGGCGGGTGCGGCCAACAGCAGGTCACGCAGGTTGGCCGCGAACACCCGCACGGCCTCGTCCTCGGCGAACTGCCGCAGTCGCATCCGCAGGTCGATGCCCAGGTGCAGCAGGATCTTGGTGCGCCAGGCCCAACGCACGGTGTCGCGCAACCATTTGTCGGCGGGCCTGCCCGCGTCGGTGATGCCGTATCGCTCGGCGATGCGCGCCTCGTAGTGGTCGGCCTCGCCCCCCGGTTCGGTCGGTTCGGTGGTGAGGTCGAGGATCTCCTCCTTCTCCCCACGGAACAGGGCGAGGATGCGGTGGGACGGCAGTTTCGCGAGCGGTTCGGCGAAGTCGAAGTAGTCGGCGAACTTGGCGCCCTCGGTCTCCTTGCCCTCTCGCACTTTCGAGGTCAGCCAACCCTGGGACCACATCGTCTCCCGCAGTTCGCCGATGAGGTCGGCGTCCTCGGCGAAACGCTCCACGAGGATGGCGCGGGCCCCGGCGAGAGCGGCGTCGGCGTCGGCGACGCCGGCATCGGGGTCCACGAACGCCTCCGCGGCGGCCGTGGGGTCCTGGGTGGGGTCGGACAGCAGGCTGTCGGCCAGCGGTTCGAGGCCGGCTTCGCGGGCGATCTGGGCCTTGGTGCGACGTTTCGGCTTGTAGGGCAGATAGATGTCTTCCAGGCGCGCTTTCTCCTCGGCGGCCATGATCTGGGCCTCGAGCTCCTCGGTGAGCTTGCCCTGGGATCGGATGGACTCGAGGATCACGGTGCGCCGTTCCTCGAGTTCGCGTAAGTACCGCAGGCGGTCCTCGAGCGTGCGCAACTGGGTGTCGTCGAGGCCCCCGGTCACCTCCTTGCGGTAGCGCGCGATGAAGGGCACCGTCGAACCGTCGTCCAGCAGGGCCACGGCGGCGCGGACCTGTTCGGGGCGGACACCTAGTTCGTCGGCGATCTTGTCATGAAGGGACATCCTGTCAGCCACGACACGAAATTGTGCCTGCCGCCCCTCGCACCCATGATGGCCCTATGGCCGAAGCACACCCCGTCGACCCCAGACCCCGCAGCCGGGAGGTCACCGACGGTCTCGAACGCACGGCCGCGAGGGCGATGTTGCGGGCGGTGGGGATGGGTGACGCCGACTTCGCGAAACCGCAGGTGGGGATCGCGTCGTCGTGGAACGAGATCACCCCGTGCAACCTGTCGCTACGCAGGCTCGCGGAGGCGAGCAAACAGGGTGTGCACGCCGGCGGCGGATATCCACTGGAATTCGGCACGCTCTCGGTCTCCGACGGGATCAGCATGGGACATCAGGGCATGCACTTCTCCCTGGTGTCGCGCGAGGTCGTCGCCGATTCGGTCGAGACGGTGCTGGAGGCCGAGCGACTGGACGGCGCGGTGCTGCTCGCCGGATGTGACAAGAGTCTGCCCGGCATGCTCATGGCCGCCGCTCGCGTCGACGTCGCCGCCGTGTTCGTCTACGCGGGATCGACGCTGCCGGGACGCGTCGACGATCGGGAGCTCACGATCATCGACGCGTTCGAGGCCGTGGGCGCGTGTTCCCGTGGGCTGATGAGCGCCGAGGACGTCGAACGGGTCGAGCGCGCCGTGTGTCCCGGCGAGGGTGCGTGCGGCGGCATGTACACGGCCAACACGATGGCGTGCGCGGCGGAGGCGTTGGGGATGGCGCTGCCGTCCTCGGCGAGCCCACCGTCGGCCGATCGCCGCAGGGACGTCGCGGCCCGCGCCAGCGGGGAAGCCGTCGTCGAGTTGTTGCGCACGGGGATCACGGCCCGAGACATCCTCACCAAGGAGGCGTTCGACAACGCCATCGCGGTGGTGATGGCCTTCGGTGGTTCAACCAACGCCGTGTTGCACCTGCTGGCGATCGCCCACGAGGCCGGGGTGTCGTTGTCGTTGGGCGACTTCTCCCGCATCGGCGACCGTGTCCCACACCTGGCGGACGTCAAGCCTTTCGGACGGTACGTGATGGCCGCCGTCGACCGGGTCGGCGGAGTGCCGGTGGTGATGCGAGCGTTACTCGACGCGGGACTGTTGCATGGCGACTGTCTCACCGTCACCGGACGGACGGTGGCGGAGAACCTGGCGGAGATCGCCCCGCCCGACCTCGACGGAACCGTCGTGCGTCCACTCGACGATCCTCTCCACCCGACCGGCGGGATCACCGTCCTGCACGGCAACCTCGCCCCCGAGGGCGCAGTGGTGAAAAGCGCCGGTTTCGACACCGCCCGCTTCGAGGGGCGGGCCCGCGTGTTCGACGGCGAGCAGGCGGCGATGGCGGCGCTGAACGAACTGTCCGCGGGCGACGTCGTGGTGATCAGGAACGAGGGACCGCGTGGCGGGCCGGGAATGCGGGAGATGCTGGCCGTCACGGGAGCGATCAAAGGGGCGGGCCTGGGCCGTGACGTGTTGCTGTTGACCGACGGTCGTTTCTCGGGAGGTACCACCGGGTTGTGCATCGGCCACATTGCGCCCGAAGCCGCCCACGGCGGACCGATCGCGTTCGTCCGCGACGGCGATCCGATCGTGGCCGACCTGTCGACGAGGACGCTGGAGTTGTCGGTGGACGACGCGGAACTGACGTGGCGTCGAAAAGGCTGGCAACCGCCGGAGATCCCTCACCGGGGTGTGCTGGGCAAGTACGCGCGGCTCGTGGGTTCGGCCTCACGCGGCGCCGTGTGTTCGTAGTGTTCGCAGGAAGCCCACCCGGGTACCCGACCGGATGAATTCGATTCCTCACCGCCCGGGACACGCGCCCGGTGGCCCCTTTCTGTCCGACTCCGCTGATAGGCAATGGACACCACGGCAGCACACACCGGGAGGAAGCGATGGTGAAAGCACTGGTGGCCACATCGGCGACACAGGGCTTCCGGGACAACGACTACCACTGGTGCGTCGAGGGTGAACTCGTGTGGATCGCGCCGACCTGCGCGAAGGACCGCGACGACCCTGACGGCGGCTGCGGATGCGGGCGCGGGTTCGCGGGACTGTCGTCCCATCGCGCCACCACCACGGCCATGGTGCGCACCCTGCACGGCATCAGCCGCGACGACTACGTCATGGTGCTGCGGTCGAGTGTGGAGGAACAGGGTTACGACATCGTCGACGTGGACGGGCTGGCCGACTCGCTGTTGGCACTGGTCGCAGACCTGCCCGAAGGCGCCGTGCTCGAACACCGGCTGGACTACGTGCAGGTCAGACAGGGGGTTCCGTAGTCGGGCCGTCCGGTGCGAGCAGGTCGGCGCGGGCGACCACGTGTGCGGCGACGGTGGCGCTGCCCGTAGCGTGATCATGGCGGGGTAGAGCACCGGAGGGACACCATGGTCGCCAGGATCGTCATCGCCGCACCGGCCACGGGCCACGGCAAGACCAGTGTCGCCACGGGACTCATGGCGGCACTGCGGGCCCGGGATGTGGCCGTGTCCGGCCACAAGATCGGCCCGGATTTCGTCGACCCCGGCTACCACGCGCTCGCGACCGGCCTTCCACCGCGCAACCTGGATCCGTTCCTCCAAGGAGAGGACCGGGTAGCGCCGTTGCTGCTCCACGGCGCCCGTACCGCCGACATCGCCGTCCTCGAAGGCGTGATGGGATTGTTCGACGGCGTGCTCGGCACCGCGGGGTATGCCTCGACCGCTCACGTCGCCAAACTCGTTCGCGCGCCGGTGGTGCTGGTGGTGGATGCGAGTACGGCCAGCCGCAGTGTCGCCGCGTCGGTGCTGGGGTTCGCCCGATACGACCCCGAGGTGCGGTTGGCGGGCGTGATCCTCAACAAGGTCGACTCGCGGCCGCACCAGGAGGAGGTCCGCGAGGCGCTGGAACCGACCGGCATCCCGGTGCTGGGAGTGTTGCCCCACGATGACCGGGCGCGGCAGCCCGGGCATGCTTCGGACACCGACCGCGAGGCCGACGCCGAGCGGTTCGTGGCCGGACTGGCCGACTGGGTGGCCGCCGGGATCGATCTCGACGCGGTGGTCCGGGTAGCGCGATCGGCGCCGCCTCTGACCGTGCGGGCGTGGAACCCGACCGACCACGTACGGCCCGGCGCACGGCGGTTCGTGGTCGCGGCGGCCTCGGACCCGGCATTCACGTTCCGTTACACCGAGAACGTCGAACTGCTCGACGCGGCGGGAATCGATGTGGTCGACTTCGATCCCACTCGCGACGAGACGCTGCCTGAGGCGTGTGCGGGCCTGTACTTCGGAGGCGGTTTCCCCGAGACACGTGTGGGGGCGCTCTCGGACAACGCCGCACTGCGGCACCGTGTCGCGACGGCCATCGAGAAGGGCCTCCCGGTTGCGGCCGAACGTGCGGGTCTGCTGTACCTGTGCCGCGAGTTCGACGGGGCGCCGATGGTGGGCGCGTTGGACGCGGTGGCCAGGACGACGGATGGCGGGGCTCTCGGCTACCGCGACGCGACAGCGCCCACGGACTCGGTGTCGACATCGCGGGGGCTGACGGTGCGAGGACACGAGTTCCACCTCACCAGCGTCGAGCCTCGGCACGGTCCGGACCCTGCGTGGGAGTGGGAGGGCCGCAGCGAGGGATTCGCCTCGCCCACGCTGCACGCATCGTATCTACACCTGCATTGGGCGGGACATCCCGAACTGGCGTGCCGATTCGCTTCGGCCGTGCGGGGCGGGTGACGGGGTGAGGAACTCGGCGCGGCTGCACAGGCTGCGGACACGGCTGCACAGGCTGCGGACACGCTCGCCAACGTCTGGTCCGCGAACACGACGAACAACACCGACAGCCCCGACGCGGCGATCGGGGCGAGGGCGGCCGTCCCTCCGTGGCGGGTGCGTTCCCGCAGCAGGCGGAGCAGGGGGCCGGCCGCCACCAGGAACGGAGCCACGGCGATCAGTCCGGTGGGTGTGGCGGCGAAGGTGAACGCGGCCGCGCCCACGCCGAGGCACACGGGCAGCAGCCTGCGCGTGGCGAGGGCCTGTTCCACCGCGCACAGGGCGAGCAGCGACCCGAGCACCGCGACCGGTTCCGGCCGGACACCGTTGTTGTACGGCAGCCACCACACGCAGAAGACCGCTGCGGCGGCCCAACCGGCCGCCCGGCTGCTCCGTACGGGCGCTCCCAGCCGGGGCAGTACCTCTCGGCTGATCAGCAGCCAGCTGACCACACCGAGCAGGAACGACGGCAGTCGGATCCACGGAGGCACCACGCTGACGTGCGCCATCAGTTCGTAGACGTGGTAGAACCAGCCGAACGGCGCTTCCGCCACCCGTACCAGCGGTGGTAGTTGGTGAGGTAGCCGGCGTCCTCGGCGACGCGGGCCATGGTGAGGATGTAGCCGTCGTCGGATGTGACCGGCCCGATGAACACCCAGGCCCCGAGCACTCCGACCACCGTGAGGTCGCGTCCGGTAGGCCTCCACCGCCCACCGGTGGTCCGGCGGGGTGCGCGGCGACCGAACACGGCATCGGCTCGGCGCACGGAGAACAAGCACACGAAAGCCGCGAGGGCGCCGAGTACCGCGATCCCGGTTTTCACCGTGGTGGGTGAGGACTGGTACCGCGTGTCGGGGGTGATCGAGACGGCGAGTCCGGTCGCGGGGTCCCGGTCGCCGTCGATGTCGGAGTAGACACCGATGATCCGGGGCCGAACGTCGTCGTCCGTGCGGTAGACGGTCGTGTCCCCGACGGTGAGTGTCGTGTTGCCCGCGTCGGAGTGGAAACCCACCCCGCATCCCTGTTGTGGCAGCGCTCGGCGTGCCACCTGTTCACCTCGGAGGGAGGCGACGAGTTCACCGTCACGAACGGACAGTCGCAGCCCCACGCCGCTGTCGGCTCGGGCGGACGGGACGGTGGCGAGCAACAGCGCGGAGCCGTCCGTGCGGGAGTCGAGCGAACGCACGGTGGCGCAGGGCACCTCAGCCCGGGTGGCCAGGGCCCGGTAACCGACCAGTGGCGCGTTGACGGCAGTGGTGTCTCCGCCGGTCGGCCAGGTGATGTGCGCCGTGTCCTGCGCCACGGGAAGGAACGGGAACACGAGCGCGCACAATGCCGCGACCAGCCCGGCGACGGCCGCCGACCGCCGCCGGAGCCTGGTTCGGGACTGTGCCGCTGTCGCGGCCCGGGCGCCGGGAACGTCGTCCGGAGCGGCCGAACGCGCCGAGATGGCGGAATTCATCGATTTTCACGCTAGCCGTAGTCGCGTGATGTCCGAGGTCCACGAGTCACCCTCCGGAGTGGTCGTTCACCTTCCCCGAGGTGTGCTGGAGGGTGACGGTAGACGGTGGCGCTTCGTCGCGTGGCGTCCTGTGGTGTCCTGTGGTGTCCTCACGGCAGGCCGAGGCCGGAGGAGGCGAGCACCACGAGCGACACCAGTGTCGTGGTCTCGACGCACGCGCCCAGGACGTCACCGGTGAGACCGCCGAACCTGCGCACCGTGTGACTCAGCAGTACTGCCGCGGCGGCCCAGCTCAGTACGACCGCGAGCGCGCCCTTCCACCACGGGACTCCGGGAATCACCGAAGTGGTCACGACGGCGGCGGCACCGACCAAGACCGCGACCATCACGGCCACCACCGGGTGGACGGTGCCCGCGACGGCGGCGCCGAGGCCCTCGGGGCGCGCCGCCGGTATCCCGCGCGCACAGCACAACGGGAGAACGCTTCGCCCGGCCACCACGGCGATGGCCGCGGCACCGGCGGTGGCCGCGACGTTCGGGTCTTCCGTCGAGACTCCGGCCAGCGCGGCGATCTGTGCCGAGACCACGAGCACCAGCGTCACGACACCGGTCGGTCCCACATCGCCCCGGCGCATGATGTCCAGGGCCCGATCCCGGTCGTACGAGGAGGCCAGTCCGTCGGCGGTGTCGGCGAGCCCGTCGAGATGCAGCCCCCGGCTGCCGAGCGCGACCACGCCGACCGCGGCCACCGCCGACACCAGCGGCGGCAGACCAAGCCACGCACCGGCGAGGACGGTGAGTGCCGCCATCCCGGCCAGGGGCAGCGCGGCCAGTGGTGCCACTGCCATCGCGACGGCGGCGACCCTGCGGTCGACGAGCCGCGGCGGAGGTATCGGCAACGCCGTCAACGTGCCGATCGCCATGCGTAAGCCGTCACGCACAGGCGGCATCGCGCGGCTCACGTGAGGTCGGCGAGGTCGCCCATGTCAGCGAGCGCCGCCCTGGCCGCGCGGAGCACCGGGACGGCCTGCACCGCGCCGCTGCCCTCGCCCAGTCGCAGTCCGAGGTCCAGGACCGGTTCCAGCCCCAGCGCCTTGAGCGCGTGGCTCTGCGCGGGCTCCGTGGAACGGTGACCGGCCAGCCACCATTTCGTGGCGGTGGGGGCGATGTCGCGGGCCACGAGCGCCGCTGCGCAGGAGAACACGCCGTCCAGGATCACCGGCGTCGCGCGCGCCGCGGCCTGGAGCACGAACCCGGCCGTGGCTGCGGCGCACGCACTGCCGAGGGCGGTGACCAGGGACATCGGTTCCTCGGCGCGGTCACCCACGCGAGCCAGTGCGGCGTCGAGCACCGCCAGCTTCCGCGCGAGACCTTCCTCGTCCACCCCCGTGCCTGTGCCCACGACCTCGTTCGCGGGCAGACCGAGGGACGCCGCGACGAGCGCCGCCGCCACCGTGCTGTTGCCGATGCCCATGTCACCGGGGATGAGCACCTGCGCCCCGGCGTCGATCTCCTCGTCGGCCACCGCACGCCCGGCCGCGAACGCACGCTCGGCCTCGCCCGGCTCCAACGCGTCCTCGGTGTCGATGGAACCGGAACCGTGCCGTACCTTGAACGCCCGCACCTCGGAGGGGACGTCTTCGAGATCGACGTCCACCGCGATGTCGAGTACCCGTACCCGTGCGCCGACCTGGCGGGCCAGCACGGTGACACCGCTTTTCCCCGACAGGAACGTCCGCAGCATGGCCGCGGTGACCTCACGGGGGTACGCCGAGACACCCGGGGCGCCCGGTTTCGGGCGGGTCACGCCGTGGTCGCCCGCGAACACCACCACTCGTACGTCGTCCAGGGGACGCGGCGGCACACTGCCGTGGGCGGCACACAGCCACGCGGCGAGCTCCTCAAGCCTGCCGAGCGCGCCGACAGGCTTGACCAGCCCGTCGAGTCGCCGACGTGCTTCCCGTTCGACCCCTTCATCGGGTAGGGGGATTTCGATCGATCTCACTGTTTCCCTCACCCAGCTATAGATACACGACCCGGCCCGCCACGACGAGCCGCACCGAATCCGATCCCGCCGCCACCGCGGTGTTCAACGCGCCCAGGACGTCTCGGAACACGCGACCGGCGTGGGTGTCGGGAACGACACCGGAACCGACCTCGTTACTCACCGCCACCACGGGCACGGACGTGTTCTGCCACGCGTCCACGAAATCCTGTAACCGCTCATCCACCGCGCGTTGCCAGCCGGGACGTTGCTCCCAGGCACCCACCTCGTCCAGCACGCGGGTGAGCCACGTACCGAGGCAGTCGATGAGCGTCGGCGCGGTCGCCGCCCTGAGCGTGGCCGCGATGTCGATCGTCTCGACCGTGCGCCAGTGAGCGGGTCTGCGTGCGCGGTGGGCGTCCACCCTCGCCGCCCACTCGGGGTCGTCGTCGGTCGGGGGAGCGCTACCCGCCACGTAGGTGACGTAGCGGTAGCCCGACATGAGCTGTTCGGCGTGCCGCGACTTGCCCGACCGGACTCCGCCCAGGACGAGTGTCCGTCTCCCGCCCCGTGCGCGGCGGCCGTAGCTACGCAGAAGCGTAGCCCCCACCTCCAGTCGATCGGCCACGAATTCGGTGACCCGCCGCCTCGGATCGTTCATCATGGTCGGACATTCTTGCCGACATCGGGGTATTCGCGCTGTGGTCGCGGATGAAATTCTACGTTTGCGCCGTTCAGCCGCCACCGCCGCGCGTGTCAGACGATCGGCCGATCGGTGGAGTCGATCGGTGCGGGCAGCATGTTCCGCCCGGTGAGGTAGGTGTCCACCCCGGCCGCGGCGCCGTAGCCGAGGAGCAACGCGATGTGGTGCACCTCGCGCGCATCGCCCGATTCGACCACGAGGCTCACCTGTGTGCGGCTCTTCTCCCGCACCAGATGGTGGTGCACCGCGCCTGTGAGCAGCAGCGACGGGATCGGCGCGTGTTCGGCGTCCACACCCCGGTCGGACAGCACGATGAGCCGCGCACCGTTGGCGACGAAGGCCACGCCACAGGCGCCGTGCTCGTATTGCTCGTAGTACAGGCCCGTCGACGGCTTGTACGGGATGGGTCACGGCTGGTGGCCCTTCTCTTGCTCGGCACGACCGGGCCATGTGAAGCCAATCGTGCGGCGCGACATGGCGCGCTGGGGCTACCGGCCGGCCCGAGGCGCGACGGTCGGATCAGGAAAGTGCGATTTCGCCGCTCCGCTTCATTGCGGAGGGCCACAGACACATCGGATGACCACACGGCGTTGTGCGGTGGTAGAGCATTGCGCGGTCCACGTAAAACCGCCCCACGCTGTCGCTGGCGGATTCGGTGCGCGAATGGTTATTCCGGGTTTGCCGGTCTTACGACGGTAATGCGACTCGGTGGTGCAACCAAATAGTTTCGGTGTGTTATATGAATAACAGAAAACAGGATTGACGACGGGTGCGATTCTGTGCCTTCCCTCCGTGCTTGGCTTTTTGACCTGCGTGAATGGTCGAGCGGTAGGGTTGTCGGCATGGTTGAGAAAGATTCGCGCCCCGCAGATTTCCTCGACGTCGACGGTGCGTTGACGGACGAGGAACGCGACATCCGCGACACCGTGCGTCGATTCGCGGTGACAGAACTGGCCCCGAAAGTCACGGATTGGTACGAAAAAGCGACACTACCGGCGCGGGATTTGGCGAAGAGCTTCGGCCGATTGGGCATACTCGGAATGCACCTGACGGGCTACGGGTGTGCGGGTTCCTCCGCCGTGGCGTACGGCATCGCGTGCCGGGAGCTGGAGGCCGTCGACTCGGGGCTGCGCAGTTTCGTGTCCGTGCAGGGCTCCTTGGCGATGTACGCCATTCACCGGTTCGGCAGTGAGGAGCAGAAGCGGCGGTGGCTGCCGACGCTGGCGTCGGGGGAGGAGATCGGCTGTTTCGGGCTCACCGAACCCGACGCGGGAAGCGACCCGTCGTCGATGCGCACGCACGCTCGGCGGGACGGCGAGGACTGGGTGTTGGACGGCACCAAGATGTGGATCACCAATGGCACCGTCGCGGACGTCGCCGTGGTGTGGGCCCAGACCGACGAGGGAGTACGGGGCTTCGTCGTACCCACCGACACGCCCGGTTTCTCGGCGAACGAGATCACGCGGAAGCTGTCGCTGCGGGCATCGCTGACGGCGGAACTGGTGCTTGATGGTGTGCGGCTGCCCTCCGACGCCGTGTTGCCCGGCGTGACGGGGCTGCGTGGACCCCTGTCGTGTCTCAACGAGGCGCGGTTCGGGATCGTCTTCGGCGCTGTGGGCGCGGCGCGGACGTGTTATGAGACGGCGTTGGAGTACACCACCACGCGGCGGCAGTTCGGGCAGCCGTTGGCGGCGTACCAGTTGACGCAGCGGAAGCTGGCCGACCTCGTGGTCGAGGTGAATCGGGCTGGTTTGGTGGCGTTGCAGCTCGGCAGGTTGAAGGACTCCGGCGCGCTGCACCACACGCAGGTGAGTTTCGGCAAGCTCGCGAACGTGCGCGCGGCACTCGACGTGGCACGGACCGCGCGGTCGATGCTGGGAGCCAACGGGATCTCGCTGGAGTATCCGGTGATGCGGCACGCCGCCAACCTGGAGACCGTGCTCACCTACGAGGGAACGGAGGAGATGCACGCCCTGTCGGTCGGCCAGGCGGTGACGGGTATCCCGGCGTTCCGGGTCGGTTCCTGACGGCGGTGTCCGGTGTCGGAGCGTAACGAGGCTCGAACCCTCGGTGGAGGGTGGCGCTGGGGGCCCTTTTCGGCTCGGCGTCCGCCGTGTCGCCGTGCTGCTGTGTCACGAGTCACGTGTCCGCGCCCTGCGCGCGTGCTGCGCGCTCGCAGGGCGCGGACACGTTCACGGGGTTGGGCCGTGTCTTGCTAGCCCGCTTTCCGCTCTCGCTCCAGGGGGCTGGTGGGACATGGCCCGACAGGACTCGCCGTCAGCGGCCCGCGAGGGCCGGCGTGTCCTGCAACGCGCGTTTGCCCGCGTCGGTGAGTACGGCGGGGACGCGTTCGTCGGGCCTACCGGAGTAGGCGGGTGCGATGAGGCCGGCCTGGGCAAGCCGGCCCGCGGTGGCCTGGTCGCAGCACGCCAGGCCGTCGACGAAGAGGTCGGGTACAGAACTGCAGGTGATCTCCGCGACGCCTTCCGCCACGGCCTGCAGCGTGGCGCGTTCACGGTGGTTCAATTCGATCTCGTTGTGCTGAGTGTCGTTGCCGCCCTGAGGCACCCCTGCCTCCTTGCCTCTGCGGCCGGCTCCTGTACCGGCCGTTTGTCCATAATTCAACCCTCTGGCACCCATATGTTGCAAAGATGTGAGTGGGATCTCACGCTTTCGGGCGCGGGAGATAGACAAAGAGGACAGCCTTGATCGCTCTTGGTCACTGTTCGGGGCGTGTGGCCAGTGCCCGGTCCAGCACCTGCGCCAGGTGCAGCGACCGGCGCCCGGTGAGTTCGCCGATCTGACTGCGGCAGCTGAACCCGTCGGCGAGTACCAGTGTGTCCGGGCTCGCCGCTTCCACCTCGGGCACGAGAACACGGTTGGCGGCCGCCACCGACACCTCGTAGTGTCCACGTTCGACACCGAAGTTGCCCGCCAGTCCACAACAGCCCGAGTCGAGCGTTCGGTTGTCCACACCGACCCTGCGCAGCACGCGCTCGTCGGCTTCGTGCCCGAGCACCGCATGCTGGTGGCAGTGCTGTTGGGTCATGGCGGAAACGTTGAGTTCACCGAACTCAACATCCGGTGCGTGGCGGTCGAGGAACTCGGCCAGTGTCAACGCGGGCACCGGTTGTGTGTGGAGTAGATCGTGCACGTCGTGCCGCAACACGGCCAGACAGCTCGGTTCCAATCCCACGATGGGTGTGCCTGACTCGATGGGTTCCGCCAGCACCCGCAGGGTGCGGCGCAACACGCGTCGAGCGATGTCGAGTTGGCCCGTGGAGATCCAGGTCAGCCCGCAACACACCGACGAACGGGGCAGGACGACGTCGAATCCGGCGTGTTCGAGTACCCGGGTGGCCGCCACGCCGACCTCGGGAGCGAAGTAGGTGGTGAATGTGTCCGGCCACAACATCACTCGGGGACGGTCTTTGGTGCCGCGCCGAGGTTTGCGGCGCCACGCTCGCCGTAGCGTGGTGCGGGCGAAAGTGGGCAGTTGGCGTTCCTCGGCGATACCGCCGAGTCGTTTCGCCGGTGCGGCGGCGGGGAAGCGGAGAACCGCGTTGACCAAGCCCGGTGCCAGCGAGGCCAGTCGTGCCCACAGTGGCAGGAAACCCAACGAGTAGTGACTGGCCGGCCGCAGCTTGCCCGCGTAGTGGTGGTGCAGGAACTCCGCTTTGTACGAAGCCATGTCCACATTGACCGGGCAGTCCGACAGACAGCCCTTGCACGCCAGGCACAGGTCGAGGGCGTCGCGGACCTCGGTCGAGTCCCACCCGTCGGTGATGGTCTCGCCGCGCATCATCTCGAACAGCAGGCGTGCCCGGCCGCGGGTGGAGTGCTCCTCGCGGTGAGTGACCATGTAGCTCGGGCACATGACCCCGGTGGACGTGTCGACGCACTTGCCCACGCCCACGCAGCGTCGGGTCGCGGTGGCGAGGCTGCCGCCATCGTGTGGATACCGCAGGGTGATCGGCAGGTCCCTCGTCGGCCCGGAGAAGCGCAGGTCCGCGTCGAGCGGGCGGGGACGGACGAGGTTGCCCGGGTTCAACAGGTCGTCCGGGTCCCAGATCGCCTTGAACGACTCGAACAGGCGCAGCACCTTCTGCGAGTACATGCGCGGCAGTAACTCGGCCCTGGCTTGTCCGTCGCCGTGCTCACCGGACAGCGAACCGCCGTGGGCGACGACGAGGTCCGCGGCGTCGATGAGGAACCGCCGGAACGTGCGGACACCCTCCTCGCTGAGGAGGTCGAAGTCGATGCGCACGTGGACGCAGCCCTCACCGAAGTGCCCGTACGGCACGCCACGCAGACCGTAAGAGGCGAGCAGGTCACGAAAGCCGCGCAAATAGGAGCCGAGCTGTTTCGGGTCCACCGCGGCGTCCTCCCAGCCCGGCCACGCCTCGGAGCCGTCGGCCATCCGCGTGGCGATGCCCGCCGCGGACTCCCGAATGGACCACAGCTGCCGTTGCTGTCCCGG
The DNA here is from genome assembly GCA_021793175.1 of Actinomycetes bacterium. Classification (GTDB taxonomy): domain Bacteria; phylum Actinomycetota; class Actinomycetes; order Mycobacteriales; family Pseudonocardiaceae; genus Saccharomonospora. Next base: position 21,455 of record JAJYTH010000015.1, read on the forward strand.
TTCGGCAGCCACGGAGGTGGCGGCGGCGGTCTCGCGAGCCAAAGTCCGGGCCATGGTCTCCGCGTTACGTCGGGCGTCGGCGGGGTCGTCGCCCCCGACTTCGACGAACAACCAGCCGCGCCCTTCGGGAAGCGCGTCGAGAGCCGCGGGCCGGCGTCCTCGGACGAGCATGGACTCGATGAGGTCGGCCCCCATGCCCTCCACGGTGAGCGGACGGTGCGGCAGCACCGACGGGACGGCGTCGGCGGCGGCGACGTCGTCGACGAAACCCGCCACCACGAGCGCACGCGCGGCGGGAGCGGGGACGAGCCGCACGGTGGCTTCGAGCAGCAGGACACACGTGCCCTCCGTGCCGACGAGCGCTCGGGCGACGTCGAAACCGTTCTCCGGCAGAAGCGCGTCGATCGCGTAGCCGGACACCCGCCTGGGCAGTTCGGGGAACTCGGTGCGCAGCACGGCGAGATTGTTCTGCGCCAGCTCGTGCAACTCGTCGCGGATGCGGGCCACGCGGTCGGCGGGTTCTCCGGAGAGTTCCCCTTTCGGACCGACCGTGAGCCGTGTGCCGTCGCCGGTGAGTACCTCCAACGACACCACGTTGTCGGCCGTGCGGCCCCACGCCACCGAGTGCGGGCCGCACGCGTCGTTGCCGAGCATGCCGCCCAGGGTGCAGCGGCTGTGGGTGGAGGGGTCCGGACCGAATGTCAGCCCGTGTTCCGCGGCGGCCGCGCGCAGAGTGTCGAGGACGACCCCGGGCTGCACGCGCGCGATCCGCCGTTCGGGGTCGACCTCCAATACCTTGTCGAGGTGGCGGCTGTAGTCGAGGACGACCCCCTCGCCGAGGGCCTGGCCACCGATACCGGTGCCCGCACCCCGTGCCGTCACGGAAACGCCGTGCTCGCGGCACACCCGCAGGGTGGCCGCCACGTCCTCGGCGGTGCGGGGGAACACCACGGCCAACGGCACGTGCCGGTAGTTCGACGCGTCCATGCTGAACATCGCGCGCGCGGCCGTGCTGTCGTCCACCTCGCCCGACACGGCACGCGCGAGGTCCTCGGCGAGCGTCGACACGGAGATCACCAGTTCTCGAGGGAGTCGAGGAGGATCGCTTCGAGGTCGTGCTCGCGCACTGCGCGGGGCGCGACGGCCAGCAGGCGCTGTTGTTTCATGGCTCCCTCCACCAGGTCGGGCACGTCCGAAGTGTCGTAGCCGACACCGCCGAGCCCGTTGGGCAAGCCGATGTCCCGCATCAGCGAGGCTAACGCGGATGGCAGCTGTTCGCGCGGGTCGAGATCCTCGGACGTCGCCGGGTCGAGGATGCGCGCGGCGTGCAGGTGCTTGGCGGGATCGGTGGGAAACGTGAACCGGAAGGCGGCGGGCGCGGTCAGCGCCACCGACTCACCGTGCGGTACGAGCGGCTCTTTTTGCGGGTAGTCGGCGGGCCGGTAGTCGCGCACCCGGCCCGCGATCGGGTAGGCGCACGCGTGTGGGATATGCACGCCCGCGTTGCCGAAGCCCATGCCCGCGAACGTGGCGGCCAGCATCATGTCCGTGCGTGCCTCCAAATCGCCGCCGTTGAGCACGGCCTTGCGGAAGGACCGCGCGAGCAGGTGGAGGGCTTTCTCTGTCCAGGTGTCCGAGATGGGGTTGGCGCCGTTGTAGGCGACCCGGTTCTCGGGGGTGTGTCGGGGGAAGGAGTGGAACGGTTTGGCGGTGTAGGACTCCAGGGCGTGGCAGAGCACGTCCATGCCACTGGCGGCCGTGACACGGGGCGGCATCGACAGGGTGAGCAGCGGGTCGATGACGGCCATGGTCGGCCGCAGCGCGGGATGGCTGATGCCGGACTTCACCTTGAGGTCGAGGAAGTCCATGATGCACACCGGCGTGGTCTCTGACCCCGTTCCGGCGGTGGTGGGCACGGCGACGAGGGGCTTGAGCGGCCCGGGTGGGGCCTTCGCGGCGCCGATGGGCTTGTTGACGTAGTCGAACAGGTCCGCCGGGTAGGTGGTGAGCAGGTTGACCGCCTTGGCCGTGTCGATGGCCGAACCACCGCCCACCCCGACGAATCCGTCCCATTCGGACTGACGGGCGAATTCGACGGCGTCGAGGACGCTGACGTCGGTGGGTTCGACGCGCACACCGTCGTAGATCTCGACGGTGAGGCCCGCGGCCTCGGCGGCGTCGGCGACCCGTTGGGGGACTCCGGTGGCCACGATTCCGGGGTCGGTGATGAGCAATACCCGTCGGGCGCCCTGTCGCGCGAGGTCGTAACCGATCTCGTCGACGGCCCCGGCCCCGAACTTCAGTGGGGTCGCGCCCCAGGTGAACACGGTTTCATGCACATAGACGGTCATGGACCCTCCCCGGTGAGCGGTCGGCAGGCACCCGAGAGTGGCATGTGGCATGCCACTCGTCAAGGTGGGGCCGCGGGGATGGTTCGCGGGAATGGTGTGGGAACTGTCAGCCCGATAGCCGGGTCCAGTCGTAGGACACCGGGGGCACGGACTCACCGGATTCGGCGGACTCCTGGGCGATGATGAGCCGGGCGGTGGTGAGCAGGTGTCGCCGCATGGCCTCGGCCGCCTCCGAGGGCTTGCCCTGCTCGACGAGTTCGGCGATCTCCTCGTGCTCGGCGAGGATGTCGGACAACCCGCGACTCCTGTCTACAGTGGACGTTCCGCGTAGGAACACCATGTCGCGCAACGAATCGACATAGCGGGCCAAGCGCAGGTTGCCCGAGGCGACGTTGATGGCCTCGTGGAATCGCCGGTCCGCTGTCATGAACTCGGTCTCGTCGTGAGTCTCGGCGGCTCGCCGCATGGCGTCGAGATGGGCGCGAAGGTCGGTCACCAACCCCGGTGTGCCCTGGCTCGTCGCCCGGTACGTGGCGGGCACCTCCAGCAGCAGCCGGATCGCGAACACTTCCTCCAGGTCGTGCAACGACGTCTGCAACACGCGGATGCCCCGGTTGCGTTCGAAGCGCACCATGCCCCGTTCGGCCAACTGGATGAGCGCTTCCCGCACGGGTGTGCGGGACACACCGAGGCGGGCGGCGAGATCGTGCACCGAGTACAGGGTTCCCGGCACGAGTTCCCCGCTGACGATCGCGCCTCTCAACTCGCCGAGAATGGTCTTCGCGAGGTTCCGGTCGGTGTCGATCTGTCGCATCCGCCCATCTTCCCACGTCGTGGAGCCCGGTCGGTGCGGTTCCCGTCACTACCCGAACCAGAGCCGGGCCAATTGGTCGAAGGACCGCTGCCCGGACTCAGGCATCCAGGTGAAGTATCGGCGCAACGACGAGTACTGGTGCAGCAGCGTGTAGGCCAGGCAGCGGCGCGCGAACTCCTCGCCGGGGTGGTCGGCGTAACCGTATCCGCGTAGGAATCCCCGCCACAGGGTCTCCTCGCCGCCCACCAGGTACACCGACGCGGCCACGAACTCGTACTCGGCGGCGCCCAGCATCGACGGTTCGAAGTCGAGCAGGCCGGACACGGTCCAGCGCTCGCCCTGCGGGCGGACGAGCACGTGCTCGCGCAGCAGTTCGGTGTGCAGCAACACCGGCGGCGGCGTGGCCAGGTCCACCGAGTCGAGGAAGTCCGGGATGCGCTCCAGCCATTCCGGCGCGAGTTCCTGCTCCCGGTGGTGGTCCACCACGGCCTCGCGCCGCGTGCGCACGAACTCGCTCCAGTTGCGCGGCCCGAGCTCCGACCGCCGAGCACGTCGAGTGCGATGGCCTCGACGCGTGCCTCGTCGGCGTCCTCGGCGGGGTAGAACTTCAGGACCAGCTCGTCGCCCACGGCATACACCGGCAGCGACCCGGTCTCGAATTTCGTCACCGGTCGCTCGGTGAGGGACAGCCGGGCGAGTACGGGGCGCAGCGGAGGGGCGGTCATGCGCGGCAGCCTAGAAAAGCGCCGGATCGCGTTCGACCGATTATTTCCGGTCGGTGGCCAGGACGCCGTTCTCGGTCACCACGGCGGTCAGCAGCTCCACTGGCGTGACGTCGAAGGCCGGGTTGAACACGGGCGTCTCTTCGGGCGCCACGGGCACACCCGCGACTTGCGTGATCTCCTCGGCTGCGCGCTCCTCGACGACGATGCCCCCGCCGTCCGGCAGCGAACGATCCAGAGTGGACTCCGTTGCGACGACCACGAAAGGGATGTCGTGGTGAGCGGCGGCCACGGCCAGTCCGTAGGTGCCGATCTTGTTGGCGGTGTCGCCGTTCGCGGCCACCCGGTCGGCGCCGACCACCACGCAATCCACCAGGCCGCGGGCCATCGCCGCCGCCGCGGCGCTGTCGGGCAACACGCGGTAGGGGATGTCCTCGTCGGCGAGTTCCCACGCGGTGAGCCGCGCACCCTGCAACAGCGGCCGGGTCTCGTCGACCAGCACGTGTTCCACCCGGCCGTCAGCGTGCAGATGCCGGACGGTGCCGAGCGCAGTACCCCAGGCGACCGTGGCCAGGCGCCCGGTGTTGCAGTGGGTCAGCACGCGCAGCGGACGGTCGGGGCATCGGCGCAGCAGGAGGTCGGCGGCATGCCGGGAAGCCGCGCAGTTGACGCGCTCGTCCTCGTCGAGCACGGCCAGCGCGTCGGTGAGCACCACGTCGGCTCCTCGCGGTAGGGCGGCCAGCGCCCGCTCCACGCCGTACCGCAGATTCACCGCCGTGGGGCGGGCGTGGGCGAGCCGATCGGCCTCGGCACGAACGGTGGCCAGAGCCTGTTCCGACTCCGTGCCGTGCCTGCGGGCGGACAGTGCCACGCCCAACGCTCCGGCGGCGCCGAGGGCGGGCGCGCCTCGCACGGCCAGTCGCTGGATCGCCCCGATCAGGTCGTCCACCGTCTCCAACCGCAGCGTGCGGAAGGTCGTGGGCAGCGCCGTCTGGTCGATGATCACCACGGCGTCGGTGTCCCAGTCGATCGTTCTCACCACGACGCCATTCTGACGCGGCGGAGCGATTGCGTCACACCGCGCTGGATATCCAGTTCGGTGGAGGTTGCAGACTCTCCAGTCATGACACACACCCGTCGGCGGCGCCGTAGCGTGTTGTGGAGCCCCGAACACCGGCTCACCACGGCCGGTCTGCTGCTCGTCGTCACGTTGCTCGCGTTCGAGAACATGGGCGTGGCCACGGCGATGCCCACCATGGTCGCCGACCTGGACGGTGGTGACCTCTACTCGTGGCCGTTCACAGCGTTCCTCGTCGCCAGCGTGGCCGCCACCGTGCTGTCCGGCAGGGTGTGTGACCGCCGGGGACCGACGTTGTCGTTGCTGGTGGGGCCGTGGTTCTTCCTCGCGGGCCTGCTGGCTGCCGGGGCGGCACCGACCATGGCGGTGCTGCTGGCGGGTCGGGCGCTGCAGGGATTCGGCACCGGGACGCTGATGGTGGCGACGTCGTTGCTCATCGCGCTGGTGTACGACGACCGGGAGCGTCCCGTCATCTACGCGGCGAACGCGGCGGCGTGGGTGCTGCCCGCCGTCGTGGGGCCGTCGGTCGCGGGCCTGATCACCGAGACCGTGGGCTGGCGTTGGGTGTTCCTCGGCCTCGTACCGTTGTTGCTGTTGGGCATGGGGCTGCTCGTCCCGGTGGTGCGGGGACTGCCCGCCCACACCCCGGACCCGGCCGGGCGTCGAGCGAGTGTCCCGTCGGCGGTGGCGGTGGCGGTGGCCACCGCGGTCCTGATGTGGGCGGCCCAACACCCCTCCATGACCGCCCTCGCCTACGGCGCCGTCGCCTTCGTGGTCGTGGCGGTGTCGCTGCGTCGACTGCTGCCCACGGGCACGCTCACCGGTCGTTCCGGTCTGCCGACCGTGGTGCTCAGCCGCGCATTGCTGGCCGGGGCGTTCGCCGGGTTCGAGTCGTATCTGCCGCTGACGTTGTCACAGGTGCACGGCTACAGTCCCGCGCTGGCGGGCCTGCCGTTGACCGTCGCCGCGTTGAGTTGGTCGGCCGCCTCGGCGGTACAGGGCAGGAATCCCGACTGGAGCAGGGCGGCTCTGCTGAAGGCGGCGTTCGTGTTCGTGGCCGTGGGGCTCGCGCTGTTCGTCGTCGTGGCCTGGAGTGGTGCGCCCGGGTGGGTGGCGTTCGCCGCGTCGGCGTGCGGGGGCGCGGGTATGGGGCTCGGGATGCCATCGCTGTCGGTGTTGCTCCTGCGACTGTCCCCGGTGGCGGAACGAGGGTTCAACACCTCGGCCATGCAACTGGGCGATTGGATCACCTCGGCGCTTGCAATCGGCGCGGGAGGGGTGTTGCTCGGGGTGTTGGGAAGCGCTCGGGAACCCTCGGTGGCCGTGGCCGTGCTGGCCGGCACGCTCGCGGCGGTGGCCGTGCTGGGTTCCGTGCTCGCCGGTAGGGGCCTGAGAACGAACACCGTTCCGTCGGCGGACGGGTCGGAAGAGGTGCCGCAGCCACAGCCTTCGTCGCGCGACTACCCTTGAGAACCGATGACCTATCTCGATCACGCGGCCACTACCCCGATGGTCCCCGAGGCCCTCGAGGCCATGACCGAAGCGCTGTCCACGCTGGGCAACGCCTCGTCGTTACATTCGTCGGGGCGCAGAGCCAGGCGCGTGGTGGAGGAGGCCCGTGAGTGCGTCGCCGAGGCGACGGGCGCACGTCCCTCGGAAGTGATCTTCACCGCCGGAGGCACGGAGAGTGACAATCTCGCCGTCAAAGGCATGTTCTGGGCGCGCCGTCGCAGCGATCCGCGTCGCCGCCGGGTGCTCGCCGGTTCGGTGGAGCACCACGCGGTGCTGGACGCCGTGCAATGGCTCGCCGACCACGAGGGCGCCGAGGTGACCTGGCTGGAGGTCGACCAACACGGCCAGGTCCGACCCGAGGTGTTGCGGGCCGCGATCGAGGAGAACCCCGACGATGTGGCGCTCGCCACGGTGATGTGGGCCAACAACGAGGTCGGCACGATCAACCCGCTGCCCGCGCTGGCCGCCGTGTGCGCCGAGTACGACGTACCCGTGCACACCGACGCGGTGCAGGCCATGGGCGCGGTGGACATCGACTTCGGTGCCAGCGGTGTCGGCGCGTTGACTCTCACCGGGCACAAGCTCGGCGGCCCGTACGGCGCCGGGGTGCTGCTGTTGGGACGGGAGACCCCGTGCGTGCCGTTGTTGCACGGCGGCGGCCAGGAACGGGATGTCCGTTCGGGCACGCTCGACGTGCCGAGCATCCACGCGTTGGCCACGGCCGTGCGGATCAGCGTGCAGCGGCGCAACGAGCACGTCGAACGGCTCACCAAGCTTCGCGACGACCTCGTCGCGGCCGTGCGCGCCGAGGTGCCCGACGTGGTGCTCAACGGTCCGCCGCAGGACTCCACCGACCGACTGCCCGGCATCGTGCACCTCACGTTCCCCGGGTGCGCGGGGGACAGCCTGCTGATGCTGCTCGACGCCAAGGGCATCGAGTGTTCCACCGGCTCGGCCTGTACCGCCGGGGTGGCCGAGCCGAGTCACGTGTTGCTCGCGATGGGCGCAGATGCGGCGTCGGCCCGCAGTTCGCTGCGGTTCTCGCTGGGGCACACGTCCACCCAGGCCGACATCGACGCGTTGGCCGCCGAGATCGGCGGCGTGGTCGCCCGCGCGCGACAGGCGGGCCTGTCCGGCATGCGTAAGACCCGAACTGAGCAGGAGGTGTAGGCGGTGCGGGTATTGGCCGCGATGAGCGGGGGAGTGGACTCGGCGGTCGCCGCCGCCAGGGCCGTGGACGCGGGCCACGATGTGGTCGGGGTGCATCTGGCGCTGTCGGCCAAACCTGGCACGCTGCGCAACGGCTCCCGGGGCTGCTGTTCCATCGAGGATTCCCACGATGCGCGGCGCGCTGCCGACATCCTCGGTATCCCGTTCTACGTGTGGGACTTCGCCGAGCGGTTCACCGAGGAGGTCGTGGAGACCTTCGTCGGCGAGTACGCCGCGGGCCGCACGCCCAACCCGTGCGTCACCTGCAACGAGAAGATCAAGTTCGAGGCGTTGCTGGAGAAGGCGGTGGCGTTGGGCTTCGACGCCGTGTGCACGGGGCACTACGCGCGCCTGTCCGTGGTGGACGGTGTCCCCGAACTGCGTCGCAGCGCCGACGAGAACAAGGACCAGTCGTACGTGCTCGCGTCGCTGACGCCGGATCAGTTGCGGCATGCGATGTTCCCGCTCGGTGACTCGCGCAAGCCGGACGTGCGCGCCGAGGCCGCCGAGCGCGGGTTGCCCGTGGCCCAGAAGCCGGACAGCCACGACATCTGCTTCATCCCCGACGGTGACACCAAGTCGTTTCTGGAGAAGCGGCTCGGTCAGCGGCCCGGCGATCTCGTGGACGCCGAGACGGGGGCCGTGCTCGGCAAGCACACGGGGGTGCACGGATTCACCGTGGGGCAGCGCAAGGGCCTGGGCATCGACGCGCCCGCCCCGAACGGCAGGCCCCGGTACGTGCTCTCGCTGGAGCCCGTGTCCGGCACCGTGAAGGTCGGTTCGGGGGAGAGGCTCGCGGTGAGCCGCATCGAGGGCGAACGGCCGATCTGGCCGAGCAGGAAGCCGTTGGAGGGTCCCACCGAGTGTGTGGCGCAGGTGCGTGCACACGGCAGCACCGCCCCCGCGGTGGCCGAGGTGGTGGACGGCCGGGTCGTGGTGGAGTTGCGTGAACCGCTGCGCGGCGTGGCGCCGGGACAGGTCGTCGTGCTGTACCGGGAGGACGCCGCCGCGGGTGACATCGTGCTGGGCAGCGCGAAGATCGCGGCCACGGCCTGACTCTCCGACGCCCGCCGCGGGCGGTTCGGCCGTGACAGACGATTCCCGTCGACGGTGCTCGATGTCGGTGAGGCGGGATTCGACGCAGTCCGCGCGGAAGCGACCGTCGATGGTGCCGGCGGGCGGGCCGGACGACGGTTCGATGCCACACGTTTTCGAAGCGGTGGTCCGGTGGGGTGCGGGGACCGGTGAGGACGCGTCCTGGAAGCGGGATCGAGGGTGTTCGCCGCTGGCGTGGGAAACCTCGCACCTCGTCGAGCACCGTTCCCGCGGGCACAGGCCTGACACAGTTCGGGTGGTCTTCGCCACAGGGTGTTGTCGGCGTGGTCACTCCACTCGGAGATCGTGGCGGTCTTCTCATGTTTCACCGGTTCTCGGGTGCGACGATCACCCCCCTCTGTCCCCGTTTGTGTTCCATGTCATGATCGGCTCGACCTTGCCCACCGACCGGAGAACAGCGATGTCATCCGCTTACCGCGACACCGTTTCCGTCGTCGCTTGCCATCCCGGACCGAGGTCGGTCGCCGGTTGAAAGTGGACGTACGTGCACCGCATGGCCACTCACGACGGGGCCACGGCGCCGTCTGATCGGATCTCGTTCTCATGACCTCCACCGAAGTTCGCCGGAACATGTGGTTCCCGCTGGCGGCACTGGGAGTCGTGGTGCTGGGCAGTGTGGTCGCGACACTCGTCGCGCCCGCCATGGTGCCGACCGGCTTGCCCGAGCGGTTCGTGAGCCCGCCGGTGATGGAGCTCAAGGCGGTGTTCGGAATGGACCCGACTCCGTCGGGCTTTCAGTTCCTGTCCACCGACCCGCTCGAAGTCGTGCCCCGGGCCCCCCACGGGTACTGGCTGATCGCGGGTGCCGTCGCCTGGTTCGCGGTCGTCGCTTGGTACGGGTGGCGGGCCCGCCGCGGGAAGTCCCGGGAGTGGCCGTGGTGGAAGCTCGCCGTGCTCGCCGTCGCGGCTCCGCTGGTCTGCCTCGTGGGCTTGGTCTTCGTGGTCGTGGACCTGCCCGGGTTCACCGCCGTCACTTCCGTGCTTGTCCTGGGGCTGCTGGCCGGTGGGTACGCGTGGGTGAGTTCCGGCTGGGGTCGGTGGTTGGGGAGGATGGTCTCGGGTGCTCTCCTCGTGTCCGCCGGACTGCCTTTGGTGTCGTTCGTGTCGCCCGTCGACGCTTCGGTCGTGTTCTTCTGCGGGGCTGCTCTGGTGTGGTTCACACGCAGCGTGCTCGCGGGCGTGTCGGTTGCGAGCGCGGTCGCGGCGCTGGCCTGGTTGCCCGGACCGACGCTTCCTGTTGTGGTCTCCGCCGCCGCTCTGTTGGGCGCGGCGATCGTCTCCCGACATCTCCGCCTATGGCGGGAATTCCGACGCCTCCATGCCTGGCTTCCCCGAAGGAGCACGGCTTCCACGGAAGCGCGCCGGGGTGTGTGGTTTCCGCTGATGGCGCTGGCCGCTTTGATGCTGGGCGCGGTGGTCGAGTTACTCGTCGCGCCCACCCTGGTACCGCCCGCCTTCGGTCCGGTACCGCCCGCCTTCGGCGAGGAGGATGGATACGGATACTTCATGTACGTCGGGGATATGAGTGCCACCGGCATACACGAAGAATCCGGCGTGCAGGTTCTGTCGGCCGCTCAGCACTCGTCGCTCATGCTCGGGACCTCCAACGAGTACTGGTTTTACGCGGCGATCGTCTGCTGGCTCGTGCTGCTGCTCTGGTATCGGCAGAAGAAGCCGTGGTGGCGGGTCGTGGCGGTAGGGCTCGGTGTTCCCCTCGTGTTCGTATTCAGCATCGCGTGCATGGCGATGGCTGTGGAATCCGGCGAGGGCTGGTTCACCGTCCTGGCGTGGTGTCTCGGCCTCACCGTGCTGGCGGGAGGCTGGGCGTACTTGGGACAGGGGCACGGTCGGTGGCTCGCTGCGGTGGTGTTCGCGGCACTGGCGTCGTCGCTCGCGTTGCTCGGGGCCTCGGATGTGTTGCCCTCGGGTGCTGCGCTGCTATTCGTAGGCGGACTCGCTCTCGCTTGGTTCGCCCGCAGCGGGCTGGTGGCCGTGACTACCGTGGTGGCGGTCGCGGCGCTGACCTGGTTGCCCGGGCCGATGCTGCCCGCCGTGGCGGCCTCCTGTGTACTGCTGCTCGCGGCGCTCGCCTCTCGACATCCTCGACTGCTTCGCGTGTAATGGCGACCACATCATGATCGCCTCGGAGGACGCCGATGACCGCTGTCCGTTCCAGCACCGTCGCCGACATCGTGCGCCGCAGCGCCGCACGACACCCACGCCGCATCGCCGTGCGGTTCGGCGATCGGGAGTGGACCTACGGTGAGCTCGACGCCGCCGTGACCCGCGCGGCCGCGCACCTGTTGTCGCTCGGACTGCGACACGGTGACAGGGTGGCCGCCTACGGGAAGAACTCCGACGCCTACCTGCTCGGGTTCCTCGCGTGTGCCCGCGCCGGGTTGGTCCACGTGCCCGTGAACTACAACCTGACCGGTGCCGAACTGGCATACCTGCTGGAGCAGTCCGGTAGTCGCATCGCGCTTTCCGACCCCGGCCTGGCGGACGCCATCGGCGACGCACGAGTGGACCTGGAGCGGGTGGTGGCGTTGCGTGACGCCGACGACAGCCTGCTCGACGCGGCACGCGAGGGCCGCGAAGACGAGGTGTCCGAGCTGGACGTCGAGGTCTCCGACACCGACCTGGCCCAGTTGCTCTACACCTCGGGAACCACGTCGCGGCCCAAGGGCGCGATGATGACGCATCGGGCGCTGGTGCACGAGTACCTGTCCTGCATCGTGGATCTCGACCTGTCGGCCGACGACGCGCCACTGCATGTCATGCCGCTGTACCACAGCGCGCAGATGCACGTGTTCCTTCTGCCCTGGCTGGCTGTGGGCGCCACGAACACGGTGTTGGAGACACCGGACCCGACCGAGGTTCTGCGCAGGCTCGCCGCCGACCGGCATGGCGCGTTCTTCGCGGCGCCGACGCTGTGGGTGGCGTTGGCCAACCACGCCGACTTCGAAAGCTACGACCTGTCGGCGCTGCGCAAGGCGTACTACGGCGCGTCCATCATGCCGGTGCCGGTGCTGAACCGCCTGCGCGAAGCGATGCCGCGGTTGGGTTTCTACAACTGTTTCGGGCAGTCCGAGATCGCACCGCTGGCCGCCGTACTCCGCCCCGAGGAACACGACGAGCGCCCCGATTCGGCGGGCAGACCCGCGTTGTTCGTGGAACTGCGGGTGGTGGATCCCGACGGCAACGATGTGGCACCCGGTGAGCAGGGCGAGGTGGTGTATCGGTCGCCGCAGTTGGCGACGGGGTATTGGAACAAGCCCGAGGAGACCGAGGAGGCGTTCCGCGCCGGCTGGTTCCACTCCGGCGATCTGGTGCGGATCGACGCCGAGGGCTACCTCTACGTCGTGGACCGCATCAAGGACGTCATCAACACCGGTGGTGTGCTCGTGGCTTCGCGAGAGGTCGAAGACGCCCTCTACACGCATCCCAAGGTGGCGGAGGTGGCGGTGGTGGGTCTGCCCGACGACAAGTGGATCGAAGCCGTCACCGCCGTCGTCGTTCCCAAGGGCCCCGAAGGCGACGTCGACGACGTCGACGCCGACGAGTTGATCGACCACGCCAGGAAGTCGCTGTCGAGCTTCAAGGTGCCAAAGGCCGTGCACTTCGTCGACGAGCTGCCGCGCAATGCGTCCGGAAAGATCCTCAAGCGGCGACTGAGGGAACGATTCGCTCCCGCCGGGCGGCCGTCCGAGGGGCGCTCAGAGGACTCAGAGGACTCAGAAGGTTCAGAGGGTTCAGAGGGCTCAGAGGGCGTAGTGACGTAGACCGTCTTCGTCGGTGGCGGTCACCGCTTCCCGAGTCACGAGCAGATCCAGGTGCGTGGCGACCTCCAGGACCGCCAGCGCCTGGTTGAAGGGGTCCAATTCGGTCAGAGTCCGTGCGCGGCGGGTCCAGGTGAGTCGCAGCGCGACCTCGTACGCTGTGTGCGCACCGTCGGCCACGGTCGCCGCGATCTCGTCGAGCCTCCGGTCGTGGTGGCGCAGCAGCTCGTCCACTCTGGCGTGCACGCTGGGGGAGACGGGACCGTGTGCGGGGAGCATGCGGGCGTCCGGCATCGAGCGGACCAGCCGCAACGAGTCGAGAAAGTCCCGCAGGGGCAGCTCGACGGGCGCCGCGTGCAAGCCCACGGACGGGGTGATGTGCGGCAGCACGTGGTCACCGGTGAACAGCAGGCCCGCTTCGGCGTCGGCGAACACGACGTGTCCCGCCGTGTGCCCGGGGGTGTGGACCACGTCGAGGTGTCGACCGCCCGGCACGGCGCGTTGTCCGGGGGCCAACCACTCGTCGGGCTCCTCCCACGGATCCCGCTCCGAGTTTGACGGTGCGGACCCGAACGCCTCGATCAGCGCCTCGAGCACGGGTCGGCCGCCCGCCCTGCTCAGCAGCGGCAGTTGGTCGGCCATCGGCACCCGGCCCGGCTCGGTCAGGGCGGTCAGCGTCGCGTTCTCCCGCTCGCCCAGCGCGATCGGCGTGCCGTGTTTCCGACGCACAGCCACCGCCAACGTGTAGTGGTCCTGATGGACGTGCGTGACGAGGAACTCTCGGACATCGCCCAGTCCCGCGCCGAGGCCGGCCAACGCGGCTTCCAGCTGGGCGTGGGCCTCGGGTCGGTCCCAGCCCGAGTCGACCAGCACCAGCGAGTCACCGTCGGTCAGCGCGTAGACGTTGACCGCTTTCAGGCCGTCGTTCGGCATCGGCAGCGGGATGCGGTAGACGCCGGGGACCACCTGGTAGATCCCCGGCTCGGTCCAGGGCCGAACACCTTCCTCGAGCGGTTGCATGCGGTGATGAGACCAGGTTCCCGCTGTGAACAGGAGGTCGGTGAGAGCTACCTCACTGAGCGCTTGCTCATCCTTTGTCGGCCGTCAGTCGTCGCCGCTCTCGTTGATCAGCCGTTCCAGCTCGCGCCGCAACAGACCCATCCGCGCGTCGGCCAGCAACGGGATCTCGCGACGCCGCTTGCGCACCGTGTCGAGGTCCACGTCGACCACCGTGAGCGACTCCTCCCAATCGGGGGCGGAGGCGACCACGGACCCCCACGGGTCGAGCACCCGAGAGCCGCCCCAGAAACGGACCCCGGCCTCGTGGCCCACCCTGTTGACGAACACCACCCAGCACTGCTGCATGCGCGCGGTGAACGTGAGCAGGTCGTGCCAGTACTCGGCCGGTTCGAACGAACCGCCGGTCGGCTTCGCCGCGCTGTTGGCCGGGACGATGAGCAGCTCCGCGCCGTCCTGGGCGGCCAGCCACGGCAACATCGGCTGCCAGGCGTCGTTGCAGACCAGCGTGGCGAACCTGCCGTGCCGGGTGTCGAACGCTCGCATGTGCTGCCCGGGATTGGCGTGCTTGCGTTCCTCCCAGACGAGGTAGTTCGGCAGGTACAGCTTGCGATGGTTGTGCACGAGTTCGCCGCCGGACAGGTACAGGGCCGAGTTGTGCCTGCGGATACGGCCGTCCTCCAGCAGCCCGATCACCACGTCCGGACCGTGCCGCGACAAGGTGGCAAGACGTGGATCGTCCGGCCACAACGAGATGTCGTCGGCGAGTTGCCCCAACGCGTAGCCGGTGAGACTCAACTCCGGGAACACGACCAGGTCGGCCTTCTGTTCGGCCGCCTCCTTGACGATGCGTTCGGCGTCGGCCAGGTTGCCCTCCACGTCGCCGAGTCGGCAGTCGGTCTGCGCCAGCGCCACTCTCACGTGACTCACCTCCCCTGCTTCCTTTCGCACAGCGCGTTTTTGTGCGAAGCACCGTGGACACTTCGAAGGTACGGCACACCGACCCGCCGCGGCGACCGGCGATTCGGGTGGTGAACCGGGTGGACCCGCCACTGCCCGGGCGGGTGGGCGGCGGCACAATCGAGAGCGTGACCAGTGGTGAGACAGACGGGACACGGCTTCCGTGGCCGACAGGCGCGGCCACGGGGATCGGCTCGATGCCGGGCACCGACACGGGAGAGGCTGCCGCTGTCGTGTTCGGTGAACTCCCCGAATTCCCGCACCTTCCCGAACTCCCCGACCGCGGCGTGGGCGCCGACGTGATCGGCCGCACCGCCGCGCTGCTCGTGGATCTCGCCGTGGAGGTCGTGCCGTCGGGTTACCGCGTCACCGCGAAGCCGGGACGTCACCATCGGCGTGCCGTGGACCTGTTGCGCTGGGACGTCGACGCTTTCGGTGAGGAGGCCGAACGAAGCGCTCCCTCGGTGGTGAAGACACAGCTCGCCGGGCCGTGGACCCTGGCGGCCGGTGTCGAACTGGTGCGGGGGCACCGGGTGCTCACCGACCACGGCGCGCTGCGGGACTTCACCGACTCACTGGCCGAAGGTCTGGCCGCCCACGTGGCCGAGCTGGCCGAGCGCACCGGCGCCCGCGTGGTGGTCCAGCTCGACGAACCCACTCTGCCGGACGTGTTGGCCGGGTCGTTGCCCACGCCCTCCGGTTACGGCACCGTGGCCGCGGTGTCCGAGCCGCGGGCACGGGAGATCCTCGCCGGTGTCGTCGATGCCGCCCGTTCCGCCACGGGCTGTCCCGTCGTCGTGCACTGTTGTGCCCACCGCCCTCCCGTCGGGCTCCTGCGGTCGGCGGGCGCCGACGCCATCTCGTTCGACGCGACCCTGCTCGACGGTGCCCCGGGCAAGCTGCTCGACGAGATCGGCGAGGCCTACGACGCCGAGGTCACGTTCCTGCTGGGGCTCGTCCCCGGCCACGCCCCCGCCGAGCGGCCCGAGTTGAAACGGCTGGCACGTCCGGCGTTCGACCTCGTGGACAGGCTCGGGTTCGCCCGTTCCACCCTCGCCGAACGTGTCGTGCCCACTCCCGCGTGTGGACTCGCCGGCGCCACGGGGGAGTGGTTGCGTAAGGCGCTGTCGCTGACCCGGGATCTCGGCAAAGCGTTCATCGACCCGCCCGAAGACTGGTAGTAGTGGCGAACATGCGACTGTTCCGCCGACGTCCCCGGCAGCGCACAGGAAACGAGTCCGGCACATCCGAGGGGGTGCCCGACTCACCCGACCCGCGCACCCCGTGGCCCGAGCAACCCGTGCCGTCCGACCCGGAGACCGCGGCCGCCGAATTCTGGCGCCACTGGCAGGACGTGCTGCCCGATGTCAGCTCCGCGCTCGGTGAAGGCAATCCACAGGCGGCCGAGACACTGTTGTGCGACGCGGTGGCGCGCGTGCACCCGAACCTCCAGTTCTCCCTCGAACGTGGTCGGCGCGCCCTCTACGCGCTCGTGATCAGTGGGCAGGAGGACCCCGCGCTGCGTCCCTACACCGACGCGTGGAAGGCCGCCGCGCCGCCCGACGACGCGATCTGGGAGTACCACGACTCCGTTCCCCCCGTACCCGATCCGGCGGGGGTCACCGTGAACCTGGGGACACGTCGGCTGAACTTCGCCGACGTGCGCGTGGTCGCCCAGGTGGACGAGGACGAGGGTGTCGTCGACGTGGCCGTGTATCACCCCGAGTTCCCCGACCTCGCCGAGTCCGAGCGCACCGCCCTGACGTTCCTGCCGCTCGACGCCACCCTGGGTGAGCGGCTCGCGGGTGAGCGGCTGCGGCGCGTGGAGACGGCGACCGTCGAGCCACAGGGCACCATCAGCCTCGGTGAACTCCGCGACCTGGTGCGCGGTCTGACCGGCGATGTCGGTGGGGCTGACTAGGCTGCTCGTCGTGAGCAGCGAGGACCTGACGGCGAGCGAAGAACTGGCCTCGGTCGCCGAGAGCGACCGAGAGGCGACGGCGGAGGCCGCACACGTCGAGGACATCCAGGACGTTCCCGCGGAAGTGCGGGAACGGCACGGTGCGCTGGTCGAGGAGATCCGCGGGCACCAGTTCCGTTACTACGTGCTGGACGCCCCCACGATCTCCGACGGCGAGTTCGACCGGTTGGTGCGCGAGCTGGAGCGGCTGGAGGCCGAACACCCCGCGCTCGTTGCGCCCGACTCACCCACCCAGAGCGTCGGCGGCACGTTCTCCACGGAGTTCAACGCACACGACCACCTGGAGCGCATGTTCAGCCTCGACAACGTCTTCGACCTCGACGAGTTGAGGACGTGGATCGATCGGGTCGAGCGGGAGATCGGCGGCAGCACGCGGTATCTGTGCGAGCTGAAGGTCGACGGGCTCGCGGTCAACCTGCTGTACGAGAACGGCAGACTCACCCGCGCCCTCACCCGGGGCGACGGCAGGACGGGCGAGGACGTCACCCTCAACGTGCGCACGGTGCAGGACGTGCCCGAGCGGCTGACGGCGACCGACCGCTTCCCCGTGCCGGAGGTGGTCGAGGTGCGCGGCGAGGTGTATTTCCGGGTGGAGGAGTTCGCCGACCTCAACGCCGCGCTCGTGGAGGCAGGCAAGGCCCCGTTCGCCAACCCGCGTAACGCCGCCGCCGGGTCGTTGCGGCAGAAGGACCCCAAGGTCACGCGCAGTCGGCCGTTGCGGTTGGTCTGTCACGGGCTGGGCAAGCGCGTCGGCTTCGAACCCGCGCGGCAGTCCGAGTCGTACGAGGCGCTCGCGGCGTGGGGACTGCCCGTCTCGCCGTACAGCAAGGTGATCGATTCCACCGAGCGGCTGATCGAGTTCATCCGCTACTGGGACGAGCACCGACACGATGCGAGCTACGAGATCGACGGCGTCGTCGTCAAGGTCGACGACGTGTCGTTGCAACGCAGGCTCGGCACTACGTCCCGCGCGCCCCGGTGGTCGGTCGCCTACAAGTACCCGCCGGAGGAGGCCAACACGACACTGCTCGACATCCGGGTGAATGTCGGCCGCACCGGACGTGTCACGCCGTACGCGGTCATGGAGCCGGTGAAGGTCGCCGGGTCCACGGTGGCGATGGCGACCCTGCACAACGCCGAGGAGGTGAAACGCAAAGGCGTGCTCATCGGTGACCGGGTGGTGATCCGCAAGGCCGGGGACGTGATCCCCGAGGTGCTCGGTCCGGTCGTGGACGTGCGCACCGGGTCCGAACGCGAGTTCGTGATGCCCACCCACTGCCCGGAGTGCGGTACGCGGCTGGCGTACGAGAAGGAGGGCGACGTCGACATCCGTTGCCCGAACGCGCGGTCGTGTCCCGCGCAGTTGCGGGAGCGGTTGTTCCATCTCGCCGGACGCGGCGCTTTCGACATCGAGGTCCTCGGTTACGAAGCGGCGGGCGCCCTGCTGCAGTCCGGTGTGATCACCGATGAGGGCGATGTGTTCGACCTCGACGAGGAAAAGCTTCTGCGGGTCGACTTCTTCGTCACCAAGTCGGGACAGTTGTCCGCCAACGGTCGGCGCCTGTTGGACAACCTCGCCACCGCCAAGGACCGTCCGCTGTGGAAGGTGTTGGTGGGCTTGTCGATCCGGCACGTCGGCCCCACGGCCGCGCAGGCGCTCGCGCGCGAGTTCGGTTCCATCGACGCGATCGATGCGGCCGACGAGGAGCGGCTGGCCGAGGTCGACGGTGTCGGACCCACCATCGCCAAGGCCGTTCGCGAGTGGTTCGCGGTCGATTGGCACCGCGAGGTTGTGGAGAAGTGGCGTCGTGCGGGAGTGCGCATGGAGGCCGAGCGCGACACGTCGATCCCTCGGAATCTGGAGGGGCTTTCCATCGTGGTCACCGGTACGCTGCGCGAGTTCTCCCGGGACGAGGCCAAGGAAGCCATCATGGCGCGCGGCGGCAAGGCGGCCGGTTCGGTGTCCAAGAAGACGGCGTTCGTGGTGGTGGGCGATGCGCCCGGCTCGAAGTACGACAAGGCCGTGCAGTTGAAGGTCCCCGTGCTCGACGAGGAAGGTTTCCGGGTGCTGCTGGAGCGCGGCCCGGAGGCCGCCGCGGAGGTGGCCGAGAAAACCGACGACTGACATCGTGTCCGCAGCCTGTGTCGTCGTGTCCGCACTTTGTGCACGTGTGTTCGCAGCCGGCGTACACCCATGCCCTTAGCGGTGACCGAGATGTCCGAGGAAACCAAGAAGCCCGAGGACGAGGGAGGACGACATCGTGAGTGATATCCAGGTGCGCGCGGCTCGTCCCGAGGAACTTCCCGAGGTGGGGGAGCTGACGGTGGCCGCGTATCGGGCGAGCGGTCACCTCGATCACGAGGACGGCCGACGGTACTCGCGATCACTTCGGGACACGGCACGCCGGGCCGAGCACGCGGAACTCCTCGTCGCCGTGGACGGGGAGGGTTCCCTGTTGGGTACGGCCACCCTGGCCGAGCCCGGATCCGCGTTGGTGGAGATGTGCGAGGACGGCGAGGCCGAGTTACGAATGGTGGCGGTGGCGCCGCATGCACGACGACGGGGCGTGGGGGAGGCGCTGACCAGAGCGGCGCTCGACCTCGCCCACGAACGCGGCGCGTCGCGCATGGTGTTGTGCAGCCTCACCAGCATGACGACGGCGCACCGGCTCTACGAACGGCTCGGGTTCACCCGCGCGCCCTCTCGTGACTGGCACACCGATTCGGGCCTTTTGTTGATGGCGTACGTCAAGGATCTGTGACGGCGGGTCAGCCGCGAGTGTCTTTGCGTAGCAGTACGACGATGACCAGGACGATCATCGCTATCCCCAGACCGGCCACCGCCGTTCCGCCCGCCCCCAGGTGATCGACCACCCACGCGAGTACTTTGCGGCTTCCTGATTCGGGGTTCGCCAGGACGATGGTGGCGAACACCACCGCCGCGGCGCTCATCCCGGCCAACACCCATCGGCCCCGCCGACCGTCGAGGTCCGCCCGGTGCACGATCACGCGGCCCGCACGCAGAATCCTTCGCACACTTAAGATGCGGAACGCCCCGAGTGCCAGCAGAAGCCGCAACACCTGTGTCGGGCCGACGACGAACACCACCGCGGGCACGGTGATCGCCACGATCAGTAGTTGGGCCCGATAGCGCTGCACGAACAGTCGCACGCTGCCGCTGAACCACAGCAGCGTGGCGGACTCGCTCACCAGCACGGCGAGGGACAGCCAGTTGAGTACTTTGCCGATCACGCCGGTGAGGCCGGGTGTGGTGGCGAGGAAGACGGCGGGTACGGACACGAGCGCGGCGGCCAGCACGGGAACGGCCAGGAACTGTTGAACCTGGCGGGCGCGGTCGTCGCACGGGTCGGTACGGAGCATCAGCGCATGACGGTACGCGGCGTTCGTTCGGTTCTTTCCCGTCGGACCGGTATGTCTCAAGTCGGGGACACGACTACACAGGCTGCGGACACGGCTACGAGAGCTGCGGACACGACTACACAGGCTGCGGACACGGCGTGGCCGAGGTGGTCAGTCCCGTAGGACCACCGCCACGATGCCCGCGAGATGAGCCAGTCGGGCGACCTCGGCGGCACGGAACATCGGACCTCCCGGCCTGCCCACGAGCAGCGCCCGTTCGGGCCTGCCCACGGGCGTGGCGGCGAGTTCGGTGCCGAGCTCGCGCCACATCTTCGGCACCCAGGGCGCCTCGGAGTCCAGCACCGTGGCGTGCTCCAACGGCAGCCACGGCAGCTCACCCAACGGTGCCTCGGGTGCGGCGGTGGAGGACGCCAGGCGGGTGATGCCGTTGCCGCCTTTGTCGCCGTTGTCACCGTCGCCGGCCTGTACGACGATCGACCACCCGGCTCGTACGATCCGGGGGACACCGTCGGCCAGCAGCTCCAACCCGGACGAGGGCTGGGAGGCGATCGCCTCGACGAGTTCGAGTTCCCGGTGTGTGTCGAGGACACCCGCGTACGGCCGCACAGCGTCGACTTCGACCCCGTCGACGCTCTCGGCGGCGGTGATGAGCGTGTCGGGCAATCGACCGGCGGGAAGCTCGACCACGAAATCGTCGATCGCGACACCGTTGCCGCGTTCGACGACGTTGACACTGAGAATGTCGGCTCCCGCCATGCCCAGGGCGCTGGCCACGGCGCCGAGAGTGCCGGGACTGTCCGGGAGTTGGACCCGGATCAGGAAAGACAACGTAAACCCCTTTCCTCGGCCAGCGTCCTCACCTCTCATGCTTGCGCGTTCACCGACCGATGATTGTGACAGTTCGGACTCTTGTGTGGGTAGTCGCCATCGGGCTGGACCCGAGACGAGCGAACGGCTCCGCAGGCCATAGACTGCCTTGGGTAACACCCGAATCGGCAACGTCTGAGTTGAGAATCGAGAACACCCCGGGAGTCGCCCGCGTGTCGAAAATTTCCCGCGACGAGGTCGCGCATTTGGCCAAGCTGGCGAGAATGGCCGTCACCGAGGAAGAACTGGATGTCTTCGCCGGTCGGCTCGACCAGATTCTGGACGCGGTGGCGAAGGTCGGTGAGGTCGCGTCCGACGACATTCCGCCCATGACGCACGCTGTTCCGTTGACCAACACTTTCCGTGACGACGAGGTGCGGCCGGGGCTGAGCCAGCAGGAAGCGCTGTCGGGTGCTCCGGCTGTGGAGGACGGCAGGTTCCGGGTGCCGCGCATTCTTGGGGAAGAGCAGTGACCGATCTGACGAGGCTGTCCGCCGCCGAGCTGGCGGAGAAGATCCATTCGCGTGAGGTGTCCGCCGAGGAGGTGACCACGGCGCATCTCGACCGGATCGCCGAGGTGGACTCCGATGTCCACGCGTTCCTGCACGTCGACGCCGAGGGCGCGCTCGCTGCGGCGCGGGCTGTGGACGTCGGCCTGGCCGCCGGTGAGCGGCCCGACTCGTCGTTGGCGGGTGTGCCGCTGGCGTTGAAGGACGCCTTCACCACGCGTGACATGCCGACGACCTGCGGTTCGCGGACGTTGGAGAACTGGGTTCCCCCGTACGACGCGACGGTGACGCGCAAGCTGCGCGAGGCGGGTGTGCCGATTCTCGGCAAGACCAACATGGACGAGTTCGCCATGGGGTCGTCCACCGAGAACTCGGCGTTCGGCCCGACTCGTAACCCGTGGGATCGCGAGCGGATCCCCGGCGGTTCGGGTGGTGGGTCGGCCGCGTCGCTCGCCGCGTTCGAGGCGCCGTTGGCCATCGGCACGGACACGGGTGGTTCCATCCGCCAGCCCGCTTCCGTCACCGGCACGGTCGGGGTCAAGCCGACGTACGGCGGGGTGTCGCGCTACGGAATGGTGGCGTTCTCGTCGTCGTTGGATCAGGGCGGCCCGTGTGCGCGCACGGTGCTCGACGCGGCTCTGCTGCACGAGGTCATCGCGGGTCACGACCCGCTCGACTCCACCTCGATCGACGCGCCGGTTCCCTCGGTGGTGCAGGCGGCCAGGGAAGGCGGCAACGGCGACCTGTCGGGTGTGAAGGTCGGTGTGGTGCGTGAGCTGTCCGGCGAGGGCTACCAGGCCGGTGTGCTGGCGTCGTTCGAGGCGGCCGTGGCGCAGTTGCGGGAGCTGGGCGCGGAGGTCGTCGAGGTCTCGTGCCCGAACTTCTCCTACAGCCTGCCCGCGTACTACCTGATTGCCCCGAGCGAGTGCTCGTCGAACCTCGCCCGGTTCGACGCCATGCGGTACGGGTTGCGGGTGGCCGACGACGGCGAGCGCAGTGCCGAAGAGGTCATGTCGGCTTCGCGCGAGGCCGGGTTCGGTCCCGAGGTCAAGCTCCGCATCATGCTGGGCACGTACGCGTTGTCGGCGGGCTACTACGACGCTTACTACGGCTCGGCGCAGAAGGTGCGCACGCTGGTCGCGCGCGACTTCACGGCCGCTTTCGAGCAGGTCGACGTGCTGGTCTCGCCGACGACCCCCAGCACCGCGTTCCGTCTGGGGGAGCGCACGGACGATCCGCTGGCGATGTATCTGGCCGATCTGTGCACCATCCCGGCGAACCTCGCGGGTAACGCGGCGATGAGCGTGCCCAGCGGCCTGTCCGACGACGGTCTGCCGGTCGGGTTGCAGATCATGGCGCCGGCTCTGGCCGACGAGCGCCTGTACCGCGTCGGCGCGGCCTACGAGGTGGCCCGCGGGCCGGTGCTGGACAAGATGCCTGAGCTGAAGGGAGCGGCGGCGAAGTGACGACTGTTGCCGACCTGATGGACTATGCCGAGGTCGTCGAGTCCTACGACCCGGTGCTCGGGCTCGAGGTGCACGTCGAGCTCAACACGAAGACCAAGATGTTCTGCGGCTGCCCGAACGAGTTCGGCGGCGAGCCGAACACGCACGTGTGCCCCACGTGCCTCGGGCTTCCCGGTGGGCTGCCCGTGGTCAACGGCAAGGCGGTCGAGTCGGCCATCCGGATCGGGTTGGCGCTGAACTGCGAGATCGCCGAGTGGTGCCGGTTCGCCCGGAAGAACTACTTCTATCCGGACATGCCGAAGAACTTCCAGACCTCGCAGCACGACGAGCCGATCGCGTTCGACGGCTACCTCGACGTGGTGCTCGACGACGGCGAGGTCGTGCGTGTGGGCATCGAGCGGGCCCACATGGAGGAGGACACCGGCAAGTCGCTGCACGTCGGAGGCGCGACGGGCCGCATCCACGGTGCCGAGCATTCGCTGCTGGACTACAACCGCGCGGGCGTGCCGCTCATCGAGATCGTCACCAAGCCCATCGAGGGCATGGGGGAGCGGGCGCCGGAGGTCGCGCGGGCGTATGTGGCGGCGTTGCGTGACCTGCTGCGCGCCATGGACGTCTCCGACGTGCGCATGGACCAGGGTTCGCTGCGGTGTGACGCCAACGTGTCGCTGAAGCCGAAGGGCGCGACCGAGTTCGGGACCCGCACCGAGACGAAGAACGTCAACTCGTTGCGTAGCGTCGAGCGGGCCGTGCGGTACGAGATGATGCGGCAGGCGGGCGTGTTGGCCGCGGGTGGCACCGTGACGCAGGAGACCCGCCACTTCCAGGAGGCTGACGGCACTACCTCGTCCGGCCGCCGTAAGGAGGCCGCGGAGGACTACCGCTACTTCCCCGAACCGGACCTGGTGCCCGTCGCGCCGTCGCGCGAATGGGTGGAGGAGCTGCGCAAGACGCTGCCCGAACTGCCGTGGGAGCGCCGCAAGCGCATCCAGAAGGAGTGGAACCTCACCGACGAGGAACTGCGCGACCTGTTCAACACCGGTGCCGTCGATCTCGTGGCGGCGACGGTGGAGGCCGGAGCCAAGCCGGGCGAGGCCCGCAGCTGGTGGGTGCAGTACCTGACCCAGCAGGCCAACCTCCGCGAGGTGGAACTCGGCGAACTGCCGATCACCCCCGTGCAGGTGGCGCGTGTGATCGAGCTCGTCAACTCCGGTGAGTTGACCAACAAGCTCGCGCGTGAAGTCGTGCAGGGCGTGCTGGACGGCGAGGGCGAACCCGACGAGGTCGTGGAGCAGCGCGGTCTCAAGGTGGTCTCTGACGACTCGGCGCTCATCGCCGCCGTCGACGAGGCTCTCGCCGCTCAGCCGGACGTGGCCGACAAGATCCGCGGCGGCAAGGTGCAAGCCGCAGGTGCCATCGTCGGCGCGGTGATGAAGGCGACGAAAGGCCAGGCCGACGCCAAGCGCGTCCGGGAGCTGGTCCTGGAAAGGGTCGGCGCCTGACCGTGTCGACGCGCGACCACCAGAAGTCGGGATGGTCGCCCGCTCGGGTGTCATGGCGGGAGTGGCTCGGCCTCGGTGCCGGGCTGCTCGCCGTCGTGTCGCTTTTCCTGCCGTGGACGCAGCTGAGTTCCGCCAACCCCGAGGTGAGTGCCGCGCTGGCGGAGCTGCCCACCGAGGACGTCTCCCGTTCGGTGTGGAAGGCGACGTTCTTCGGCTGGTTGGCGCCGCTGTTGGTGACCGTGTCCGGGATCGGCGTCGTGGTGTTCGGGCAGCGGCCCACGCTACGGGCGAGTGGTCTGCCGCAACTGTGGTTGATCGCCGCCGGGGTGGCCGCCTGCGCGACGGTGTTGGCCTGGGTGTTCGTCGACTGGCAGTTCGGTGCGGAGCAGCGTGCGTTCCTCGACGTGAGCGGGGTGACCTTCGAGGCCGCGATCGGTCGGTATCTCGGTGCCCTGGCGGTGCTGGCGTCGCTCGTGGGCGCTTTGTTCGACGTGCGTGCGGCCGTCAGTCGCGACCGGAACCGGAAGCGGGCTGGCGGACGATGAGCACCACGCGGTCGTCGCTGGACACCGGCTCCCCACCGACCTTGTTGACCGTGCCCGCGATGGCGACGTCCTGCGTCACCTGATCGAGGCTGCCGATGCGGCCGTAGCTGGTGCCGTTCTCACCGTCCAGCGTGATCTGGGGTTCGCCCCCGACCGAGCCGTCCTCGGTGAGCGGCAGGTTCTGGACGTTGCCCGCTTCTTCCGTGGACACGGCGAGCGTGTCGGTCCAGTCCGAGCAGCCACTGACCCCCGGCTGGTCCTTCCACGTCCATACCGGTGTGGTCAGTTCGGCGCCGGATTCGAGGCGATGCACCGCGTCTTCTCGCTCGGCCTGGTCGGTGACCCACAGCCGGGAGCCGTCCGCGGCGCGGCACATCCCTCCGGGGGCGTGCAAGCCGCTGGCGTACACGGCCGAACCGGCCTTCGGGTTGTCCTCGGCGGGCTTTCCCGAGGGGTCGATGCGCAGGACTTTGCCCGCCAGCGACTCGCTGTCGGCCGCGGCGCCGGAGTCACCGGCGTCTCCGGTGGCGACCAGCAGGGAACCGTCCTCGTCGGCCAACAGGGCGCCCCTATTGTTGTCGGCCCCTTTCGGGATGCCGGTGAGCACGGGCTTGGCTGGCTGCCCTTCGGCGAACCGCACGACCCGGTTGTCGGTGGCGGTCGTGATGTAGGCGAAGACGAGACCGTCCTCGGCGTAGGTGGGGGAGAGGGCGAGCCCGGTCAGTCCGCCGTCTCCGGTGGCCTCGACGTCGAGGGTGGCGAACTCGCGGGGCTCTCCGTCGGTTCCGACGAGGAACACCCGGCCACTGCGTCGTTCACCGGCGAGCGCGGTGATGCTGGAGCCGTCCGAGGGCAGCGCCGCCACGGCCGACACGGTGTCGAGACAGGTGGCGATGACCGCCTTGTCGTAGTCGGTGCAGCCGTCGGGCGGTGGCAAAGGGGTCGTCGACGTGGACGGGTCGTCGGGCGTGGGGGGCGAATCCGCCTCCGGAAGTTGTGGTTGAGGCCCGGCCTCGGCCGTCAGTTCGGGCGCGGCGCGCCAGTCGGTGGCGGCGGTCGAATCGTCGAATTCGGCACATCCCGCAAGTCCCAGCGCGGCACAGGCCATGACGGCTACTGGCCACGAGCGTCTCGGAGCTGCGCTGCGCACAGTTGCTCAGCCTAGGGTGTCGTACGTGAACCTCCGGTAAGCGGGGCGGGAGAAATCGGCCACTATGGATGTGTGACGATCACTGTTCTCGTTCCGGACGACGACGGCATGACCGCGTTGTCGGAGGTGGCCGGGGTACGCCCGGTGCGATACGGCCTCACCGAGCCGCTGCCCGCGGAGGCCGCCGAGGCAGAGGTGCTGATCCCCGGTGCCCGAGCCGCTGATGTGCTCCCCTTGCTCGACGCGATGCCCAGGCTGCGCTTGATCCAGTTGTTGTCGGCCGGAGCGGAGGACTGGTCGGAGGCCCTTCCGGAGGGTGTGTTGTTGTCCACCTGTCGTGGCGCACACGGCGGCAGTACGGCCGAGTGGGTGATGGCGGTGTTGCTGTCGTGGTGTCGGCGACTGCCGGAGTTCGCCGAAGCGCAGAGGGCGCGGCGGTGGTCCCGGCTCACCGCGGACACGCTCCAGGGCAAACGGGTCCTCGTCGTGGGCGCGGGCGATGTCGGCAACCAGCTGCGGTGCAGGCTGGAGCCGTTCGACGCGTGGGTGACGATGGTGGGAATGTCGGCCCGCGGCGAGGTCTACAGCGTGGAGGACCTGCCTGAGTTGTTGCCCGACACCGACATCGTGGTGCTGCTGGTGCCGCTGACGTCGCGGACACGGGGACTGGTCGACGCGGAGTTCCTCGGAGCCCTGCCCGACGGGGCCTTACTGGTGAACGCTTCTCGGGGAGCGGTGGTGGACACCGCCGCGTTGCTGGCCGAATTGGAGTCGGGACGGCTGAAGGCGGCATTGGACGTCACGGACCCCGAGCCGCTGCCGGACGACCATCCGCTGTGGGAACTGCCGAACGTGGTCATCACCCCGCACGTCGGTGGCGCGGTGGTCGATGCGCGCCGACGTTCCTATGTGGTCGCGGCGGCGGAGATCGAACGGTACGTGTTGGGCGAGTTGCCGAACAACCTCGTCCGGGGCGAGTACTGAGCAACGTCGATTCGAAGTGACGCCCCGACCTCGGCGCTTGCGGTACTGCGCGGTGGGAAGCGATC
>JAJYTH010000111.1 GCA_021793175.1 Actinomycetes bacterium
TGGGTTGGTTCCGCCGATCTACGAGGACTACCACTACGAGCCGGGTGAGGACGTGCGGTACTCGTTCGATCCGGAGGCGGCGAACGCGCTGTTGGACGAGGCGGGCTACGAGCGGGGGCCGGATGGTGTCCGGGTGGATTCGGAAGGCAGGCGGTTGGAGTTCCGGCTGACCGGTCGGGCCAGTGAGGACTATGCGCAGCGGGCCAGTGACTACCTCGTGTCGTGGTTGCGGGAGATCGGCATCGCGGTGACGAAGAACCTGGTGTCGGACAACGAGGTGGATGAGACCACGTCGTCGGGTCACTACGATTTGGCGTTCTCGGGGTGGGGTACGAACCCGGATCCGGACTACATCCTGAACAAGCAGACGTGTGCGGCGCTTCCCGCGTCGTCGGGCAGCAGCAGTAGTAACGCGTTCTTCTGCGACGAGACCTACGACGAATTGTACGCCCAGCAGATCGCGGAGATGGACCCGGAGAAGCGGGCGGAGTTGGTGTTGCAGGCGCAGGCCCGCTATTACGAGATGGTGCCGAGCCTGGTGTTGGGCTACGACAACGTGTTGGAGGCCTACCGGTCGGATCGGTTCACCGGTTTCGTGCAGCAGCCGGAGGGTGAGGGCCAGATCATGGAGCAGACCGGCTACTGGGGCTTCTACGGCGCGAAGCCGGTCGAGGGCAGGGCCGCCGGTGACGATTCGGGCCTGCCGACGGGGGTGTGGCTGGCGCTGGGTGCGGGTGCGCTGGCGCTGCTGGCCGTCGGGGGCACGGTCGTGGTGCGTCGCCGCGCGACCACCGACGACAGGGAGTGATGTCGGCCGTGACGGTGACGTCGACCGACGCCGCGTCCGGCCCGGGACCGGGGAGAAACGGTTCGGGCCGGCGTGGTGTCGGTGGTTCCACGGTTCGGTTCCTCGCGGCGAAGGTGGGGGGCGCGCTGGCGAGTTTCTCGCTGGTGGTCGTGCTCGGGTTCTTGTTGTTCCGGATGATTCCGGGGGACCCGGTGGCCACGATGACGCGGGACCGTCCCACGAGCCCGGAGCAGCTGGCGGAGCTGCGGGAGCGGCTCGGGGTCGACAAGCCCATGTACGAGCAGTTCGTCGACTATGTGCTCGGGTTGCTGCAGGGGGATCTGGGCACGTCGTACATGTACAACCGGCCCGTGGCGGACATGATCGGTGAGCGGTTGTGGCCGACGTTGTTGTTGGTGGGTACGGCGACGGTGTTGGCGGTGGCGCTCGGCCTGTGGTTGGGGGTGCGTGCGGCGTGGCGTCGCGGTAGCGCGTTCGACCGGGTGAACACTGGGGTGGCGTTGACGTTGTGGTCGATGCCCCAGTTCTGGCTGGGTTTGCTGCTGTTGATCGCGACGCAGGGGTTGTTCCCGAGTCGGGGGATGCGGTCTCCGGTGATCCCGGAGGATCCCGTGGCGCAGGTGCTCGATGTGGCGCATCACCTGGTGTTGCCGTGTGTGACGTTGCTGGCGGTGATCTACGCGCAGTACATGCTGGTGATGCGGTCGTCGCTGTTGGAAGAGATGGGTGCCGACTATTTGACGACGGCACGTGCGAAGGGGTTGCGGGACGATCTGGTGCGGCGCCGGCATGCGGTGCCGAACGCGTTGTTGCCGACGGTGACGTTGGTGTTTTTGCAGTTCGGCATGGTGGTGTCGGGCACGGTGACGGTGGAGACGGTGTTTTCGTGGCCCGGGCTGGGGTTGTTGACGTACGAGGCGTTGCGGGGACCGGACCTGCCGTTGCTGCAGGGGGTGTTCGTGGTGCTGGCGTCCTCGGTGCTGGTGATGAACCTTGTGGCCGAGCTGTTGTACCGGGTGCTGGACCCGAGGGTGCGTGAGTCATGACCTCTCTTGTGTGGCAGCGGCGGCGCGCGGCGGCGGTGTCGGTGTGGCGGGAGTTCCGAGACCAGCGCGGCGGTCTGGTCGGCCTGGGTGTGTTGGCGGCGGTGGTGTTGCTGGCGGTGACGGCGCCGCTGTTCACGAACCAGGCGGATCTGGATGTCACCACCGCGCCGGGTGCTCCGTTGCAACCGCCGAGCCCGGAGTTTCTGTTGGGCACCGACGTCGATGGGCGGTCGGTGCTGTTGTTGACGTTGTGGGGCGCGCGGGTGTCGCTGCTGGTGGGTTTCGCGGCGACCGTGTTGTCGGTGGTGATCGGCACCCTGGTGGGGTTGGCCGCCGGGCATTTCGGTGGCTGGGTGGCGAGTGTGCTGTTGCGGTTCACCGACTTCTTTTTGGTGCTGCCGTCTTTGGTGTTGGCCATCGCGTTGTCGACGGTGCTGCCGCAGGGTGTGGCGACGATCGTGCTGGCGGTGGGGGTGACGTCGTGGCCTGCGACGGCTCGGCTGGTGCGGGCACAGACGTTGACGATCGAGAGCAGACCGTTCGTGGAACGGGCCCGGGCGTTGGGTGGGGGTCACGCCCACATCCTGGGTCGGCACGTGTTGCCGTCGGTGCTGCCTTTGGTGTTGGCGAACACGACGCTGGTGGTGGGTAACTCGATCATCGCGGAGTCGACGCTGTCGTTTCTCGGGTTGGGTGATCCGAGCGCGGTGTCGTGGGGGTCGATGTTGCAGACGGCGCTGTCGTCGGGTTCGGTCAGTGCGGGCGCCTGGTGGTACCTGCTGCCGCCGGGGCTGGCGATCGTGGTGGTCGTGTTGTCGTTCACGTTGGTGGGGCGGGCGTTGGAGACGGTGTTGAACCCGAGGTTGAAAGGACGGTGACGCAGGTGACTCAACCGATGGCGCCGGCGACACCTTTGTTGCGGATGAACGGCCTCGGGGTCACCTACCGCACCGGTGACGGGTCCCTCACCGCCGTGAGTGGCGTGAACCTGACGTTGAACGCGGGCGAGACGTTGGGAATCGCGGGTGAGTCCGGGTCGGGTAAGTCGACCGTGGCGATGAGTGTGCTGCGGTTGTTGCCGAAATCGGCGACGGTGACCGGAGAGGTGTTGCTCGACGGTGAGGACGTCAACACCATGCGGTGGGGACGGCTGCGGGCGGTGCGCTGGTCGTCGGCGTCGATCGTGTTCCAGGGTGCGATGCACGCGTTGAACCCGGTCCGCACGATCGGGGAGCAGATCGCCGAGCCACTGCGGTTGCACACCACCACCAGCGGGGCGACGAAGGATCGGGTGGCGGAGCTGCTGCGCCAGGTCGATCTTCCACCGGAACGGGCGAACGCGTATCCGCACGAGTTGTCCGGTGGGCAGAAGCAGCGGGTGATGATCGCGATGGCGTTGGCGTGTGAGCCGAAGCTGATCGTCGCCGACGAGCCGACCACGGCGTTGGACGTCGTGGTGCAGGACCAGGTGCTGCGGCTGGTGAGTGAGTTGGTGGCCGAGCGCGGTATCGGGCTGATCATGATCAGCCACGATCTGGCCGTGTTGGCGCAGACGTGCGCGCGGATCGCGGTCATGTATCGGGGCAGGATCGTGGAAGAGGGCGCTGCCGACGAGGTGTTCGGACAGCCGCGGCACGAACACACCCGCGCCCTGGCCGAGGCAATTCACCAGGTCGGGGACCCCCACGCCCGCATGGTCACGGACAGCGACGCCGAGTCGGGGTCGGGGGAGACGAATGCCGCATCGAAGGATGAGCCGGACGGGGAACTCTTGGCGGCCCGAGACCTGGTGGTGACGTTCCGTGACCGCTCGCGGGGGGTGTTGCGGGCGGTCGACGACGTGGAACTCGGCATTCGTCGCGGGGAGATCGTCGCTCTGGTCGGACAGTCGGGGTCGGGTAAGACGACCTTGGCCCGCACCCTGCTCGGACTGCAACGGCCCACGTCGGGATCGGTGCTGTTCGACGGGACCCTGCTGCCCACCTCGACGGCGGGACTGCGGGCCTATCGACGGCGGGTGCAACTGGTGTTGCAGGACCCCACCAGCGCACTCAACCCGCGGCACACCGTGTACGAGGCGGTGGCGGAGGGCCCGCGGATCCACCGGCTGCCCGGGGACGAACGCGACATCGTGGTCGCGGCGTTGGAGGCGGCGGAATTGCGGCCCGCCGAGCGGTTTCTGTCGCGGTTGCCGCACGAATTGTCGGGTGGGCAACGACAGCGGGTGGTGATCGCCGGCGCGTTGGCGTGTGAGCCGAGCCTGCTCATCGCCGACGAACCGGTGGCGTCGTTGGACGCCACGGTGCGCAACGAGATCCTGGCGCTGTTGCTGCGGCTGCGGCGCGAACTCGGCCTCGCGGCGTTGGTGATCACTCACGACCTGGGATTGGCGTGGGCCATCGCCGACAGGGTGGCCGTGATGCGGCAGGGCCGGATCGTGGAATCCGGCCCCGTGGAGCAGGTGTTGCAGGGCCCGCGACACGAGTACACGAAGTCGCTGCTCGCGGCACTGCCCGCCCCTTCGGCGAGCGCATTTCGTCGCAGTGTGTAACCTCAGAAACCAGTATGGCCACCACCACCGATTCCGTGCCAAGCGCCGAGGCGCCCACGGACGATTCCGCAGACACACGGGCAGCTGCCCGTGCACCCGAGTCATCCCGCTTTCCGTACCGCACCATCGCGATGGGAGTCGTCGGCAGCACCGTGCTGCTGCTCGCGTCGCTGGGAGCGGGGGGCATCCTCGTCCGCGACCCGATCATCGGCACGGGACCGCTGTCGTGGATGCGTTACGGCCACGGACACGCACTGACCACCGCTGTGCTCTATGTCGGCTTCGCGCTGGTCGTGTGGGCGTGGGTGCGGTTGGGCCGATACGCCCTGGCGGGCCGGATCGGTACCAGACCCATCGTGATCGCCGCGTTCGCGTGGATGGCGCCGTTATTGATCGCGCCGCCACTGTTCACGCGCGACGTGTTCTCCTACCTCGGGCAGGGCGCGCAACTGCTGCACGGGCTCAACCCCTACGACTACGGGCCCGCCGCGCTGGATGTGCTTCCGGACGTGGTGCAGAACGTGCACCCGCTGTGGCAGACCACCCCTGCGCCGTACGGCCCGCTGTTTTTGTGGGTGGCCAAGAACATCGTGGGTGTCACCGGCAACAACATGATCGCCGGGGTGATCCTGACCCGGCTGGTCCTGCTGTTGGGGCTGGCGGGGATGCTGTGGGCGTTGCCGAAGCTGGTGCGGCACCTCGGGGGCCGGTTGCCGGTGACCATGTGGCTGGCCGTGGCCAGCCCGATGACCGTGATCCACCTGGTCGGCGGCCCGCACAACGACCTGTTGATGCTGGCGTTTTTGACCATCGGCGTGTGGGCCGCGCTGGAACACAAGCACGCGTTGGCCATCGCGCTCGTCACGGTCGGCATGCTCATCAAACCCACCGCCGCGGTCGCGTTGCCGTTCCTGGTGTGGGTGTGGGCCAACCACCTGCCCAAGGAAGAGAGCCTGTTCCGAAGGTTCGTCAAGGCGGTCACACCGTCGCTGGCGATCTTCGGGGCGGTGTTCGTCGGAGGGACCTGGGTGTCCCTGGGGTCATTCAACCTCGGCTGGGTCACCGGGTTGCAGGCACCCCAGATCATCGCGAACTGGTTGAACTTCCCCACAGGCCTCGGCGAAGTGGCGCACACGCTGGTGAATTTCGTGGTCGACGTGCCGGTCTCGCCGTTCGTCACCGTGGCACGCAGCCTGGCCTGGGTTGCGTTGATCGGGGTGATGGTGTGGCAGTGGTGGAAGGCCCGCCACGGTGGCCACGAGGCCATTCTGCGGATGGCCATCACCTTGCTGGCGGTGGCTCTGTTCGCACCCCCGACCCTGCCGTGGTACCTGACCTGGGGCTTCGTGGTCGCCTCCGCGTTCGCGTGGCGGCGGATCCACCTCGCGGCGATGGTGGCCGTGTCGGTGTTCCTCGTGCTGGTGTACTACCCGACGGGTGAGCAGAGCCTCTACGACTGGTGGTTCATCATCGGCGTGATCGCCGCCAGCCTCTACGGGGCCGCGTCGCTGTGGAAACCCGACCCACTGGGACTCATCGCGGTGTGGAAGCGCCGTGGCAGCGGCCTCACCCGGAATTCGGAGGAGAGCCCGGAGGCCGGTCGGGCGTCGGGGGATTCGGCGACGCCGACCAACCGCGCCATGTCGTGATCCGTACCCGGATCACCGGCCCGGCCGGTGGGGTGCGCACGTAGTGCGGGTACTTGGCCGCCAAGGCGGCCACGGCCCGGTCGTCGGTGTTTTTGCTGGTGGCGTTTCCGTCCACGCGAACCCACCACAGGCGTGACCAGTCTTCGTCGTAGTGGTCCACCAGCAAGGACACTCGCGGATTCACGGCGATGTTGCAAAGACGCCGCAGCGCCGTGGTGGTCTTCGGCTTCGAGTCCACGGCCGAGACCACGTCGTCACCGTCCAGCGCGAACGTCACCGGAACCAGATGGGGAACCCCGTCGGCGTCAGCGGTGGCCAGGCTCGCCACCCGAGCTTCCGCGAACAGGTGGCGCGCCACCTGTTCCTGCATGCGCATGAGTCAAGCTTAGACCTCGCCGAGGCTGCGGGGGCGGCGACAGACGTAGACATGGGCGGGCGGGAGGTTGCGCCACACGGTGCGGCTCACCAACACCTCGTCGAACAGTTCGTGCAGCAACGCCCGGAACCGCACAGCACCCGCCAGGAATGCCGCGTGCCGGTAGGCGAAGGTGCTGAACGCCCCGTTCTGCCCCATGGCCTGGGTCACCTGGGCCAGAATCCGGCGTTGGCCCGTCTCACCGAACAACGACCACGGCAACCCGCTCACCACCGCGTCCACTCGACTCACCCCTTCGGCGGTCAAAAGCGCGGAGAGTTCGGCGGCGTCACCGTCGATCACGGTCACATCCGGGCAAGTGTGGCGCAGGTGCTCAGCGAGTACGGGATCGATCTCGACGGCGAAGTGCTGTCCCTGTGCGGGCAGGCGTCGCGCCACCTGCGCGGTGACCGCCCCGGTGCCCGCGCCGAGCTCGACCACCGTGGGTGTTCCCGAGGTCGGCACCACCGACGCCAGCACCGCCCCCAACTCGGCGGAACTCGGCGCGACGGCACCGATCAGCCCGGGGTTACGCAGCGCGGCGGACACGAACATGGACGTGGCTCGGGACGCCCGCTGTGGCGCCGAAGGAAGATCGATACCCATAGTGCTGACTTCGACCGGGTAATCCCGGTGAGTTCTTCCCTCCCGCCGTTTCCGGTGTATTCGCGGAAGAGGAGAATACGCGACCCTCGTTCGCAAAGAAGCGTGGCACTGCCATAACGAAAACCGGTGGGGAACAGTGAAGCCGGGAACGTCGGAAACGTCGGAAAAAACAGCGTCACGATGTCGGGGGGAATGTGAGGGTGCCGGTGTCGGCGTCGAATTCGGCCGCCACCCCCAATGGCACGGCCAACGAACCGGGATGGTGCCCGAAATCCAACCGCCACGCCATGGGCACCCCCAGCGGGCCGAGCCGATCCCACAACACCGCTCGTACGACGTGGTCGGGGCCGCATCCGGTCCACGAACCCAGCGCCAACCCCGCCGCTTCGTCGAACCAGCCCGACCGCAGCAGTTGCGTGAGTAGACGGTCGAGCCGGTAAGGCTCCTCGTCGACGTCCTCCAACACCACGATCCCGTTGTGCGCCGGACGTGACTCGCCCGTGCCGATGCCGGCGGCGAGAACGCTGAGGTTGCCTCCCACCAGCCGGCCGCGGGCACGTCCTCCACGCAGCGTCTCCGCCGCCGGGCTGGGCAGCCGCCGAGGCTTCTCCGGGGCGAACAACGCCGCCCGCAACCGTTCGGCGGCCACCGGGTCGAACAGGGAGGTGGCGGGCATGGACGCCAACACCGTCGGAGTCCCCACGTGGGTGGCCACAGCCTCGTGCAGGGCCGTGGCGTCGCTGGACCCGGCGAACAGGACCGGCGTGGCGCGGCGCAACGCCGACCAGTCCACCAGATCCACCATGCGGTGGGCGCCGTACCCGCCGCGGGCGGCCAGCACCGCCGCCACCCGCGGGTCGAGCCAGGCGTCGCAGAAGTCGCGAGCCCGAGCTGTGTCGGTGGCGGCCAGATAGGGCAGGTGTGGATGGTGGGTGTGCACAGTGCTGCCCAACCGCACCCGCAGACCCCACGACTCCAACACCGCCACCCCGGTTTCCAATGCCTCCGGGTCCACCGGACCGGAGCACGCCACCAGCGCCACCGTGTCACCGGGACGTAACGGTCGAGGCCACAGACTCCGCACGAGAAACCTCAGTACCGCAACCGCACCGGCGGCACGTCGGTGGGGAATCCGAACACCTGACCGTAGAAGGCGAGCTCGGTCTCCAACGCCGTGACGATCGTGGTCGCCTTACGGAACCCGTGTTGCTCACCGGCAAACGCCACCAGCGCGTGCGACGTGCCGCTGCCGTGCAGCGCCGCAACGAACCGCTCCGCTTGTTCCGGGGGACAGATCTCGTCCTCCAACCCCTGCAACAGCAACACCGGGCCCGCCAACGTGTCGAGGTTGTGTACCGGGGACCGAGCGGTGTAGCGGCCGTCGACATCCGGCAACGGCCCCACCAGGCCTTTCACGTAATGGGACTCGAAGTCGTGGGTCTCTCCGCCGTCACTGGTCCACGACATCAGGTCCAGGATCGGGTACTTGGCCATGGCGGCCCGGTAGGTGCGCACCGAGGTGATCGACGCGGCGGCGGTGAACCCGCCCGCGCTGCCACCGCGAATCGCCAACCGCTCCGGGTCGGCGACACCCTCGTCCACCAGCGTCTGAGCGACGGTGGCGCAGTCGGTGACATCGACCACGCCCCACTGGCCACGCAGCCGCTCCCGGTAGCGCCTGCCGTAGCCGGTGGAGCCGCCGTAGTCGACGGCCACGACACCGATTCCTCGACTGGTGAAGAACGCGAAGTCCAGGTCGAGCACCGCGTGGTTACGTCCCGTCGGCCCGCCGTGGACATGCACGAGGTACGGAGGTTTCTCGCCGTCCGGGCCCACGTGGTCCGGGTTGGTCGGCGGATACACGTAGGCCGGGATGGTGCTGCCGTCCTCGGCCGTGAACGACCGCACCTGTGGCACGGGCAGATAGTCGGCCGGCGGAGCCAGTGGGGGATCGGTGAGGTCGGTGACCGTGCCGTCACGCAAGTCCACCCGCACCACACCGGTGCCTCTCCTCGGCCCGGCCGCGATACCCACGACACCGTCGCCGTGCTGCGCCAGGGTCGGGGTCCACGCCGTGAGTTCCTCGGCGACTGGGATCAGCGTCCCCGAGGCCTCGTCGACCACGCCCAGTCCGTGCGCGGTCAGCACCGCGTGTCGACCGCCTCCCAGCGGGACGGTCCAGCGCGACCCCAGTTTCCACAGCGGCCCGCCCATCTCGGCCTCCACCGTCGTCAACGGGCTGACCGCACCGTCGAGGGTGACCCGGTGAGGAACCCACCAACCGTCGGGGTCGGCGAGCACGATCAACGCGTCGGGACCGTCCCAGTCGAGTTGACACACCGACACCTCACCCGTGCCGCCTGTGTTGCCTGGGCCGCCACCGAGGAGCACCCGGTGCGGGCCGAACGTGCCGTCCGCTTCCACCTCGGCCACACACAACGACGTCGTATCCCACGGCATGGCGGGGTGATCCCAGCCGAGCCAGGCGACCCGGCGGCCGCAGGGTGACAACTGCGGCGCGGTGAGGAAATGGTGGGTGGCCGCCAGGCGCCGTGGTCGACCGCCGGCCAAGGACACCGCGACCAGGTCCCGGGCCACGTCGGCGCGGCCCGTGCCGGTCACAGTCTCACGCACCGCCCACACCTCGCCCGACAAACCCGGACGCAAGTCGGAAAACCGCGCTCCTTGCGGCTGGTCGGGCTCCGGCGTGAGTGGGGTGACACTGCCGTCGCGTAAATCACGGGCATAAAGGCGCTGGTCGTCCCAGTGCGTGAACACCAGTGTGTCCCCGACGACGAGCCACGGGCGGCCGCCGTACTCGTGCACCCGATTGCGGGCATTCCACGGTGCGGGCAGCACCTCGTCGACCACGCCGTCCACCCAGCGCATCAACGCCACCCGGCCGTTCTCGTCGGGTCGGGACTCGGCCCACCACACCGCGCCGTCGACCACGTCGACCCACTGCGGGGTGACACCGGCGGCGGCGACATCGCGGGCACCGATCGGGGATTTCCAGCTGCCATACGGGGTGATCGTGGGCATTGCGCCAGCCTAGAAGATCATGGACGTTTCCGAAGCCCCCGAACGAGCTCGGCCGGAGGAGTTGGCATAGGGTCATAGGTGCCATGGCTCGTGTCATTCACGTCTTTCGCCAACCCGACCGCTTCGTCGCGGGTACCGTCGGGCAACCCGGT